>NZ_JBPNYQ010000006.1:0-205525 GCF_051235485.1 Pseudoalteromonas nanhaiensis | reverse complement strand
TTTTACACCCAAATTTGTATGCTTATTAGCATAACATTTCTTTCTTAATGGGTGGCCAAATTAACTATGCCACTACAATTCGATGGCATTAGAGAGTCTAGCCAAATTACGATTGTGGACGAATATGAAGAGTGTATTAATTCCTTCACTCAAAGTGCACGGATGGGGCAAACCCTAACTAGCAGATATCAAGCATTAGCGAAATTCGTAAAATTACTCAATAAGCCAAAAGTGATCCTAGCAGATGCGTTGTTTTGCGATTTGAGTATTGAGCAATTACAAAAACTGACAAATAAAAAAATTCACATCCTCAGCAACTCCGCAACACCCAAATACCCAGCTAAAAAGATTCATGTTTTGGATGATAAGCAGCACTTATTTAACCTGATTGAAGCAAGAAAGTCTGGTGAATCCATGGCTATTTTCAACGACGCAAGTCAACAAAAGTTCAATAAGTTTAAATCGGTATTTGAGGCAATAACGGAAGGTGAAAACAATATTGGTTATTGCGCAAATGCAAAGTTTCTTCGTTCAAAGTCAGGACAAGAATACTTAAGAAACATAGATCAAGAATTGATTGAAAAGAAGGTTCACCAATTTAGTCCTTCAATTACTTCAGGGCATAGCTTTGAGCAAGTCGAAATGGATTCAGTCAATATATTTTCAAACAAGACAATATTGCCGACGCAGATAATTCAATCCACTGGTCGTTTTCGGTTAAATTACAAGGTTTATCTCTCGTTTTACAAACCTAATATTCCCGTAGATTTTGAAGTTAGTCATCAAGCAATAAAAGATGAACTAATTAAAGAGGAACTCTATAAGAATAGCTCAGCAGAAGAGGAAGAGCTTCAAAACAATTTGTATGTTGACGTAATTGTTCAGCGAGTTCGTCAGCAAAGACTTATGACTAAAAATTACTGTGCCAACACACTTTTAATGTTAGAGCATTTGGGTTGCACAATAACTTATGGATCTAATTTCGATGAACATAAAGAGCTTGCAAAAAAAAGGCTATCAAATGCTGAAGCAGCGTTATCTGAACAATATCTTTTAATTAACTTGGAAGAACCTGTTTCTGAACATAAGTACTTGAAGCTGTTATCTAATTCTCATTGGAATACGGAAGAACAAGAGCAGCTAATCTACACTTATGAGCTTATAAATCACTACCAACTTCATAGTCATCCGATGCTTATTGAAGAAGTATTAGCGTTTGACAGCTTTGGTCAAGGGCGCCAGCATATCTCTAATATTGAGCTGATAAAAAGCAATATAGAATTTAAAGAAATAGAGCTGGCTTACAAAAAGTTGGTGTTAGGAAAACTGGCGAAGATAACAGGATTACTTGAATCTGATACACCTGAGTGGACCAGCCATGACGCAGTGAGTTTTGTTAATTGGTTAGCTGAAGAAAAATTGGTTCTTAATGCCATTCTAGTGCCAATAGCGAGATATTTTGAGGTGGTATTTAATTACACAAAAATATCAAAACCCCAGCCTGCAAGCACAATAAAAGCACTTTTAGAGAAAGAGTTTGGCCTTCAAGTAGTGAAGAAAAAGGAAACTAAGTCTATTAATGGTGAGCGCCCTTATCGTTTCAGCATCAAACATGCAGACTTGGATAAACTAAGGGCAGGCAAAAAACTAACATCAAATGACCAAATTGCGAGAGCGCAAGGCTTACTGTATTTCTATCAGCAGTCGTTCCCTGAATTTGAACTTGAAGACACAGAAATTAAATCCTGTGAGCCAAAACAGTTGCGGCATTCGCTAAAGTTTGCTCAGAACAGGGCCTCATATTACGACTACCTTGATGAGCGAATAGTAAGAATGCAATCTGAAGCCTATGAACATCATTAGTTTACTATTGCATGAGGTGGATTACTCTCATGTGTACAGCATGAGGTGGATTAGCATGAGGTGGATTAGTCAGGACGTGATCTTCCAGTTCTCTAACAGCGATGTAATCAGTTCTGACAGATTACTCTTGCTCACTTTTCCCCATTACGCGTTCACGTAAATATTCTAATGGCGGCTGTGGGGCGAACAACGGACCTTTCTGCTACCCTCAAGGAAGCAAATCAATCCCAAACTGCTTCAGTAATAACGAAAACAGCCAAAAGCAAATTATGGTTACTATTGAGCTGATGAGTAACGATAGCCAAAAACTGTAGCGTTGGATCAGCATGGGGAAAAGTAAAAACATGGGCAATGTCGGAAGTACATACCAAAAGGTGTACCAAGTATGATTGGCTATTTTCTCAGCAGGTTGCTTTTCAACATATAACCAAATCATGGTTAAAATGGTGACTGTCGGTAACGCCACTATCAGTGCGCCTAGTTTATCATTTCGTTTTGCTAGCTCCGATGCCGCGACAATGACCGTAGCGGTGATCAAATACTTAGTTATTAGCCAACCCATATAATGTCCTTAAATGAAAAAACCGATTGCCTATCGGTTTTTGTTGTGACAATATAGCCAACGAATTAAATAGAGTAAAGTGTTATGCAGTTAGGTGAACTAGAAAAGTTAGTGCTTCAACATTTCTGGAATGTGAAAGAAGCGGATGCAAAGCAAGTACATAAAGTACTGGGGTTAGCTCGTGGTAATTCGTTAAATACTATCCAAAGTACGCTTGATAGGTTATTTAAAAAAGAATTACTTAAACGCACTAAACAAGGCCATGCGTATTGTTATTCAGCCAGAGTAGATCGTGAAGGCTTAATTGCTCAACTTATTTCAAATGTAACCAGTGACTTTGTTGAAGATGGTGAAAATAGCTTAATAGCCGCTTTTAGTTCTGCTTCGGCACAGCTTAATGACGAACAACTCGATACATTAGAAAAAATGATCGAGAAACAACGCCAGCTTAGAAAGGAGCGGGCTTAATTATGTTAGTTGGAGATATGGCAGTCGTTCTAAATTTGCTCAGTGTTTCAGTGCTTGCATTTGTGATCGGTATTGCAACTGTTGCTGTCGTATCTCGTTTTGTGTTGTTCAGACTCAAACAAGTCAGTTTTAATAGTCAAAAGTTTATATTGTGGTCACTAGTGAGTGCACCTTGGTGGATAGCCTTTTCTTGTATTGGTTACTTTATGCCTTACTCGTTAGGGTTTGATAAAGTTTTTAACATAAGCTGGTTCGAAGATTTTGCCCATTGGCACCATATCGATATTTTTAGCTTTTCAAGTTGGCACGCGTTAACCTTACTTTTAGCACTAATCTATTTAGCTTGGCGCGTAACTAATACTACCTTTGTTAGAACCAAACAGTCCATCGCATTATCGAGTTTACTAAGCTTTACTGATGCACAAGATGCTAGGACGACTAATGGCAATCAATATTTATTGATGCCTGTTAAAGTGCCTGTTGCCTTTACTACAGGTTTTATATCTCCCAAGATATATGTATCAACCGGACTACAAACCCAAGTTAGCGATGAACAACTTAATATCATCGTTAATCATGAACTGGCCCATGTAACGGCAAGAGACCCGTTATTTAAAGTGCTTTTCACGGCACTTGCCAGCTTCTATCCGTCAGGTATAAAACAAACCTTAATCGAACAATATGTCTTAATGACGGAAAAGATAGCCGACAATGAGGTCACTAAAGAATACGACCATCTTGATATCGCACAGACATTAATTGATGTCGCTAGACTTCAAAAAGCACTTCCTACGGATTGCGATCAGGCGTCTGTTAGCTACTTCGGACATGATTACACGAGTCTTCGTGTTGAGGGGTTATTAAATCCAATTAATAAACCGTCACTTACTACTATCATCATTACTCTAGCATTATTGGCAACTATGCCAGTACTAGCGGCATCCACTGTCGATAGTTTTCATCACTTTATCGAAACTTTTTTCATCCATTAATTAAGGATATGGAATGAGATTTAATCTTTATAAAAGCAACGAAAAAAAACCGATTGGCTATCGGTTTTTGGCTGTTGGTATAGCTGTAACAACGGGACTTGGTTTAGCAATATCAACTCCCTCTTTGGCTAATTCGAAGTCCCAGCAGCAAATACAGTCATCACATCAGATTATTAATCTGAGTAAGGCTGTGACCATGACTCTAGAAAGTCATCCCGAACTAAAAGCCTTGGTAGCTGAAGAAGCTGTGTGGCAAGGCAATATCGAGCAAGCTGCCATTGGAGAACGCCCACAAATAGGTTTAATGATTGAGGATGCGTTAGGGACAGGTGAGCATAGCGCATTAAAAAGTATGCAATCGACTCTCACCTACTCTTGGCTGCTTCAACAAGATCAAATTGATGGCCGAGTTAATGCAGCAAAAAGCCAAGCAAGTGCAGTAATAGTAGAGCAAAAAATAAAAGCACTCGATCTATCTGCGATTGTTGCGAAGCAGTTTGTTGAAATCTTGATAAAGCAAGAGCGCTTAAAATTAAATCAATTAGCAGTTTCTCAGGCACAGGAAGTGGTTGACGCGATTGCCAATAGAGTAAAAGCGGGTAAAAGTTCCAATGTTGAAATGCGCTTGGCTCAAGCCGAGCTGGTTCGAAGAAATCTCGCTGTAGAAGATTTAGAGCACGAATTAAAAGCTAGTCATTATCAACTGTCATCCTTATGGGGCAAGCCTCAGGCTGAGCTTAAATTAACTGGGAATTTAATGCTTAAGCCGGAAATTCCCTCGGTAGAAAGCCAGCTAATCAAGCTTAAGCAAGTCCCACAAATACAGCAGTTTGTTAATGAACAACGTATCGCTCAGTCTCAAATGGAGCTTGCACGCATTGAAGCAAAACCTCAGTGGCAACTCACTGCGGGATTGAGACGATATGAAGCGACAGATGACTTTGGTTTAGTAGCGGGTATATCTATTCCTTGGGGGAATGACAATAGCAATGCAGGAACAATAGCGGCCTTACGCGCAAAACAAGATGTACTGGCAACTCAGCAACAAGCCTTAATGCAGAAACTGGATGCACAGCTATATGTGCTATTACAAGAAATGGCGCATTCCCACCATGTCATTGAAACGATTCAAGCTGAAATTATTCCCGTACTAGAAACCGCATTGACTGAAGCAAGTCAGGCATTTGATATCGGCAAGCTTAGCTACAACCAGTGGAGTGATATCCGTAGAGAGCTACTTAGCGCCCAAAATCAGTTACTTGATGCCTATCAATCTTTGCACTTACAACATATTGAAATTCAACGTCTAACTGGCGTGTCCGTTAGTGATAGCGAGTAGAACCGTGAGCAACCTTATGAAAAATAAAAATATCCTGTCGTCACTGAGCTTGGCGATACTTATCTCATTAACAGGTGTCATCGCACCTAATGCTGTTGCATCATCAACACCTGCGGCAGAGCAAGCTGAACCAGAGAAAGGTCCACACCGTGGGCGCATGTTACGAGATGGTGACTTTGCAATAGAGTTATCTATTTTTGAAACAGGTGTACCGCCAGAATTTCGAGTTTGGGCGACTAATGATGGACAGCCTATAGACCCAAAGAATGTCGATTTAAACGTAAAATTAATTCGCTTAGGCGATGGTACTGATGATATTAACTTTAATGCCCAAGGTGATTTTCTTCGCGGTGATATGGTCATTTATGAGCCTCACTCTTTTGTTGTTGCCATTGAAGCCACTTATCAGGGTAAAAAGTACAATTGGCGATATGACAACTTCGAAGGTCGCACCACGATTGAACAGGCAGTTGCCGATGCAATGGAAATCAACACTGAAATTGCAGGCCCTGCGACCATTCATCAAACCATACCCGCTTATGGCAAATTAAGTTTACCTGTGGACGCTAAGCGAAACATTGCTGCCCGTTTTGATGGTGAAATCACCAAGTTACATGTCAATTACGGTGAAACTGTTAAAAAAGGCCAAACGCTGTTCACAGTAGAGAGTAATGAAAGTCTTAAACCCTACGTTATTAAAGCGCCCACTAACGGTGTTGTTACCCAGTTATTCGCAAACGCGGGTGAGCAAACGGGTGGTAGAACCTTACTGACCATTACTAATTTTAATCGCTATATTGCCAAATTAGCGGTTTATCCCTCGGATTATTCCAAGGTGAAACTGGAAACGCCAGTAACGTTAAACGTTGAAGGTCATGAGGAAACCCTTGCAGGTAAGGTGTCATTTATTGAGCCTAGCGTGAGAGATGATCAGGCAAGAATAGTTTGGGTCGAATTAGCTGATGGCCTCTTTTCTGAAGGCAGTTTTGTTAAAGCTGACATAGAAATTGCCACTATTGATGTGCCACTCGCAGTTAAACGTGTTGGCTTGCAAGGATTTAGAGATTTTACTGTCGTTTACGCCAAAGTGGGTGAGCAGTATGAAGTTCGTATGCTTGAGTTGGGCCGCGCTGGAGGCGAATGGATTGAAGTATTAGGTGGCCTAAAAGCGGGAACCGAATACGTGACCGACAATAGCTACATCTTAAAAGCCGACATTGAAAAGTCTGGCGCATCACACGATCACTAGGAGCGTATAAATGTTGGAGTCAATTTTACGCTTTTCAATAAAGCGCAAATTCCTTGTTATGGTGATGGTGTTAGCTGTGTCAGGTTTGGGTATTTGGAACTTTACCAAATTACCGATTGATGCAGTGCCCGATATCACCAATGTGCAAGTCATGATCAATACCGAAGCGGCTGGGTTTACGCCATTAGAAGTTGAGCAAAGAGTAACCTTTCCGTTAGAAACTGCGTTATCGGGTTTGCCGGGTTTAACCTATACCCGCTCAGTTTCTCGTTATGGCCTATCTCAAGTGGTTGCAATATTCAGTGATGATACCGATGTCTATTTTGCTCGTCAGCTTGTTAATGAGCGTTTATCAGCGGCACGCGCCGAATTACCGCAGGGCTTAGAGCCTCAACTTGGGCCAATTGCGACAGGTCTTGGTGAAATATTCATGTTCACCGTTGATGTAGAGCCTGATGCGACACACGCAGATGGCACGCCTATTACACCAATGGATTTACGAACAGTACATGACTGGACAATTAGACCTCAGTTGATGCGTGTACCGGGTGTAGTAGAAGTCAATCCGATAGGCGGATTTGAGCGTGAAATTTTAGTCGCCTTCAAACCTGAAAAGCTACTTGCTTTTGGGCTGTCACAAGCCGATGTGGTGGATGCAATTTCGCAAAATAATCAAAACCAAGGCGCAGGCTTTATTGAGCAAAATGGCGCACAGTGGCTGTTAAGGCTACCCGGTCAAGTTGCTGATATGACGGCCATTGGTAATATTCCGCTTAAGTCGATTGATGGTTCATCACTTTATATTAAAGACGTCGCCGATATTGAAAACGGCAAAGGGCTTAGAACTGGCGCTGCTACACAAAATGGTCGTGAAGTGGTGATGAGTACGGTATTTATGCTTATTGGCGAAAATAGCCGCACAGTAGCTCATGCCGTGGGAGAAAAGCTCAAGGAAATTAACGCCACTTTACCAGAAGGTATAGTCGCAACTGCTGTTTATGATCGCACTAAATTAGTAGATAAAACGCTACAAACGGTTCAGCTTAACCTGATCGAAGGGGCGATATTGGTTATCGTTGTACTCTTTGTGCTACTGGGTAATTTCAGGGCTGCATTTTTAACAGCCTTAGTGATCCCATTTGCCATGTTGATGACAGTAACAGGTATGGTACAAACTCGCGTGAGTGCTAACCTGATGAGTTTAGGCGCGTTAGATTTTGGTTTGTTAGTCGATGGTGCCATTATTATCGTGGAAAATTGTCTTCGCAGGCTAAGTCAAGCAGGAAACAAACCTCTGCCGCTAAAAGAACGCATGGAACTCGTGTTCGAAGCCACAAAGGAAGTCATACGTCCAGCGCTATTTGGCGTGTTTATTATCACCGCTGTTTACTTACCCATTTTTGCTCTTGAGGGTGTTGAAGGCAAAATGTTCCACCCGATGGCGATCACCGTGGTTATCGCGTTACTTAGCGCTATGGTGTTATCGGTTACCTTTGTACCCGCTATGGTTGCCCTGTTATTCAAAAAACCTGTGAAAGAAAAACATAGCCCAATAATTCGTGGTGCTGCTGTTCTTTACAAGCCTGCTTTAAACTGGGTTTTAAAAGCCCGTTGGTTCGTTGTTATAGCCGCAACAGTATTAGTGGGTTTCTCAGGTTATCAGGCAACTAAGTTAGGTAGTGAATTTGCGCCTAATTTGGATGAAGGTGATATTGCCATGCACGCGCTGCGAATTCCGGGTACGTCACTGTCTCAAGCAATCGCGCTTCAGGAATCTTTAGAAGATAAAATTAAACAAATGCCAGAAGTTGAACGCGTCTTCGCCAAAATAGGCACAGCCGACGTTGCAACTGATGCCGTACCGCCAAGTGTCGCAGATAACTTTATTATCCTAAAACCTCGCGAGTTATGGCCTGATCCTGACAAAACTAAAGTACAAATCGTAGAAGAGCTGGCCGCGCTAGTAGAGCCAATTCCGGGTAACCGCTATGAGTTCTTACAGCCAATACAAATGCGTTTTAATGAATTGTTAGCTGGGGTGAGAGCTGAACTTGCGATAAAAGTGTTTGGTGATGACTTTGATACGTTGACCACGTTAGGCGATGAGATAGAGGGTGCAATCTCTCAGGTTGAAGGTGCCGTAGATATACAAGTTGAGCAAACCACTGGTTTACCAATGCTTAATCTTGTGCCAAATCGTGAAAAACTGATGCAGTTTGGCATTAGCATTAGCCAAATACAGTCTCAAGTGGCAACGGCTATGGGCGGTACAGTTGCAGGTAAGTTTTATCAAGGCGATGTCCGTTCTGATATTGTGGTGCGCCTTGCAGAGTCTAAGCGTAATGATATAGATTCATTACCTTATTTACCGATAGCCTTGGCTGATGGGCATTCAGTACCGCTTAAAGAATTGGTTGATATTGAGCTGATATCGGGTGCAAACCAAATTAACCGTGAAAATGGTAAACGCAGAGTGGTGGTGACTGCCAATGTTCGCGGCAGAGACTTGGGAAGTTTTGTTGCCGACATTCAAAGCGTGATTAATGAAAATGTTGAAGTTCCGGCAGGCTACTGGGTGGAATATGGCGGCACTTACCAAAAACTGCAATCCGCTTCAGAGCGCCTAAGTATTGTTGTACCTGTCACTTTAATCATGATTGTTGGTTTGTTAATCCTCGCGCTTAACTCATTTAAAGATGCCATGATCATCTTTACGGGTGTTCCGCTTGCATTAACTGGTGGTATTGCTGCGCTGTTATTACGTGATATTCCATTCTCAATTTCGGCAGCAGTTGGCTTTATTGCCTTATCGGGCATCGCTATCCTTAATGGACTGGTTATGGTGTCGTTTATTAGAGAGCTGCGCAAAGATGGCTTAGCACTTGATAAAGCAATCTTTGATGGTGCGTTGACTCGTCTTCGCCCTGTGTTAACAACCGCACTGGTTGCTTCATTAGGTTTTATTCCTATGGCGTTAAATACAGGTATAGGCTCAGAGGTTCAGCGGCCTCTAGCAACAGTGGTCATTGGCGGCATTATTTCGTCAACGATTTTGACCCTGTTTGTCATTCCTGCCTTGTATAGAATTTTACATAAAGAAAAGGAGTCTATTTTGACTGATGTTGAAGTATTGGAGTCACAAGATGCCAAGTAACATGATTAAAGTACTGACCTATCTGACGATTGCGCTGTTAGCGCTTCTCAGTATCGAAGCTTTTGCTCACGGAGTCGATGATAAAACCAGAGCATTTTTAGAGCAAAATAATGGTGTACAGTTTATCCCGTTTTTATATATAGGCGCTAAGCATATGATAACGGGCTATGACCACTTGTTGTTTTTAGTCGGTGTTATCTTCTTTTTATATCGTAGCCGTGACGTACTGTTGTACGTCACCATGTTTACTATTGGGCATAGTACAACCCTGTTATTTGGTGTGTTAAGTGACATACAGGTCAATGCTTATTTAATTGATGCCATTATCGGTTTTTCCGTAATTTATAAGGGCTTCGATAATCTAGGTGGCTTTAAGCGTTGTTTTAATTGGCAGCCTAATACCCAATGGGCGGTGCTGATTTTCGGTCTGTTTCATGGCTTTGGTTTAGCTACCAAATTACAAGAGTTTAGCCTAGCTGATGAAGGTCTTATTACCAACCTGATTGCCTTTAACTTAGGTGTTGAACTTGGTCAATTTGCTGCGCTCGCAATTATTTTGATCATGATAAATGCATGGCGAAAACTGCCTTCATTTCAACGCTTTTCGACAGTCACAAATACCGCACTAATGAGTGCTGGTGTGATGTTGATGGGCTTACAACTTACTGGTTACTTTACCATTTAATCGATTTTTAACTTATAGAAATACAGAAATAAAAGAGAATTTTATGCAACATACAGTTAGTACCAAAACACTCGTTAAAGCGAGTATTTCAGCAGTCGTTGTCGCGGCTATTGCATTGGTTACCTTTATCTTACCAGCAGAGTACAACATCGATCCGACAGGTATTGGAAACAAGTTAGGTTTAACAGCACTTGCACAAGCGGCTGAAGTGGAAACAGCCTCATTAGAATCAACTAAAGGCACGGATGAGTTTCAAACAATAGAAGTGACAGTCCCTGCGGGACGCGGCATCGAATATAAATTTTATATGAAGCAGCATGAAAAAATGACTTATGAATGGTTAACCGATGGTGCTCCATTGTACTTCGATTTACATGGTGAGCCAGAAGGTGACACAACGGGATATTTTGAAAGCTATGCTATTGCTACTACTAATGAAATGAACGGTAGTTATACCACGCCATTTGAAGGCTCTCATGGCTGGTACTGGAAAAACAAATCAGACAAGCCAGTTTCAATACAGCTACTGGTCAAAGGAGATTATGAAGTTATTGGACTTAAAAAATAACGAATTTGATTTAACGAATTCCACACGAAATGGAGACTAAAATGAACAAACTAATATCAATTTTTGCACTTTGCGGTGCCTTGCTTACTGGTAACGTACAAGCTCATGGTGATCATGGAGTTATCAGCGGTCAAAAAGCTGTTAGCATCGCTGCAACACATATTCAAAAGATGACATTTAAAGACGCTGGTTTTGAAGTCGGTAAGTTAGATGAGTCATGGAAAAATATTGATAAGTCGCAACTTTCGATTGCTAGCGTTGAAGACAATTTCTACGTAGTTAGTGCATCTAATGCTAGCAACGAAGATAAGCTTTACTTCCAAATTGCAAAAAATGGTCAAGTTATAGCGGTTAAAAATAAAAACAACTTTTAACAAAATAAGAAGGCACCTTTTGATACATGAGGTGCCTTTGTTTTTGTACCAAGTCCGCTATTGGCACAGAGCCACTGGTCGGCTCTAACTCATTCTGTCCAGAAGCGATTTTGGTGGCATAAGAGACAGTCTGTACGACTAGGTCAGACTTTACCACCATAGGTGTCAGATCGTGTATGAGTCAGTACACATGAGAGTAATTCACTTCTAATTATTCAAGTTTCTCTCCTTAAAAGCCGATAATGTAGTAAAAATAAACAACAAACCGCTGCACGATAGTTCGACTAAAAACGGATTCTGCTTTGTTGAGCAAATTTTACTTAGGTTGTTAGGAAGCAACTCTCTCGCGTGGACGCTGCTGATTGATACCAGCATAATTTTTCGGTAAATCCTTCTCTCTGGCATTTATGCCATCAAGTATTGAACTCTATCGACCATAGGGCCTACCCTAAAGGCCGAAAATTTAATCCGCTTTGATAAATAATTTGTTTTGCTATCTCGCTTTGACATCCCATCGCGTCCAATATGAAGATGCTACTTTCAATGTCCAGCATCGTTAATAATTCGGGGATCGCTATTATTTCATTGCTTTTTCCATCGACTGCCGTTTGGCCTAATACCAATTGATGCTGGCAACTCCGCACCAGTTACTTATTATTTAGTATATTTAGGGAAGCTTTTTGAACCACAATTCTGAACCATTGATTTTTAAGTATATGATATTTAATAGTTAAATTACTTTAATCAGCCCCCTCCTAAGGGGCAGTTACAGGTTCGATTCCTGTAGGGGCTACCAAATCTCACTTTTTGAATATCACCCCCAATAATTTCACCATAAATGTAATTAGTAATGACCAAAGTAATACTGAAAATTTTTAAAGTCTATCAAGGTAGACTTTAATAGAGGTATTGTAATTATTTACATATAAAGTCTACTATATTGGACTTTATTTTGGTTTTTAAGTCTTAAAACTGTAAAAGTCTTTTAAGGTAGACTTTATTTAGATTTATGGTGTAGGTTGAAATTAAAGTCTGATAGATTAGACTTTAATAGAAACATTGTTCAAATTGAGATTGTGATGGCAAAGAAAGTTAAAGCGAGTAAATCCCCAGATTTAAGTAGGGCGTTCACACCTTCTTTGCTTGGTGACGTTATTAAAGCGAAGAGAACACAAAGCAATATCACGCAAACTGACGCTGCATTACTTTCGGGTATATCAAAGCAGACATACATAAATATTGAACAAGGTAGTGCTGATGTAAAAGTGGCCTCGTTAATGAAAGTTGTCTCGGCATTAGGCGTAAAGATATCAATTGAGCCATGGCAAAGTGATAGCACAGCTAACTCACCGCTGGAGGATGAGAATGACGTCTGGGTCTGATAGATATACGCTCGATATAATTTATAGCCAAAAGCTGGTTGGTAAATTACATCTTTCTAGAGAAAGCGATAATTTATCATTGAGTTATCAACAAGAGTGGGTGGATGAGGGCTTTCCAATATCTCCTCATTTACCTTTTGGACATGACATACCTTCTGTCAGTATCAGACGTTTTTTACAAAACTTACTACCCGAAAATAAGGGGCTAGATTATTTAATAGATTACTTAGGGGTATCACGGACGAATGTATTTGCTCAGATCGGTGGAATTGGTAAAGATACCTCTGGGGCTATGATGTTTTTACCTGAAGGTGCTTTAAACGATAAAGTAAAAAGTAACTTTATCGCTATTAGTGATGCTGAACTGATCAAAAAGTTATCTGATCCTCAATTTTGGCATTTGGAAGTCTGGGACGGTAAGCCAAGATTGTCAGTAGCAGGTGTTCAATCAAAATTAAATGTATTGTCAGTTGATGGCAAGTTAGGTTTTGGTGAAGGAGACCTTTGTTCTACCCATATTATTAAGTTTGAAAAGAATAATCAGCAACATCTTGTTATAAATGAATTTGTAACAATGAAACTTGCAAAACTAGCTGGGCTAAGTGTTGCAAAGGTTGAACTTAAATATTTTGATCACCACCCTGCATTACTTGTAGAAAGATTCGATAGAAAATTGTTTAGCCCTGAAAGTGTAAAGCGCAGGCATATGATTGATGCATGCCAAGCTTGTAATTTAGGGGTTGATAAAAAGTACGAAAGAAATTTAGGTAAACAGCGAGATGTTCGTCACATTCGTGATGGTGCAAGCTTTGAAAAATTGTTTGCGCTATCTAAACTCTGCGAAAACCCAATAGCGGCAAAAATTGAAATTTTAAAGTGGGCGTTATTTAATCTTTGTATCTACAACTCAGATGCACATGGCAAAAACTTTAGCTTTTTTGTGCAAAAATCAGGTCTAATCCCTGCGCCATTTTATGATTTAGTAAACGTTAAAATGTATCCAGAGTTTGAACAGGATCTAGCTATGAGTATAGGAGATGAGTTTGACCCTGATGCAATTAATGCCTATCAGTTAGTTGACTTTGCAGATGAAAATGGAATTTCAAAAAAGTTACTACAAAGCCATCTAACTAAAATAGCGACAAGTATTAAAAATAATTTACAACAGGCGATATCGCTTGTTGATAGCCCTTCAAAATCACAAGTGTCATATTTAAAGCATTACTTTGATATAGTTAATGCACGTTGTGAGCACTTTCTTGAACAGGCAACTGTAATCCCTGATATCGAACTATAGTTTACAGTTTAGAAATTAACGTTTGATTGTTAATTTCTAAATTGCAGGGTTATTACTGGTTTTTAAACTAAATTAACCCGTTACTTTTTCAAGCTCACCTGTGCGCCATGGTTCAATGATGATTTTGATATGGTCATTTGGTTTAAATAAGGTGTCAAACGCACCTTGTACGCCGTCTATGCCGACTTTACCAGTACGCATTTTTTGCCATGCGATCTTGCCTGACGCGATGTTTTCAAGTGATTGTGCAAACTCTTCTGGCTGGTAGTAATAAGAGAAAATAAGGTCTAACTCTTTCACTGTGGCATAGGCAAAGTTAACGTTTAGTGGCGCGGTATGTACACCTGTTACAACGATTTTTGCTTTTGCTGGCGCACGTAAAATGTAGTCGTTTAATAAGCGGCTTACACCAGCACATTCAAAAATAACCACTTTATTATTGTCTGCAAGGGCTGCTGCTTTGGCTACTTCATCATCTAGGGTCGGGTTAACATATTCAGTCGCACCAAACTCAAGAGCGACGTGTTTTTACTCTCTTGTGGGTCTGAGGCAATAATATGCTTAACACCTTGCAATCTAAGTGCTGCAATTGCGGCAAGGCCAATTGGGCCACAGCCAACCACGATTGCTATGTCGTCATTACTCATTTGTGCGCGGTTTACCGCATGCAAGCCAACAGCAAGGGGTTCTGTAATGGCTGCAGCTTCTGATGGTACTGCATCAGGAATAGGTAATAACAAAGCTTCATCAACGATAAAGTATTCAGAATAGGCACCATACAGCCCCGGGGTTACACCCACGCCAGCACCGCCCGCAGAGAGTAAGATTGGCACTGAGGTTACACGGGTGCCTTTAGCAAGTTCGCCTTTGGTATTTGGGCCGTAGCTGACGATTTCTGCCGCATACTCGTGACCTAGTAATACTTCTTGGTCGTCACCTGCATCGTTTGCCATGATGCCCAAGTTTTTATAGATATCAAATACATCACTGGTATGGCGGGTGATATGAATATCTGAACCGCAAATACCGCAAGCAAGGCTTTTTACGAGTACTTGGCCTGGTCCTGGTGTTGGAATATCAATTTGTTTTACATGCAGTTTACCATTTTGCATGGCAACAGAGTTCATTTGGGTCATTTGTGTGTCCTCGATCAATCACGAAGAAGTTTCTTCGTTTCGATCTCTAGACTAAAGTAAAGTGACTGGTGATATCTTGACTTTTTACGCCAAAAATACAACAAATTGCGACAATGCTGTTTATAAATTCTTCATTTATGATTTTTTAAAACAAAATGCTCATGAGTATTTATTGGCTTCTTGGTGCGAATTTAAAACGAGTAAGCCTTTAATTGTCGATAGAATTGAAGTTAAAACCCTAAACTAACCATCAGGGTTTTAACTTTGACATTTTTAAGGCTTAGCCGAAATAGGCAGTATTGAGGTATAAATGAGTAAATACACCAGCAAAGTAACCCAGTAAAATGACAGGCGACCATTTTAAGTGGCTATTAAATGTGTAAATCCCTCGTGCTTGGCCCATTAGTGCAACACCCGCGGCTGAACCTATCGATAGTAAACTACCGCCAATCCCAGCTGTTAGGGTGATCAAAAGCCATTGACCATGAGACATCTCTGGCATCATTTGAAGAACAGCAAACATCACAGGAATGTTATCTACTACCGCTGACATCAAGCCTAATATAATATTTGCGCCAGTTGCAGACCAATTCGTATAAAGTAAATCAGAAAGCAGTGCTAAATAGCCTATAAACCCTAAACCACCGACGCAAATAACAATACCGTAGAAGAACAATAATGTATCCCACTCAGCGCGTGATACCCGGCTAAATACATCAAAAGGAACAACGTTACCTAGGCGAGACAAGCGCTCTTTATCTCCTTCACGCTCTGCCATCGCGCGTTTTCTGGCAAGCGAGCCGGGCAGGGTGACTCGTAAAAAGTAACCAAAAAATTGTAAGTAACCTAAACCCATCATCATGCCTACAACAGGAGGTAAGCCAAAGGCTGTTTTTAGTACTACGGCGGTTAAAATTGTTAATAAAAACAGGCATAAGATTCGTAGCGCACCGCGTTTTAATTCAATATCTTCGTCGACAGTATCAGGGTGCTTATTATTGATGAATAATGACATTACCGCCGCTGGAATGATATAGCTCACAAGAGCAGGTAAAAACAATACAAAAAACTCTGTAAATTCAACAACGTCAGCTTGCCAAACCATTAGCGTGGTAATGTCTCCAAACGGGCTGAATGCACCGCCGGCATTGGCTGCTATCACAATATTAATGCATGACATGGCGATAAAGCGGTTATCATTTGCGGCAACTTTCATTACGACTGCACACAATAGTAGCGCTGTTGTGAGGTTATCGGCGATGGGTGAAATACAAAATGCCAGTACGCCACTGATCCAAAATAATTGTTTATAACTAAAGCCTCTGGCGACCAGCCAACAACGTAGGCCATCAAACAGTCTGCGCTCTTCTAAGGCATTAATATAGGTCATGGCGACCAATAGAAATAGCATCAGTTCAGAGAACTCTAGCAAGGCATGGCGAAATGCATCTGTGCTCAAGTCTGACATATTGTAAGCACTGTATTGCCAAGCAATTAATGTCCAAATGATACCAGCAGCAACAAGAACGGGTTTTGACTTACGTAGATGGATTTTTTCTTCAAGGATAACCAGTACATAAGCGAAGATAAAAATGACAAGGCAGATAATACCAACAGGGTGGGTGAGTAGATCGATAGTACCGGTTGACGCAGCATGAGCTTGGCCAGCGAAACTTAGCAAGGACAGGATCAATCCTTGTAGTAGTTTTTTCATTGTATGTTCCAATTAATTCATTTTAATTTCGTTACGGGTTGTGTGCATGTAGCTGCAGACATTTTAGATTCATTCTTTTGGTTATGTAACAAATTAGTAACTAAGAGGTTAGTATTTTGAATATAAATATGGATGATGGCGAGAGCAGACCAGTTGATTAATCTATAAATTAATCAATAAGTTGTGGGGATTTGAATTGAAAAGGGCTGCATAGTGCAGCCCTAACTTGAAAATTATGCAAAGTGTTTCTCTAAATCGTCAGAACCACCTATATGCTCACCACCTATAAATACTTGTGGTACCGTTTCACGGCCTGAAATGGCTTTTAAACTCGTTAATGAAGCATGTTTACCTAAAATAATTTCTTCGTAAACATAACCTTTGCTGTCTAACAATGCCTTAGCTTTTGTGCAAAATGGGCAGTTAGGTTTAGTAATAATGCTCACTGGCTCAGGCTTTACTTGAGCTGGGTTAATATATTCAAGCATTGTATCAGCGTCAGATACCTCAAATGGGTCGCCTGGCTTTTGTGGCTCAATGAACATTTTTTCAATAACGCCATCTTTCACTAGCATCGAGTAGCGCCAGCTACGTTTGCCAAATCCTAAGTCGTTTTTGTCGACTAGCATACCCATGCCATCAGTAAATTCGCCGTTGCCATCTGGTAATAGGGTGATGTTTTGCGCTTCTTGATTTTGTGCCCAAGCATTCATTACAAAGGTATCATTTACTGATATACACACAATGTCATCAACACCATTTTGCTTAAACACACCTGCAAGTTCATTGTAACGTGGCAAGTGAGTTGATGAGCAAGTTGGTGTAAATGCACCGGGTAATGCAAATAGCACAACCGTTTTACCTTTAAAAATTTCATCAGTAGTTACTGACTTCCATTGCTCGTCTACACGGGTTGCGAATGTAACGTTTGGTACTTTTTGACCTTCAATATTGTTTAGCATTGTTTTAATTCCTCTTGATTTGTTGAGTGCTATTATGTCGCCCATAGCTTAATAGTTCCAATCGTTTGTTTTTATCGATATGATAGTTAAAAACTATTGATGAGTTTGCGATGAATTTAAAAGATTTTGAATATGTAAAAGCGGTGGCGCAGTTTAAACACTTTCGTAAAGCCGCAGATGCTTGTTATGTCAGTCAGCCAACTCTTAGTGGACAAATTAAAAAGCTTGAACAAGAGCTTGGAGTGACAATATTTGATCGCTCTACTAAACAAGTAACCTTAACTGCACAAGGAACGCGTTTACTTAGTCAAATTTCTCTCATCCTTGAACAAACTAAGGTGCTTAAAGAGTTGGCGGCAAGCTCTCACGATCCACTCAAGGGGAAGGTTAATGTTGGTATTATTCCTACCATCGCGCCTTATTTATTGCCGACCTTGTTAACTTCAATGAAGCAGGCCTTCAACGAAACACAATTTTCATTTATTGAAATGCAAACCGCACAAATACTGACAGCACTCGATGCCGGCGATATTGATATTGCGATTGTCGCTGATGTGCCAGATTTAGCGAGCTATCATATTTCGTCTTTGTATAAAGAAGATTTTTTAGTGGCAGTGTCTGAACAACACCCACTTGCAAGCCGAACAGAGGTGGCACTGCGTGAGTTAAACGAATGCGATATTTTAATGCTAAACGAGGGGCATTGCTTTAAAGAGCAAGCTGAACAGTTCTGTTTTTCGGCAGGAGTTGAAGTGTCTAATCAGTACAAAGGTAATAGCATCGAAACTTTACTTGCGCTGGTGGCGATGAATGACGGCATTACCTTTGTACCAAAACTAGCATGTACAGCACGTGCAGGAATAAATTACCTTACGATGAAACCAAACCAGCAACGTCATGTGGTTATTGCAACGCGTAAGCATTACCCACATATTGCTGGAGTAGAGCTGTTAGCGCAATGGCTAAGCCATCATGAAGGTTTAAAAGCTCATTTGCTCTTTTCCAGCTAGTTCAACAATATCGTTAATCTGAATATTTGGCAGTGGCTGTTGGTCAATACTTATTGCAACCGCAGACTGCTGATAAAGCTGTGTAACTTTTAACTGGTTTAACGTGGTTATCTTATGGGGCAACTTGTTACCTTGCGCATCGGTTAAGTAATTATGATGTGCAATATTTAGTATTTGCCCTTGTTCAAGACCATGCGCTTTACCAAGATTAATGATTAGCCTATCGTTTTCAATATGTAGAATTTTACCTTGAGTAGGCAAGCAAGCCATAACTGCTTGCAAGTCATAGGTCAATGTTTGGTTTATGTCGGTAATGGCTTTGCCATAATCGGTTGCCCAAAATCGGTCGCTGTAAACATCGATAATTTCGGTTTTTTTGTATGGCCAAATCCCTTCTGTTTGGTAGCTTTTTTGCCAAAGTTTTTCGTATGTCGTGCCATCAAATAACACATAGTCAACTTTGTATGCGCGCTTAAAACTATCGTCTTGCCAAAAAGCATAGTCGTTATTGATTTTATGGTTGACCGATAAGTCGCGAATACGACTTAACAATACATATTGCGAATTGCTGCGGCTGGTGATCTCTTCAAGTAATGCATTACTGTAGTCATATTGCTGTGTAAAGAAATGATCGACTCTAAGCGGCAAATTATAATAAGCCGTGGGTTTAGCAGCCATTTGAGTGTTCTCTAAGCTGGTATACAGGTGCTCACTAATCGCTTTGTTTACGTCAAAAATTTGGCCCATACGAGCTTGTTCACGATTAGCCAACTGGCTTTGTGTAATTGCAATAAATTTAGTGTATTGATTTGCTGGGCACTCTTCAGCTTGTGGGAAAATATCTAAACGCAGGGTAATGGCATAGGTGTCGTTATGGCGGTTTTCGCTGATCAATTCAATTTTTTGTATTTCACCATGACTACTGATCTTTAGTTGATCTTGTGTCAAAACCCCGTCAACTAAGGTTTGTACAGAGGAAACTCGAGCGCCAGAGAATACTAAAGCTTGCGTTATCGCATCTTTTATCGCGGCTGATTTTGCTTGACTAGTATCACCATTTTTGACCGTAGCATGCCCTGTAGACTCAAACCATTGAGCTAAACTATTGTTTGAAAAAACAATTGCACTGACTAAACCAAGCCATTTTATATTTGCCATAATTTTAACTTTCATGCTGACACCTAGCATTGATACTCATAGATTACAGGTAAATGAGCAAGGACTGTACCAGATGTGGCATTAAACGTGCATATTTACGAGAAATGAGTTCTAAGCGGAAGCAAATTATGCGAGCACTTTTATTAAGCGGGCTAGTTGCCTGCACAGCATTAACAGGCTGCAGCAGTATTTTCGACAAGCATGTCGAGTATCGCTATGTAGAGCCTGATAATTATCCAGTACTAAAAGCAATAGGTTACGCGCCAATTAGCGCTCAACCAAGTAGCAATGAGTCGCAACGCACCTTACTTGCAATTAAAGCGTCAAAGCTTGAAGCTTACCGTGAACTTGCTGAGCAAGTGTATGGGCAAAAAATTTCCGCAGGCACAACAGTGCAAAATAGTATTGCTCAAAACGATCAATTACAAAGCCAGGTATTAGGTGTAATAAAAGGTGCGCAGGTTATAAAAACTTATGCAGTAGGCGATACCTACGCAACAGAATTACAACTTGATATGAAACGCGTACATGACCTTTATATTGGCGAAATAAAACCACGCGAAGTTAAAAAAGTAACCTATTACTAGGTTACAACATCAGAAATGTATAATCTGCTCTAAAAAATAAAGCGCGATAATTTGGTATTATCGCGCTTTATTTTTGTATTCAATTTAATATCAGTTGCTAGGCTTTTAGGTTATGTACAATTGTTTTGTCGCCTTGAACCACACTGCCGCCTTGGTCGTAGGTCATCGATGAAGGCGAACCGATTAAGATATCTTTAAGTTGTTTAACACTTAGTTGAGCTTGATGCGCAGCATGAGCGTTAACATCGTTTTTCTTTTTACATTCAGCAAGTAGGCTGTTCACTTGCTTAATAAGAGCAGTAACGTCGTCATCTTTAGAATCATTATTGACTGATAGTTTCTGCACTTCTTTGTCGATAGTTTGAATTTGTTGCAGCAAAGAGATTTTCTGTTGGGCAATACTTTTTAACCCTTCGCCACGTTTCGATGCGATTGCATTGAGTTCATCATCTAAAAGCGCAGCAATAGACTCCAAGCAAGAAACTTGTTGTGTTAGTTTACTGGCAATTAAATGATTAAGATTAGCCATAGACATCAAACTCAAATGCGGCGATGTTCTTCGCTAGTTTTTCAGCATCAATTTGGTATTTACCTTCACTAATTGCTTTTTTTAGCTCGGCAACTTTGTTACTGTCAAAACCAGACGATTGCTCTGCTTTTTCTTGTAAAGATTTAAGCTGTTTAGCTTGAGGTGTTAAGCTTACAGAATCTGCACTTGCTTTTGGCGCAGCTGACTTAGCTTCAGCAGCGTTAGCATTATCTTTTTGTAAATCAAGCTTTTTTTGCTTGGTATTTGTCAACACAGAGGTTTGTTGTTGACCATTATTGACATTGCTTACCATAATATTTGACCTATACATTACCCAACATATGCCTTTATATCGGCAGGCAGAGCGGATACTTTAGCATAAATATAAAAAATTAAATATTTACCTGAACAGACTCGACACCATCCACACGTGCATTTAATACTTTACCTGATTTTTTGTTTTTTACACGCACTAATTCGTCTAACGTAC
The DNA here is from genome assembly GCF_051235485.1 of Pseudoalteromonas nanhaiensis. Classification (NCBI taxonomy): domain Bacteria; kingdom Pseudomonadati; phylum Pseudomonadota; class Gammaproteobacteria; order Alteromonadales; family Pseudoalteromonadaceae; genus Pseudoalteromonas; species Pseudoalteromonas nanhaiensis. The sequence continues at coordinate 184,006 of NZ_JBPNYQ010000006.1, read as the reverse complement.
CATCTTCAAGGGCAATGCCTGTCGTTTTAATTCTAAGGCCTCGTAGTGAAGCGTAAATAGTCACGTTGTCGCCTTTACAAACCATGCAAACCTGACTCATTACAATTGGTGTACCGTCACGCAAATTGCGCTTAATTCGACTGCCAATAAGTATAGACTCATCTTGCACATATTGCGTTCTAACAAACTGTTTTGGTTTCATTTCAAGGCGTAAATGTTCAGCCCTGATCACTTCACCACGGCTTAAATGAGTTGTCACAACAACCACAGGCTCAAGCTCAATGATGCGCACGTGTACGTATTGGGTCCAACTATTTATATCTTCGCACTTAAGTTGTACAGTTACCTGCCGATTAAAAGGAGGTGTTGTTGGTACTTCTTTACTTAAAGGTGATTCACACGCTCTGTCGGGTATGCGGCTATCAAGCGGCAATGCACTCACTTGTGGTGTACTTTCTAGATCAGTAAGCTGCTCACTAACAAAATCGATAGCGATCTGTTGAAGCTGCTCGTTTTTATATACTTCTGCATGCACTTGTGTAATGGACAACAAGCTAGCAAGGAAATAAAAAACACTGTATCTTCGGCTTTTTTTTAACAAACTCATATTGTTTCGACTATGCTTATGGTTGAAAACAAGGTATAAATATTTTGCGTCAAAAAACAGACGCTTTGTAACCTTATGTAGCTTTAACACAAAGAAAGCAATTATTGTTCCGGCTCTGATTGTTTATCTTTAGGAGATTGAAATGGCAGGCATTTTAGACTCAGTGAACCAGCGCACGCAGTTGGTTGGGCAAAACCGCCTTGAATTACTATTATTCAAACTCAGAGGGCGACAACGCTTTGGTATCAATGTGTTTAAAGTGAGAGAGGTTTTGCAATGCCCACCACTCACAAACATGCCCAAATCTAATGCTTATATACGAGGCGTAGCTCACATTCGCGGTCAGACTATTTCAGTCATTGATTTATCAATGGCCGTTGGCGGTCCTGCTATCGAAAATATCAAAGACAGCTTTATTATCATTGCCGAATACAACCGCTCTGTGCAGGGGTTTTTGGTTGGCGGTGTTGAACGTATCGTTAATATGAATTGGGAAAAAATAATGCCCCCACCATCAGGTGCGGGTCGTTATTCTTACTTAACTGCGGTCACCGAAATCGAAAACGAGCTGGTTGAAATTCTAGACGTAGAAAAAATCTTGAATGAAATTTGCCCTGTAAATACAGAAGTAAGTGCAGAAGTAGTGGGTGATGGTGAAATCCAGCGAGACTTAGGTGAACGTATTGTCTTTATAGCAGACGACTCTGCTGTTGCGCGAAACCAAGTTAAACGAGCGCTTGAGCCATTAGGTGTGCAAACTGAACTCGCTAAAAATGGTAAAGAGGCTTTATTACGGTTACGTGAGATTGCAAAACTCGATTGCCAAAATGATATTACCGAACGCGTAGGGTTATTAATTTCAGATGTTGAAATGCCTGAAATGGATGGTTATACCCTTACGGCAGAGATAAAAGCGGATCCAAAATTATCACCTTTGCATGTGATCTTACACACTTCTTTAAGCGGTGTATTTAACCAAGCAATGATCCAAAAAGTAGGTGCAGATGATTTTATTGCAAAATTTAACCCTGACGAATTAGCAACGGCTGTTAAAAAGTGGGTTCATTGTGATTAATTATTTATAGGTGGTATTACTTTGGAAAATAAGCACTTACAACAAAGCGAATACGATCAATTTCGCTCTTTTCTAGAGCAACAGTGTGGCATTGTGTTAGGCGACAATAAGCTTTACCTAGTGAAAAGTCGTCTTGCGCCATTAATGGTGCGCTTTAATGTTGAGTCTCTATCGCAGTTAGTTAGTAAAACGCTCAGTCCACATGAAAGACAGCTTCGTGCTGCTGTTGTGGATGCGATGACGACGAATGAAACCTTATGGTTTCGTGATCAATACCCATTTGAATTGCTCAAAACAAAGCTGTTTCCTGAGTTGAAAGATGTGCGTAGGCCACTAAAAATCTGGTCAGCGGCAAGTTCATCAGGCCAAGAGCCGTATTCAATTGCTATGTCGGTTGCTGAGTTTCAGGCGAAAAACCCTGGCGTACTTAAAATGGGCGCGCAGATTATCGGCACTGATATATCTAATACCATGCTTGATATGTGTAAAAATGCTGAATATGACTCGTTGGCACTGGCCCGTGGTTTATCAATTGAAAGACGGCAAAAGTTTTTTAAAGACAGCGGCAATGGCATGGCGCAGGTGATTGATCCAATCAAAAAAATGGTGAGCTTTAGGCATTTGAATTTATTAGATTCTTACGCCTTAATGGGCAAGTTTGATATCATTTTTTGCCGCAATGTACTGATCTACTTCTCTCCAGAGGTAAAAGCAAAGATTATCTCTCAATTTGCTCAGGCCCTTAATCCAAAAGGGTATTTATTTTTAGGGGCATCTGAATCTATGGCTGGCTTAAGTGATAGCTTCGAGATGGTTCGTTGTAACCCAGGTATTATCTACCAGAAAAAGTAATCTCTTCTTAGCAACCTAGCTCTTAGGTTGCTAAATTATTTATTATTCAAAAGCTTACCGTGCTTTATCTATCTAGTTAATTTTGGCTTGCCTTTTGCATCTGCACTAGCAGAGTCAATTTTTTGGAGATGGTTATGGCTATCAGTTTTGATAAAGCATTTGGTGTGCACCCGCATGCAATGTTGATCCGTTCACAACGCGCTGAGTTATTAGCGACAAACATCGCTAATGCTGATACGCCGGGCTACAAAGCAAAAGATATCGATTTTGCGGCGGCTCTAAAAGCGGCAAAAAGCAACCAGCAAGGCGGCAATAACATGGTGCGAACTGACGCAAAACACCTTGCCGGTGGCAGTCGATTTGTTGGTAACGCAGAAATGTTTCGTACGCCAAATCAAGCAGATACAGGTGATGGTAACTCAGTTGATATACAAGTGGAACGAAACTTGTATGTACAGAACTCATTAGAGTATCAGGCAAGCCTGCAATTTATGAGTAGTAAAATTAAAGGCCTTAAAAAAGCCCTCGGTAGTCAAGGAGCTTAATCATGAGTTTATATAATGTTTTTGATATTTCAGGCACTGGTATGAGCGCGCAAAATGTGCGTCTTAATACAACAGCAAGTAATATCTCGAATGCGAATACGATTAGCTCTAGTCAAGACAAAACATACCGAGCGCGCCATCCTGTTTTTGCTGCGGAGTTGACAAAAGCGTCAGCAACACAAAGCAATCCTCAGGGCTCTTCTGTTGGCGTAAAAGTGTTGGGTATTGTTGAGAGCGATAAGCCTCTGCAAATAGAGTACAACCCTAATCACCCCAGTGCGGATGAAAACGGTTATATCTACAAACCTAACGTTAATGTCGTAGAAGAAATGGCTAATATGATTTCTGCCTCTCGCTCTTACCAAACAAATGTGCAAGTTGCTGATGCAGCTAAGCAAATGTTAAGTAAAACACTGTTGCTTGGGCAGCGGTAACCGAGGATAAGTTATGAGTAACGACATCAGCAGTGCGTCATCCACGTATTTAGATAATTTACGTTGGCAGGACAATCAAAACAAACCAGAAGAGAAAGATGACACTTTAACGCAAGAAGACTTCTTCTCGCTTTTAACACAACAGTTGTCGTTTCAAGACCCAAGCAAGCCGGCTGATAATGATCAAATGATTGCTCAGATGACCAACTTTACCATGGCTGAAGGGATCTCGAATTTAAACTCAAAATTTGATGCACTTACTGCGTCAATGACATCGAACTCGGCATTACAAGCTTCGACCTTAGTTGGTAAACAAGCACTATTAGAATCAAATACGATTGATTTTGATGGTAGTAACGTTGCTAAAGGTTCGGCAATTGCAGAAACGCCTGTTGAAGATCTTACGCTTCGCATTACTGATGAGTCAGGTCAACTTGTACGTACCATCAGCATGGGCGCTCAATCGGCTGGCGCAGTTCGTTTTGAGTGGGATGGTAAAAATGACGATGGAGAGCTTTTGCCTCCAGGCGAATACGAAGTTAAAGCTGAAGGATTCCAAAATGGTGACTATAGCAGTCTACCTTTAGCGACTTTCAAAAATATTGAAAGCGTTAATATCAATGGATCTAGCGGCATTATTATTAATACTAAAGAAGGCGCGGTTAGGCTAACTGATGTTGCAGAAATCGCTTAATTACACAGATTAACTAGTTAGCCTAGTGCTACAGATTGACACTTTAGAGGTGACTTATGAGCTTCAATATTGCATTAACCGGCCTTGCTGCCGCGCAAAAAGACTTAGATGTAACAGCAAACAATATTGCTAACGTTAACACCACAGGCTTTAAAGAGTCTCGTGCTGAGTTTGCTGATGTGTACGCATCATCAGTATTTAGCTCAGGTAAAACTAAAAATGGTGACGGCGTAAGAACTACAATGGTGGCACAGCAATTCCACCAAGGTTCATTATCTTTCACTAATAACTCACTGGACTTAGCAATTACTGGTGAAGGTTACTTTGCCATGGCAAATGACCTAGGTGCACAAGATTTTACATATACTCGTGCTGGTGCGTTCAAACTTAATAAAGACAACTTTATTGTGGATGCTAGCGGAAACTACTTACAAGGTTTCCCTGTTGATGAAGCAACGGGTGATACAACTTCTGTTAGTTTAAGCACCTCTTCTGCGCTACAAATTCCTGATGCATCAGGTTCTCCACGCGCTACGACCAATGTTTATTCGTCGTTTAACTTAGATTCGCGTGCATTAACGCCAGCAGTTACACCATTTGACCCAGAGACAAGTGCATCGTACAACAGTTCAACATCAACAACGGTGTATGATTCTTTAGGTGAGCCACACATTTTACAGTTCTTCTTTGTTAAAACTGACGCAGCAGTGACTGGTAATGACAATGAATGGCAAGTGTTTGCAACACTTGATGAAAAGCCGTTTGCTGCTAATGGTACTGAGCAAACTGTGTCGCCATATACACCTATTTCAACTTTTCAGTTTGACTCAAGTGGTTTACCTCAAAGCACTGGTGGGACTCCAAATACTGATGCTACGTTTAATCCATTAACAATACCTTCAGGCGGTATATCTGGTTTATTATCTAACGGTGCGAGTTTCCCTGATGATGTAAACATCAATTGGCGCGATGAAGCTGGTACAACGAATAAAATACCGACTCAATATGCAAGTAACTTTGAAGTGAAAGCGCTAGAGCAAGATGGTGCGACTGTAGGTCGTCTATCAGGTATTGATATTGGTACAGATGGTAAAATCGTTGCTTCTTACAGTAATGGTGATACTTCATTCTTAGGCCAAGTGGCAATGGTGCGCTTTTCTAATTCACAAGGTTTACAGCAAGTGGGTAACACGGCATGGAAGAAAAGCTTAACCTCTGGTGAGCCAATTGCCGGTGAACCAGGTTCAGGTACATTAGGTTCAATTAACTCATCAGCTCTTGAGCAGTCAAACGTTAACTTAACAAGTGAACTTGTTGATTTGATCAGTGCACAACGTAATTTCCAAGCAAATTCACGTGCATTAGAAGTTAACTCAACACTACAACAAAACATCCTACAGATCCGTTAACCTTAACGGCTCTGAGCTTAATCCGACACGAAGGCTGCTCCCTCAATTGGCAGCCTTTTTTCATTTTTACCATCCTGTTTATGCGTCAATTTTACTTTGGCACTTTTATTGCATTTCTTTAGTTATCGTATTTTTAGTGAGTCAATGTTATGGACAAAATGGTCTACATTGCCATGTCTGGTGCCAAGCAAAGCTTGCGTGGTCTTGAGTTAAAGGCTAACAACCTTGCTAATGCTAACACCACTGGCTTTAAAGCTGATTTTGCACAAGCGCGTTCCATGCAGGCTTTTGGTGAAGGCTTGCCATCACGTGTGTTTGCGATGCAAGAGCGTCCTGGTTCAAATATGGAGTCGGGTGGATTCGTTGAGACAGGCCGAGAGCTTGATATTGCCATGAGCGACCGTGGTTGGCTCAGTGTGCAAGATGCATCAGGTAACGAAGCTTATACCAAAACAGGCACACTAAACATCACACCTGACGGCGCATTGATCACCAGCCATGGCCGTCAAGTTATTGGCGAGGGCGGGCCTATTATCTTGCCTTTGCCAATTGAGAAGGTTGAGTTTAGCGAAGATGGCGCGATCCAAGTGCGCCCGCAAGGTGCGCCTGCCAACTTTTTAGAAGTGGTTGACCGCTTAAAAGTGATCGAAGCTGATAACACTCAGCTTGAAAAAGGTAATGACGGTTTATTTAGACCAAAAGAAGATATGTTGGTCAATGATCTTTGTGGGTTCTGTGATATTTCACCCAATGTAAAAGTACTGTCAGGTACGCTTGAAATGTCGAACGTTAATCCAGTCCATGAAATGGTCGACATGATCAGCAACCAACGCCAATTTGAATTACAAGTTAAATTGATGAAAACAGCCGAAGAGCTTGATGAGCGTCAAGATCAGCTGTTACGCATTGTTTAAGATGACTGAGAGGGTAGAGTTATGAATCCAGCATTGTGGATCAGTAAAACCGGGCTTGACGCCCAGCAAACCGATATTTCGGTGATCTCAAATAATCTCGCGAATGCCAGCACGGTCGGTTACAAAAAAAGCCGCGCCGTATTTGAAGATTTACTATATCAAAACATTAATCAACCAGGTGGTCGTTCGTCTCAAGATACTGAAATGCCATCAGGTTTAATGCTTGGTGCCGGTGCTAAGGTTGTAGCAAACCAAAAGAACTTTTCGCAAGGTAATATGTTAACGACCGAAAACTCACTGGACTGGATGATTTCAGGACCAGGTTTTTTTGAAGTACAGTTACCTGACGGCAATATTGCTTACTCACGTAATGGTCAATTTACGACAGATGAAGACGGTCGTATCGTAACTTCAGGTGCGGGTTTCCCGTTGCAACCTGAAATGAATGTGCCAAATGATGCGCAATCAATTACGGTGTCACAAGATGGCGAAGTATCTGTTCGTGTAGCAGGTCAGGCAGAAAATGTGGTAATTGGTCAGCTCACTATAACAGACTTCATCAATCCATCGGGTCTTGAGCCAATGGGGCAAAACTTATACACAGAAACAGCTGTAAGTGGCGCACCAGTGCAAGGTAATCCGGGGATTGATGGTTTAGGTACTGTGGTACAAGGTTCGCTTGAAACGTCAAATGTAAATGTAACTGAAGAGCTGGTTAATCTGATTGAAACGCAACGAATTTATGAAATGAATTCAAAAGTGATTTCAGCAGTGGATGAAATGCTTAGTTACATCAATCAACAGTTATAAGTCGTAGGAGGCAGCATGCGTAATCTTATCTTAGTCACATCAGCAGCATTTATGCTGGGTGGTTGTATAACAACGCAAAATCATCATGTGGTTCAGGATGACCCTTACTATGCGCCTATGTACCCAGAGCCTACAACAGAACAAATGGTGCCAACAGGATCGTTGTTTGATAGCTATACATCAAACGATTTGTACTCTGATAAAAAGGCACTGCGTGCTGGCGATATCATCACTGTTAAATTGCAAGAGTCAACGCAAGCAACCAAAGCAGCAAAAACCGAAACCGATAAAGAAACAGATGCTAACTTAGACCCTGTAATTGGGTTAGGTGGTAATCCGGTTAACATTGGTGGTGACAGCATTCAATTTGGCATTGGTTCAGGGTCATCATTTAAAGGTGACTCAAAGTCGAATCAATCGAATAGTCTATTTGGTGATATCTCTGTCAATGTGATGCGCGTTTTACCTAATGGAAACTTAGTGATCCGTGGTGAAAAGTGGCTCACGTTAAATACCGGTGAAGAGTTTATTCGTTTGGAAGGGTTAGTTCGTCCAGAAGATGTCTCAGCAAGTAATACAGTCACGTCAAACCGTATAGCGAATGCACGTATACAATATTCTGGTAAAGGGCAAATGCAAGAAACACAAAGTGCTGGCTGGCTTTCTCGATTCTTTAGCAGTTCGCTTTTCCCATTTTAGAGGAACAAAGTCATGAATGGGTTTAAATACATTATTGCTCTTTGCTTAATCAGCCTGCAGTTTTCTGCTCAAGCTGAGCGAGTTAAAGATGTGTCTATGGTTGAGGGTGTACGCTCTAACCAGTTGGTAGGCTATGGCCTTGTTGTTGGTTTGCCAGGCACAGGTGAGCAAAGCCGGTTCACACAACAAAGTTTTAAAGCCATGCTAAATGGCTTTGGTATCACTTTACCTGATAGCTTAAAACCCAAAATAAAGAATGTCGCAGCGGTGGCTGTGCACGCCGAGCTTCCAGCGTTTAGAAAGCCTGGGCAAACTATTGATGTTACGGTTTCGTCTATAGGTAGTGCGGGCAGTTTACGTGGCGGTACTTTATTACAAACCTTCTTAAAAGGGGTTGATGGCAATACTTATGCGATTGCACAAGGCAGCTTAGTTGTGGGCGGTCTAGGTGCTGAAGGTGCTGATGGTAGCCGAGTTATTATTAACACACCAACAGTAGGTCGTATTCCAAATGGTGCAATTGTAGAACGTGCTATTAAAAGCCCGTTTATGCAAGGCGATTACATTACTTTTAATTTAAATCGTCCAGATTTCACAACAGCAAAGCGCTTAGAGCAAACCATTAACGATTTAGTGGGCCCTGATAGTGCCCAGGCAATCGATGCAGCCTCAGTACGCGTGTTAGCACCGCGAGATGCGTCTCAACGTGTTGCTTATTTGTCTACTCTTGAAAACTTAGAGTTTAAACCTGCAGACACAGCAGCGAAAATTATTGTTAACTCTCGTACCGGTACCATTGTGATTGGCAAAAACGTGAAGCTACAGCCTGCGGCTATTACGCATGGTGGATTAACGGTGACGATCGCTGAGCAGCAAAATGTATCGCAGCCAAATGCGTTAAGTGAGGGTGAAACCACAGTTACCAATCAAAGCATTATTGATGTGAATGAAGATGACTCACGTGCTTTTGTATTTAATCCAGGTGTTAATCTTGATGATCTCGTACGCGCAATCAATGAGGTTGGGGCTGCACCGGGTGACTTAATGGCAATACTTGAAGCTTTAAAAGAAGCGGGGGCGATAAACGGGCAACTGGTTATCATTTAAATTAAAACGCGCTCTAGGGCGCGTTTTTTGTTTTCATATCTTTTAGCACTTTTTATATCTTTCACTCTTCAAGCATTAGCTAAAACTATTGTTTTAAAGTTAGTCAAAACCAATATCATTTATTAGCTATTCATTTCTAAAGATTTTTATTGGCGCAATTTTTGCATTTTAATTTGCATTATTAACTATTGTGTCAAAAAGCTGATGGATACTAATCATCTCGACAAGCAAAACTTTTTTGATTTAGGTAACTTAGACTCACTACGTCAAAGTGCCCTGAAAAGTGATGCCTCTAGCGATGCGTCAAAAGAGGCGCTGAAAAAAGCGGCGGCACAATTCGAATCTATCTTTACGCAAATGCTGCTTAAAAGTATGCGTAAAGCCAATGAGGCATTCGAAGATAAAGATAGCCCATTTAATTCAAGTGGCGTGAAGTTCTTTGAAGAAATGCATGACCAACAGCTTTCAGTCGAGTTGTCGTCGAATGGCTCGCTAGGCTTAGCTGATTTAATCGTTCAGCAGTTATCACCAGACGGTAAACAGTTTACCCCAGGCTCAGTACTAAGAACGACGACTGAGTTTGATAGTGATAAACGAGCAAGAGGGCAAGATGATGCTAATGCTCAAACTAAATCGGTTACAGATACTGAGCTAAATGAGCAGGCTAATAATCGTTTTGACGATGCTGAATCGTTTATTAGTTCTATCTGGGAACATGCCAAAAATGCTGCACAAAAGATTGGCCTGAATCCGGCGGTTATGGTTGCTCAAGCCGCACTTGAAACGGGTTGGGGTAAACACATCATCAGCAAAGCGGATGGTACAAGCAGTAACAACTTATTCAATATTAAATCAGATCAGCGTTGGCAAGGTGATAAAGCAAGTAAGCTTACCCTTGAGTTTGAACAAGGCGTGCCTGTTAAAAAACAAGCAAGTTTCCGCGCATATCAATCAATTAAAGACAGTGTGAATGACTTCGTTGACTTCTTAAATGAAAACCCACGTTACGAAGAAGCACTAAAAAACACTGCAGAACCTGCTGCCTTTTTAGATTCGTTACAAAAAGCAGGCTATGCAACTGATCCAAATTATGCCGATAAAATAAAGCAGGTGCTGAAGCGTGTTGAGCTTCAAAGTGTCGCTGCTTCATTGGTACGTTAAGGAGTAAACCCTCATGTCATTTAGCTTATATGACATTGCTAATGCCGGTGTAAGAGCGAATTCTGAGCTTTTACAAACCACCAGTAAAAACATAGCGAATGTGAATACTGAAGGCTATGTGCGTGAACGCACTGAGTTCACAACCATGATCGACAACCAAGTGGGTCGTGGCGAAACGTATCGCTTGTTAAATGAGTTTGCCCAAAAGCAATTAAATCGTGATACCTCAAATAAGGCATTCTTTGATCAGTTTGTAACTGAAGCAAGCCGAGTCGATAGCCTGTTTTCAGAAGAATCAAACAGTTTATCGACCAGTATCAACTCGTTTTTTAACAACGTACAAGAAAGCTTAAATCAGCCTTCATCAAGAGTCGCTCGTTCACTAGTAATGACTGATGCACAGAACTTGATTGATCAGATGGATAGGTTATCGAGCATCGTGGTTGATCAAAAAGCGGTTGTGAATGAACAATTAGAAATCTTCTCAGATGAGGCGAATAACCTTATCCAAAATATTAGTGATTTGAATACTAAAATTGCGGCGGTTCATGGTACTGATCGTGAGTCAGTCTCTAGTGGTTTATACAATGAGCGTGATAAAGCAATTCGTGATTTATCAGAGTTGATATATATTGAAACACTTGATGGTAATAACGGCGAAAAACAAGTGTATTTAGGCTCAGGTCAAGCACTTGTTATGCAAAGCGGTACATTTAACCTGTTTTCATTTAGTGGCGACCCCGATCCAAACTTTAAAGAGTTAAAGCTCGACGTCAATGGTGGCAAAGCCGTGCCGCTTGAAGTTGATGTAAGTAAATTAAAAGGCAAAATTGGTGGGCTGCTTGCTTTTCGTGATGACATTTTAGTCCCTGCCCAGAATCAACTTGGTCAAATGGGCTTAGCGCTGGCAGATGCATTCAATCAGCAAAACCGCCTAGGTATGGACGCCAATGGTGAAATTGGTGGCGATATTTTTGCTATTCCAACCGTTGATGCATTTAGCTACCAAGCCAATACCGGTTCATCAACCATGACGGCAACGGTTGAACCAGGTAAAGGCAGCGAATTGCCAGCAAGTGATTTTATTATCACCTATACCAGTGCTACCACTGTCGAAATTCAAGCTATTGATAATAAAGGTGAGCCAATTGGCACAGCGTCAACAGCGAATGTGACGGCAGGGGTGATTGATTCATCAACCATCACAGGCGGTGAAGCGTTTGGTTTACAGCTTAATGTATCAAGCACAGCAAATGCCGGTGACCAATTTATGGTGAAGCTTAACTCACAAGCAGCAACAACGTTAGAGCTTGCAACTGAGCGTCCTGAAGACTTAGCGCTTGCTTCGCCCATACGTACTCAAAATGATATAAACAATACCGGTGACGCCAATATTTCGCCGGGTACGGTTACTGACATAGCAAACTCGACGGGTATTACAGTGGGGCCCCCACCTAGTTTGGCTAATAGCGATATAACATTAGTAAAAACGGCGAATGCTAACGAGTATCAAATCACAGATGGTAACGGTACTAGCACCTTTACAATCACACCTCCGGCAGAGAATATTCTTGCGCAAGCAGGGGCGCCATATGATAGCTACGGTTTTGACTTTAATATAGAAGGCACACCTGCTACCGGCGATACTTTTACGCTTGAATTTAACACAGGTGGTTTTGATGATAATCGTAATGGTTTATTACTGGCAGGCTTACAAACTGGCGACTTAGTGCGTCAAAATGTTGAAGCAAGCAGCACCGCTGATAATCATAAAACATTCAACCAAGCATACTCTGGCATTGTCACTGATATTGGTGTTGTTACGAGCCAAGCACAAACCAATGGTGCGGCCTTTACCGCATTGGCTGATCAATCTGAAGCTTGGTACGAGTCATTATCTGGTGTAAACCTTGATGAAGAAGCGGCAAACCTGCTTCGTTTTCAGCAGTCTTATGCGGCATCAGCGCAGGTACTTGCAACAGCACGTACTATTTTTGACACCTTATTAAGTGCGGCGAGGTAATTATGCGTATTTCAAATAATATGATGTATAAGAATAACCTTAATTCTATTCTTAACTCACAGCAAAATGTTAATAAAGCACAAGAGCAGGTTAATACCCAAAAGCGCGTTTTAACTGCTGCGGATGATCCTTCAGCAACTGCACGTGCGTTACTTTATAGTGACCGCATTCAAGGTAATGAACAGTTCACAAAAAATATCACTATGCTGAATAGTCGTTTAACGACGGAAGAAAGTGTGCTGCAAAACATCAAAGGCGCACTTGAATCTGCTTATACATTATCTATTCAAGCAGGTAATGGTGCTTACAGTGATATCGACCGTGAAGGTATTGCTGAAGAAGTTAAAGCATTGCAAAGCACGGTGCTTGATTTAATGAATGCAAAAACCGAAGACGGAAAATATATCTTTTCTGGTTACCAAGATAATACGCCTACTTATAGCTATGACAGTGCATCAGGTCGTTACGAATACGGTGGTGACCAAGGTCAGCACAAAATTAAAGTGGCCGAAGGTGTAGAAATAAAGTCGAGTGATAATGGTTTTGATACGTTCGAAAAAGTAAATGCCCGTTTAAATGTAGCGTCAAATGACGGTACTGTGTCAGGTGGTATCACAAGTTCTAAAATTTATGTCACAGAGCAGGGCGATTTTGATAGCTTCCATAAATCTAACTACAATGCTGATCCGGCTGCAGCAGCGAATGCAAATACATTAAGCTTTATTACCACCACAGGTACACCAAATACTTACGTGGTACAGCAAGCGGGTGTAACAATTGGCAGCGGTAGCTTTGATGAAGGCAAAATTAATTTTAAAGGAATGCAAGTAACTATTGACCCTGTTGCTAACGGGCAAGTTGATGTAGACCTAGAAGCACCACAAAAAGAGAATGCCCTTAATACCTTAGATGATTTAATTGCTGGCCTGACAGCGCCGAACTTAACGCAAGAAGAGTTTGATCAGGTGCTCGCCGATGCTGTTGTACAGCTAAATAATGCTAAAAACCAAGTATCTCTGGTTCAAGCCGGTTTAGGTGGCCGTTTAAACACAGCAAAGAAAATTGAAGAGTCTAATAGCGATCTTGATATAAACAACAAAGCTGCAAAAGCCGAGTTAGTTGAGCTTGATATGGCTGAAGCAATTACAGAGCTTACTAAACAAGAGACTGCACTGCAGGCATCGCAGGCCACATTCGGTCGTTTAGCCAATCTTTCTTTGTTTGATTATCTATAATTAATCTAGGTTAAGCTCATTTTTTGGGCTTAACCTTTAAAACCTGCTTTAAATTACCTACCAAAGAGCCTTTTGAGCGAAATATTTATAAAGTTTTAAACGTCTACAATACATATCTAAAACTATTTTTTAGCTACTCTAAAATGATTGATAAAGATTTTTAAAATTAATTTTCATTTAAATACAACGGTTTAAATAAAAAATGAAAAATTGTTTAAAAATTCGCTAAAGGATTTTTTGACCGGACCGATAACTTAATTAACCAAGCAGCGTAGCAAATAACAGTTACCGCTTAATTAGAGTAAGTTTGAGAGTAAATGATAAGTTTACTTCGGGAGAAATATCATGGCACTTTATGTAAATACAAATGTTAGTTCATTAAACGCACAAAGACAATTAATGAATTCTGGTAACTCACTTGATACTTCATTCAAGCGTTTATCATCAGGTATGAGAATCAACAGCGCAGCTGACGATGCGGCAGGTCTACAAATTTCAGACCGTTTAACATCACAAATCAACGGTCTTAACCAAGGTAACCGAAACGCGAATGATGGTATCTCTTTAGCGCAAACAGCTGAAGGTGCACTAGACGAAGTTACTGCAATGTTCCAACGTGTACGTACGCTAGCGCAACAAGCTGCAAACGGATCAAACACAGATGAAGATCGTTTAGCGATTCAAGAAGAGATTCGCTCATTATCTGCAGAAGTAAATCGTGTTGCTAAAGATACAACGTTTGGTGGACAAAACTTATTAGATGGCTCTTATGAAGCTAGCTTCCAAGTTGGTGCAGATGCTGTGCAAACGATCGGCTTCAGTATGAAAACTGTTGGTAATACAGCTGAAGATACTCAGAATAGAAGCTTAGCTGCACAAGGTGGCTTCACTCTTTCAGGTATTGCAAGCGTTGCAAGTGCAACAGCTGATAAGGGGTTAACAACATTAGCTGCAGGCGTGTCAGATATTTCAGGCGTAGCAATAGCTACTGGAACAGACAGTTTTGCAGCAAGGTTTGATGCTGACACAATTAGTGTATCTACACAAGCAAATGCGCAGTTTGTGTTAGCCGGTATGGATGCAATGATTGCTGTAGTTGATAAAAAACGAGCTGAGTTAGGTGCGGTACAAAACCGTTTCCAATCAACAATTCGTAACCAATCGAATATTGCTGAGAACCTAAGTGCTGCTAAATCACGTATCAAAGATACTGACTTCGCTCAAGAAACAGCTAACTTAACTAAGATGCAAATTTTACAACAAGCTAGCCAAACAATCTTAAGCCAAGCAAACCAACGTCCTCAAGCGGCATTAAGCTTACTAGGTTAATAGTTGGTAACTTGAGTTGAAGTGAAGTCAAAACTTTGACTCAAAAGAAAAGCGCCTTTGTCTAATGGGGTATTAACAAAGGCGCTAAGATCGGATTATAAAGCGGAGGCGCTCAAAATCCTGACAGTAGTGTTCTAACATTTGTAAGAACATAAAATACTAAGCACAGACTGTGCCATAGTTTGTGTTGATTTAACCCACTCTCAACTTATCTCTTTCAAGGCTCCTTTTAGGAGCCTTTTTTCATTCTGTTACTATTTTATCAATAGTTGGCCTATTTATTGCTCTATTTAATTCAAGTTAACTAACTAACACGCAAAGTGGCAGCTTTTTGCCTTAGGCAACTTAGAATTGCCGCCTAGTAAGCCACTTTGTCAAAACACTTTTAAAGTGACTTAACTTTGACAGATAAGAAGAGAGTTTATTATGGCTTTATATGTAAATACTAACGTGAGTGCACTAAACGCACAAAGACAACTAGATAGAACAGGTGGTGATTTAGATACCTCGTTTAAGCGTCTTTCATCAGGCCTACGCATCAACAGTGCGGCTGATGATGCTGCCGGTTTGCAAATTTCTGACCGCTTACAATCACAAATTCTTGGTCTAAATCAGGGTAACCGAAATGCGAATGATGGTATATCACTTGCGCAAACGGCAGAAGGTGCCCTAGAGGAAATTACTAGTTCATTTCAAAGGATTAGAACGCTTTCGCAGCAAGCTGCGAATGGTTCGAATACAGATGAAGATCGTTTAGCTATCCAAGAAGAAATTCGTCAGTTATCAGCAGAAGTAAACCGAATTGCTTCAGATACAACGTTTGGTGGTCAGAACTTACTTGATGGTAGTTATTCTGCTAGCTTTCAAGTAGGAGCTGATGCAGTGCAAACAATTGGATTTAGTATGCAATCTGTTGGTAATACGGCTGAAGATACTCAAAATAGAAGCTTAGCCGCTCAAGGTGGCTTTACTCTTTCAGGTATTGCAAGTGTTGCAAGTGCAACAGCTGATAATGGATTAACATCATTAGCTGCAGGGGTGTCAGATATTTCAGGCGTAGCTATAGCTACTGGAACAGATAGCTTTGCAGCAAGGTTTGATGCTGACACAATTAGTGTATCTACACAAGCAAATGCGCAGTTTGTGTTAGCCGGTATGGATGCAATGATTGCCGTCGTAGATAAAAAGCGAGCAGAACTTGGAGCGGTGCAAAACCGCTTTCAATCTACTATTCGAAACCAAGCGAATATTTCTGAAAACTTAAGTGCTGCAAAATCACGAATTAAAGATGCTGACTTTGCAGCAGAAACGGCAGCACTAACAAAGAACCAAATTTTACAACAAGCAAGCCAAACAATTTTAGGTCAAGCAAATCAACGACCTCAAGCGGCTTTAAGCTTACTACAAGGTTAAAATTTAATAATTAGTTAAAAAATTTACAAATAAAGCTAAAGCTTTCGCTTTATCGGACGATAACTGAGTTAGAGAACTATAAATCTAGGACTCTAAGTCGGTTAAGTAGCTGGGTAGGGGTATCCCGCTGTTTAGCTATAAAATGATAAAGCGGAGGCTAATATGGCTTTATATGTAAACACAAATGTGAGTTCTTTGAACGCACAACGCCAGTTAATGAATTCTGGTAATTCACTGGACACTTCATTCAAGCGTCTATCATCAGGTTTACGCATTAACAGTGCAAAAGATGACGCTGCTGGTATGCAGATCGCTAACCGTTTAACAAGTCAAGTTAATGGTTTAACGCAAGGTAACCGAAATGCGAACGACGGTATTTCTTTAGCGCAAACAGCTGAAGGTGCGCTAGATGAGGTAACATCGATGTTCCAGCGTATTCGTACTCTTGCACAACAAGCTTCAAATGGTTCAAATACAGATGAGGACCGTTTAGCACTTCAAGAAGAGATTCGCTCTCTTTCTGAGGAAGTAAATCGTGTAGCTGAAGATACAACTTTCGGTGGGCAAAACCTTCTTGATGGTACTTATGATGCTAGCTTTCAAGTTGGTGCAGATGCCGTTCAAACTATAGGTTTCAGCATGAAAACTGTAGGGAACACATCTGAAGATACTCAAAATAGAAGCTTAGCTGCTCAAGGTGGATTTACTCTTTCAGGTATTGCAAGTGTTGCAAGTGCAACAGCTGATAAGGGGTTAACAACTTTAGCTGCAGGCGTGTCAGATATTTCAGGCGTAGCAATAGCTACTGGAACAGATAGTTTTGCTGCAAGGTTTGATGCTGACACTATTAGTGTCTCTACACAAGCCAATGCACAGTTTATTCTTGCAGGTATGGATGCAATGATTGCGGTCGTAGATAAAAAGCGAGCAGAACTAGGTGCGGTACAAAACCGTTTCCAATCCACTATTCGAAATCAAAGTAACGTGGCAGAAAATTTAAGCGCTGCGAAATCACGTATCCAAGATACAGACTTTGCCCAAGAAACAGCTAACTTAACGAAGATGCAAATCTTACAACAAGCTAGCCAATCAATCTTAAGCCAAGCAAATCAACGTCCTCAAGTAGCACTTTCACTACTAGGCTAATATTTGTTTTATAAGTCACTTCAGACTCAGGAAATTTGCTCTGAAGTGGCTTATACTTAACGAGTAAGATATTAAGAGGTGTTACTATGATAGATCTTAATTCAACACAAAGGTCTAATGATAACCTTACTACCAGTGGAAATTCTGCAAATTTAAAAGCTGAAATCGATGATATTAAAGCAAATAAAGGCACAGAACTTGCTGGAAGGGAGGCGGTGGATATTGAGCTGGTTTCTAAACAAAATGAGCAAAAAGACAAAAAAGTTCTAATTGCCGAAGTAAAACAAAACTTAGAAAAGCTTAATAGTTATATCCCAGTTACATCAACAAATTTAATTTTTGAATTTGATGAAAAAGGTGATCCACCCATTATCAAAGTTCTTGATAAAGAAAATGATGAAGTAATTCGAGAGATTCCAACAGAAGAATTTCGCGAAGTAGCTAAAGCTTTAGAAGAATTTGCCGATAAATTAAGCAATAAAGGTTTGTTGTTCGATAGAACAGCGTAGCAATACAGTTTTTTAGGAGTATTACAATGGCATTAATTACATCTGCTGGGGTTGGTTCTGGGCTTGATCTGGAAAGCATCATCAGTGCAACATTATCAGCTGAGAATACCCCTAAACTACAAGCTTTTGCAGAAAAAGAAGAGTCCCTGAAGGTTGAACTATCTTCGTTGGGCGAAGTTAAATCAGCTATGTCAAAGCTTCAGGATACTATCGAAAAGCTTGCTGATATTGATAATTTTAACAAGCGTATTGCAAATATTAAGCAACCGACTAGTGATGATGGTGACCTCATATCTGTAACACCAACTTCAGATATCTCGCCTGGGGATTTTAATATTGAAGTGATTGAGCTTGCTCAGGGTAGTCGTGCTACCTCAAATGCTGGTCTATTTACTTCAACAGACGATGTTGTTACAGCTTCTGGCGGTACTTTATATTTTGCTGCTGGTGATGAGAGCTTTGATTTAACGCTTGATGCAGGTGCGACCTTAGCGGATTTACGTGATGCTATTAATGATTCAGATGAGAACTTCGGTGTAACTGCAAACATCATTAATACGGGCACGGAGTCTAAACTTGTTCTCACATCAAATGTATCAGGTGCAGGTAATGATTTAGTTATTACCAACGATACTGCTGAACTTGATAATGTTTCAACACTTGCTAACGATGGTGTTACTGCAGGCGGTATTGCTATTGCTGCTGATGATGAAGCTAAAAGTGCAGAAATCAAAGTTGATGGTATTTCAATTGTTAATGATACCAATACATTTAAAGATGCTGTACAAGACATGACAATTGTTGCAAAGCGACAAAGTGTTGACGGTGAAACAGCGAAGTTATCTGTAAACGTAGACACTGAAAGTGTTACTAAGCTAGTTGATGAGTTTATCGCGAACTATAATAACCTAATAGGTCAAATTGGCTTGCAAACGCGTGTAGGTAAGCCTTTAAATGCTGATTCGACTATTCGTTCATTCGATTCTCAATTAATTAATGCTCTTTCAACACCTATTACGGATGCAGGTCCTTTTTCAAGTATCTTTGATATTGGTTTAGGTGTTGATAAAGATGGTTACTTGGAAAAATCTAGCCTAGTCCGTAGCTTAAATGAAGCAATGGATGAAAATTATGATGATATTGGCAAGGCTTTTGCAGGTGAAAATGGGATAGCAAAACAATTAGAGTCTCTTTTTGACAATTATTTAGACTCTAAAGGAATCATGAATCAACGAGAAACTAACTTAAATTCTCAACTTGATGACCTAGAAGATGATGTTATTAATCATGAATATAGAATGGAAGAGTTAGAAGTAAGGCTTCGCCAGCAATATGCAGGCTTAGATGTGTTGTTAGCGCAAATGCAGTCAACACAAACTTACTTAAGTGCACAACTATCTAGTCTTCCAGGATTTACTAAGTCATCATCATAAAAGTTATTTTTCTCTTTGTTTAGGCATATAGGTGAACCATGTACAACGCAAAAGTTAAAAATTATCAAAAAGAAGCACTTAAAACTCGCATTGCAGGTGCTGACCGTTACGAAATCATTCAAATGCTAATGGCTGGCGCTATTGAAAAGATGGTGCTGGCGAAAGTGGCAATTGAAAAAAGGCACCTTGAAGTCAAAAGTGAACATTTATCAAAAGCATCTGCAATCTTAGAGGCTCTTCGTGGTTGTTTAGATTTTGAAGTGGGTGGTGAGGTTACAGAGAACCTATATGCTTTATACTCATATATGATCGACCGTTTGTTAGATGCAAGTATTAAAAATGACACTTCGATTATTGACGAAGTTTCTGGTTTATTGAAAGAAATCAAATCAGCCTGGGATGCGATCCCTGTTGAAACTCGTAATCAAACTTTTTCTGAAAATAGCGCCCATGCAAGCTAAAATTGAGCAAGCAAAAGCAATTTTAGATGTGTTGGAACAAAATTTTAATTCAATGAGTATTGATGATGCTAAATCTAAAGCGCTAGAATTAATGCTTTGTTTAAAAAAAATTTTTGAAAGTCCAAAGTCTTTGAGTGAAGCTGAACAGCATACTCTCATTATACTTGATGAGCGTCTCAATAAATTTTGTATTACCCTGAGTCAAGCAAAAGAAAATAGTAAGAGCGAGCTCTCAAAGCTTGTACAAAATAAAAAGAAAGTTGGGCTATATAACCAACTAAAATAGGCTATCTATGACCTTACCTGATGATTTAAAAGCTCAATTTACTGAGCTTGAACAAAAACTAAATCAAGCTCAAGAACAGCAAATTAGAGAGCAGAAGTTTGCAGTTGACGCTAATGAACGTTTTCAAAATAACTTCATAGCCTTTGAAAAGTTTTACCCTAACATAGCACGTGCTATTGAGAATTATCAACCTCGTGAAGACTTCTGCATTCATGTTACTAAAACTGGGTTTGGTAATTTTATTTGCAAGGGCGAATCAACTCCCATTTATTCTGATTCACCATTAGAGCAAGCTAAGGTTCAAGTGACTAAATCTATAGAATCTCCAACGTTTACTTTAACATCATATTCTCATTACCCTAAAGATATGAGGGATACACGGCTACACATTGAGTTTATGAGAAAGTTGGGCAAAGAAATAGGGAGTATTGAAGAGGATGGGAGTTTTGAAGCTTTACAAGGGTTACCCAGCAGATTTCCTACAGCAATGATATTTGGAATTGGTTTAGGTTACCACCTTCCAATATTACTTAGTAAAACCGATTTTGATTATGTTTTTGTTATTGAGCCAGATTTTGAGGTTTTTTTTGCAAGTTTATATTGTACTGACTGGTATGAAATCATAAATAAATTAGACAATGATGGTAGTTGTTTGTTTTTACTTTTAGGCGCTACTTCTGAAACTATTGTTAATGATTTAAAAACAATATCTGAAGATATTGGTGCATTTTCTATTGTGAGAAGTTTCTGTTATCAGCATACACCAATGCCTGAACTAAACTCTGTAATTACAAAGTTCTTTGAGGATTATTTTCAGTTTCAGTTCGGTCATGGCTTTTACAATGATGCAATAACTGGGCTTTCGCATTCTTTTTATCATTTGAAGAATGGCACTTCTCTATATTCACCCAAAAACAGACTTGCATTAGCGCTTAGCGATACCCCCGTTTTAATTGTTGGAAATGGTCCTTCTCTTGATGAAGTAAAAGACTTTTTAATTAAAAACCAAGATAATGCGATTATTTTTGCATGCGGAACTGCGCTCACATCTTTATTAAGAATGGGGGTAAAGGTTGATTTTCATATTTTAGTTGAAAGACCCTACAGGAATTACCAGGCTGTACTAGATATGGCTTCAAAGTCTGAATTAAACAATATTAACCTGATGTCTGTAAATACAGTCTATCCTGATACCACAGGGTTGTACAATTGGTCAGGCTTAGCTCTGAAAGGAAACGAAGCCGGAACTGACTTTATTAACAGCCAATTAATGTTAAATGGTTATCAAAAAATAATACCCACCTCCTATTCAAACCCTTTGGTAGCAAATACAGGTTTGTCATTTGCAATTCATTTTGGTTTTAAAAACATCTATTTAATGGGGGTTGATAACGGTAAAAGTAATAATGGTAAATCGCATTCAATTTTCAGTATTTATAATGATAATTCAGGTCAAAAGTATAGGTATAATGCGAGTAAAAAAAATGATGGTTATTTAAAGGGGAATCTTGGTGGTAAGGTTTTAACTAACCATCTTTACAAAGTTTCAAATAATCAATTAGAGAGATTAATCGAGTTAAGCTCCTCAAATATTTATAATGTTGGTAGTGGAGCTTATATTGAAGGGGCAATTCCAGTAAAAGTTGAGGATCTGATAGATTTAGATTCTATTGATAAAAAGGTAACAATCGAAGCCATAAAGAATTTATTTACAGCAGTTGATTTCAAAGGGGTAAATTCTGATTCTTTGAATAAAAATGAGATCGATGAAGTGTTTGAGCATTTGATTAGTATTGCTAGCGAAATTCCGAAGAGTATCGAGGATGCCTCTAATATTCTTAAAAGACAGCAAAGATATTTGTATACATATAAGAAAACGTTGAAAAGTCATATTTTTCATATAATCAAAGGATCTTTGTTGTACTACCATTGTCCAATGGTGACATATTTGTTTAAATTTGATGAAAGTAGCTCTCTAATCATTTATTCTCGTCTTAATGGTTTATGGGTTAGTTATTTAAAAGATATGAAAAGCCACTGTGAAAGACATCTGCTTGATAAGTGTGATTGGGAACTATACTAAACGATTTAAATTATTTAATTTTAGAGAAATGCTATGGTGCGTTATCCAGATGTAAATGCCAGACTTTACTATGATTTGGCTTATATTAGAAAAGTAGAAGAAGCGATAGCTGAAGTATATCCGAGCGACAAGATTAAGAGCCCTGTGCATTTGGCGATCGGTCAAGAGTTCATATGTTCTGCTGTAATAGATCACCTCAAGGAATCAGATTATGCATGCGGTACTTATAGGGGGCATGGCGTTTATCTTGCGAAAGGTGGAAACTTAAACGCGATGATGGCAGAACTATATGGGAAGGTAACGGGGTGTGCAAAAGGAAGAGCTGGTTCCATGCACTTAGTTGACTCCCAACAAGGTATTATTGGTATGTCAGCTGTTGTTGGTACTGGAATTCCTGTTGCTGTAGGTTATGCCTTGGCTATTAAGCAAAAAAAATCACCAGATGTGGTAGTTGTTTTTATGGGCGATGGTGCAACTGAAGAAGGTTGTTTCAGTGAAAGTATCAACTTTGCTGCATTACACAAACTTCCAATCTTATTTGTATGTGAAAATAATCAATTAGCGATCCATGAACCAATAGAAAAGCGATGGGCGACGCCCTATTTAGCCGAACGAGTAAGTACATACGGAATTCCATCTAAACAGTTTACCAAACCAGATATATTAGCAATACATGAATATGTTGGAGCACAGATCGAGCAAATGCGAAAGGGGTCAGGACCTTCTTTCATAGAGTGCTTTACTCATCGTTGGAGTGAGCATGTTGGACCGAATGAAGACTATGACCAAGGCTATAGAACTTCAGAAGATGCTAAGCAGTGGCGGGAAAATGATGTTTTGATAACTCTAGGCCAAACTCTAACACCAGAGCTGCGTGATAGTATCGATAGAAAAATTGAGACCAAAATTAAAGAAGCTTTAGAGTTTGCAGAACAAAGCCCATTTCCTGATCCTACGGAGCTGTACGATTATGTCTACGCTAAATAACACTCGCCTATTAAAATATTACGAAGCACTTAATGAAGGTGCTGAGCAGGCGATGCTTGAAGATCAACGCGTATTTATGATGGGTCTAGATGTAGACGATCATAAAGGAATACAAGGCTCAACACTTGGATTGGTTGATAAGTTTGGAACAGAGCGAGTATTTACCACTCCTTTATCTGAAGATGCCATGACAGGCGTTGCAATTGGAGCTGCAATGGCTGGGCAACGTCCTATTCACGTCCATATACGTATGGACTTTATGATGTTGTGTATGAATCAGTTAGTTAATATTGCAGCAAAAAGTCACTATATGTACGGTGGTACGGTTCAAGTTCCTCTAGTAGTGAGAACTATGATTGGTAAATCTTGGGGGCAGGGAGCCCAGCACTCACAGGGACTTCACGCAATGTTTGCGCATGTTCCTGGACTGAAAGTAGTGGCCCCATCTAATGCTTATGATGCTAAGGGGTTAACAATACAAGCTGTTAGGGATAATAACCCTGTTATCATAATGGAACATAGGTTGCTCTATGGTACTGAGTCCTATGTTCCAGAGCAACCATATACTGTCGAATTTGGTAAATCTAGGGTAATAGAAGAGGGCTCCGACATCACTATAGTTGCCATTTCCAATATGGTTACTGAGGCAATTCGTGCTGCGGAATTACTCTCAATGCAAGGAGTAAGTGTAGAAATTGTTGACCCTGTAACAATTTCACCATTAGATTCTAAAACTATAGAGCAATCGGTAAATAAGACTGGAAAGCTATTAATAGTTGATAATGGCTGGCTTAATTGTGGAATTTCTGCGGAAATATCTGCTAGGGTTGCTGAAAGCGAGCTTATTACAAGAAAAGTACAGGTTAAGCGACTTGGTTTTGCTGCAACTACTTGTCCAACAACTCCATCGCTAGAAAATGCTTTTTACCCATCGCCTAAATCAATAGCAGTAACAGCTATGAATTTATGCCATCCAGAAAGTACTTGGGAGCCAAGCGATACTCAATGTGAGTTGGCATACCAGAAGCAATTTAAAGGACCATTTTAATGTCATATAATTTAGCTGCACCTAGCTGGGGAAAAGAAGAGTTAGAGGCACTACAAAAAGTAATCGATTCTGGTTTTTTTACCATGGGCCCAATTGTATCAGAATTTGAGCGACAGTTTGCCAGCTACCATAAAAAGAAACATGCAATTATGGTGAATTCGGGGTCATCAGCTAATTTAATATCAGTAGCCTCACTATTTTTTAAAAAAAACAACCCCCTTAAACGAGGAGATGAGGTATTAGTACCAGCTTTAAGTTGGGCTACTACATATCATCCGTTACAACAATATGGCTTAAAAGTTAGGTTTATTGATATTGAGCTTGAAACGTTGAATATGGACCCTGATATTTTGCGTGAGGCGATAACAGAAGATACACGTATGATTTTAGGGGTTAGTATTTTAGGTAACCCTGCAGCACTAGATGTTATGCGAGAAGTTGCTGATGAAAATGGATTGTACTTTATGGAAGATAACTGTGAGTCTATGGATGCGGAGTTAAATGGTAAAAAAGCTGGTACATTTGGAGACCTCAATACATTTAGTTTCTTTTTTTCCCATCATATTTCAACCATGGAAGGCGGAATGATTTTGACAGATGATGATGAGCTAAATGAAGTTTGCCGTAGCCTAAGAGCCCATGGTTGGACTAGAGACCTACCAGCTGATTCTCTTTTATTCGATAAAAAAGAGGATGATCTTTTCGAAGCTTATCGTTTCATTTTACCTGGCTATAATGTAAGGCCAACTGAGTTGAACGCAGCTGCAGGTATTGAGCAATTGAAAAAGCTGCCTGATTTTACTAAAGCGAGAAGGAAAAATTTCGCATTATTTAAATCGCTATTTGCAAATGATGATAGATTCATTATTCAAAAAGAGAATGGTGTAAGCTCATGCTTTTGCTTTACAATAATTTTAAATCCAGAGATGAAGTTCGACCGTTCAGCTATTTTTGATGCACTAACTGAAGCAGGAATCGGTTTTAGAATTATTACTGGAGGAAACTTTTTACGACACGATGTAATAAAGTATTACGATTACACTGAAGCTTCGTCGATAGTTAACGCTAATATTGCTCATGACAATGGTTTTTTTGTTGGTAATCATCCATTTGACTTAAGTGCTGAGTTAGTTAAATTACGTAAAGTATTAGATAATGTTGCCAAGGAGGTAATCTAATGGCTTTAAATATTTTAGTAACAGGTGGTGCTGGTTACTTGGGTTCTATTATGGTCCCTGAATTACTTCGAAAAGGTCATAAAGTAACAGTTCTAGATAATTTTATGTTTGGGCAAGACTCTCTCAACGCTGTTTGTGTGAACCCTAATTTTTCTGTTATTCGTGGTGACTGTCGAAATTTAAGCTTAATGTCTAGTCTGGCAAGTAAACATGATGTAATTATCCCGCTAGCAGCACTAGTAGGAGCGCCGTTGTGCTCCCGTGATGAAGTTGGAACTATAACAACGAACAGGGATTCAGTTATTTCGCTTACTAAGCTTCTAAGTAAAGAGCAAATGATTTTAATGCCTATCACTAACAGTGGTTATGGAATAGGTGAGTCTGGGAAGTTATGCACAGAGGAAAGTCCACTTAACCCTATCAGCTTATATGGTAAGACCAAAGTTGAAGCTGAAGCAGCAGTGCTTGAGCGTGAAACATCAATAAGCTTTAGACTCGCTACTGTTTTTGGTTTTGCTCCGAGAATGCGCTTGGATTTATTAGTTAATGATTTTGTGTATCGCGCAGTAAAGGATAAAGCAGTTGTTCTGTTTGAATCTCATTTCAAACGTAATTATATCCATATTCGCGATGTAACTAGGGCCTTTCTTCACGGACTAGAAAATTTCGAAACAATGAAAGGTGAAGCCTATAATGTAGGTCTTTCAGATGCCAATCTATCTAAGCTAGAGCTTTGCCAAAAAATACAGAAGCAAGTGCCGCAGTTTACATTTTTAGAAGCACCGATAGGAGAAGATCCTGATAAACGTGACTATATCGTTTCTAACGATAAAGTTGAGGCTACTGGCTTTTTACCTAAATATTCTTTAGAAGATGGTATTTCCGAACTTGTTAAGGGCTACAATATGATATCAAATACAAAATATAGCAATGTCTAAGATTTTCGATTTAAACAATAAGAAGGTATTTGTTGCAGGCCATAAAGGGCTAGTTGGAAAAGCGCTTATAAAAGCGCTTTCTACGTTAGATGTGGAAATAATCACAGCAGATAAAGAATCTCTTGATTTGCGAAGCCAGTCCGATGTAAAAAACTTTATTGCTGATACAAAGCCAAATGTAATTATTGGTGCTGCAGCGATGGTTGGTGGTATTGAGGCCAATCGTACCCAGCCAGTTGAGTTTTTGTACGATAACTTAATGATTGCAACAAACTTAATACGTTCAAGTGCCGAATTAGGTGTTGAGCGGTTTCTTAATCTAGCTTCTAACTGTTTTTACCCAAGGCTTGCAGAACAGCCAATTCAAGAGAAAAGCTTACTAACCGGTCCATTTGAACCAACAAACGAAGCTTACGCTATTGCTAAGGTCGCAGCTACAAAGTTAACAGAGTATTATGCCCGGCAGTATGACCGTAAGTATTTAACACTAGTTCCTACTAGCCTCTATGGTCCCGGTGATCATTTTAATGATGAACGAGGTCATGTAATTCCAGCTTTGATAAACCGATTTCATAAAGCAAAGTTAGATGGAAAAAGTGAGGTTATGCTATGGGGGAGTGGAGAGCCGACCCGAGAGTTTTTATATGTGGATGATGCTGCAAAAGGAATGCTGTATTTTTTAGAGCATTATGAGGGGGTTGAGCCGATTAACTTATGCGGTGGAGAGATCGTTTCAATTAAGGAGTTAGGTTCCATGATTGCTGCTGTGACTGGGTACTCCGGACAAATCCTGTGGGACTCTTCTAAACCAGACGGAATGCCCCATAAATCACTTGATAAAACACTTTGCCAGCAATTTAAATGGCGACCTGAAGTGGACTTTAAAACAGGTCTTACCATGACATACCAGGACTACTTAAAACAATGCTAAATAGTCCAAGAACCTTTTTTGCCATTCATTTGTTTGAAACAAAGCCTTACGAAGACTCAGCAGGAAAATTAGAGGTGAGGGAGCCTATGGTTCAGTCTGGCTTACTTGGTGAACATGAAACCTATGCATTTGGTTGGCAAGAGGCAGACAGTGAAGAACTAGTAAGTCGGTCTGTAGACAATTGTTTGTCTAAAACTGGTCAAGCCCCAGTTGTAGTTTATGGTGCTGGGGCTCATACAACACAATATTGGAAGTACATTAGTCGTCTTAATGTTATTGCTATTGCTGATAAGAATGAAAAGCTCTGGGGTAAAAAACTAAACGACTTACCTATAATATCACCTCAAGATATAGGCTCTTATAGTTTAAATGTACTGGTTTCTAGCCGAGCTTACGAAGATAATATATATACAGAGTTATCCCAAAGATATCCGACTGCAGCACTTTTTAAGCTTTATGGAACTGAGTTTATGGCTGCAGCATTGGGAAAGTGGTGTGAAGAACTAGAGTCACGCATTTTGGCATTCAAGCCGGTTCTTTTGGTACATACTCCCACTCATGTAAAAGAAAATATTCCTAAATCATTTTTTCTTAACTTAAAAAGTCAGCTACCTAAGTTGAAAATTGTAACAGTATGGTGGGATTATGATGAAGAGAATGAAGAGTCGGGGTATTTAGATTACGAAAGAGATGTATTAGAGTATGCAGATTTGATAATTGAAAACTCTAATGCAAGTAGGCTAAAAAAAATGGCTAAAAAGCTTCCTCCTTACCAATTACATTGCCATCCTGAAAAAGTTATTTTTCATCCCACTTGGTTTGATCCTTCTCTTTTTTATACCACTCCAGAAGAGCCTAAAGAAGTTAAAATTGGGTTATTTGGTAGCTTAGTTGGTGAGCGGGAAAAGTGGGTTAAAACTCTGAGTAAACACTTTGGTAAGTGCTTTAAGCACTTTGGAGGTGTTTCTGGGCAAGCAAGAAAGCCACTATCAATTAAAGAGTACGCAGATACGATAAGAAAAACGCAAGTAGTTATTAATACTCAAACTTACAGTTTTAGAAGCCAATGTAAGGGGAAAGTTAGGGAAGCTATACAGGCAGGGGCTTACCTAATTGAGCAAGATAATAAAGAAACAAGGCACTTTCAGTCAAAATATCCAGAATTTTACATAAATTATTTTGATTCAGAAGCTTCTTTGATTGAAAAAGTGGAGTTCTTACTGAGTGATAGTAGGCCAAAGCTTCCAAATGTTAATTCTAAAGAGCTTTGTAAAACCTGGACTTTTCATGTTTTAAAGTCCTTATAAGGTGAATTTATATGAGTAAAATGCGAATTACATATGATAACCATTGGAACTTTGGAATTCATGTTACTGATACAATCAAGTTAGCTCAAAAATTGTTTAGCTCAATAGGGTTTGAGGTCGAAATTGCTAAATCAATTGATATATCCAAAATAAATATATTAATTGAAAACTTTGATGATGAATATACAGAAAAAGTGATGCAAGCACATAAGCAAGGTGCTGAATTTATAGTAATTGCAACGGAGTTTTTAACTGGCACTACATTTAATAGCTTTAATGACTTTAATAGTGAGGAGCATTACGAAAAAAAAGTTTATTGGAAAAAAAGGCATGATAATTTTAAAAAAATTGCGCCTATATCAAAGTTGATATTACATCTGTCTGATATTCAAGTTCCAATATATCAGCGAGCAATTCCTAGTACTCCAGTAATATACTTACCTCATGTCTTCTTTAAATCTTTAGTTAGGTTTGAAATGAAGCCATTCCGTGAGAGAGATATAGATGTTTTGTTTACAGGAACAATGACGTCATATAGACAAGAACAAATAAATTTATTGAGTGAAGCTGGGTTTAATGTCGTTGTTTTACCAATGCTCACTGCTGACTTCCATAGGGAGGACGTTGTCAGTAGAGCGAAATTAACACTCAATATACCTCAAAGCAGGGATTGGGCTTACCCTTCAAATTCAAGGTTATATTATCACCTGCTGCATAACTCTCCGATACTTTCACAGGAAACAGAAGTTTCTTGTGATTTGGATAGGTATGTGTTTCATTGTCAGCCTGATACTCTTGTGGCAGAAGTTAGTGAATTGTTGGTGAATGAACAATTTATTAAAAACTTTCAGTTAAAAAGGCTAAGCTTTATAGAAAACGATGAAGTTAAAATAAATGCTCAAAAGGAAATCCTGTCTAATTTAAACTTTAATGCGTAAAACTTCAGTGTAGTGGTTCAATAATCCCGAGCAATGGATTATTGAATCACTACATTGGTCAATATTATTTTTTAAATCTTTGAAGTATTAGCTGGTTTAAATTTAATCGAATTTCTTATGGTCATGATTTAGTTCAGGTAATTCATAATTCAGCGTATATAAATAAGCGTATAACTCTTCTGGTATTATAGATTGCAAGATAACCTTTTCATCTTTTGATAGATTAATTTTTTGTTTATGGCTTGTCTGATGTTGATTTATTTTCCCTTTCTCAACCCATTGCTTTAATGAGTTTTGATCGTATTCGCAATCCGTTATTTCCTCGCAGATGGATTTTAAGGCTATTGGGTTCGTTGTTATGTCTTCCATTCTAATAGTTTTCATAAGGCTACCGTACCTCCTTATGTCTTGAGCTAAGTTGAAGAGAGTATAGCAGCTAATGATGAATGCTCTTTGATTTGGGTTGCCTTTGTCAAACCAAGCTTTTTTAAGGATATAGGGGAACCTTGTTAAGAAGAGTTTATAAAAGTTTTCATAGTGTTCATTTAGTTCTGGCACATTATGAGACTGAAGCACTCCGGTAGTGTGGCTCTTTAAAAATGCAATGGGGTTTCTTACTAAGTGAAATACTCGTATGTCTAAACTTTCTCCCCCTTCTTTATAAAAAAGCTCTCTAGGCACGTATGTATGTACATTGCCATATGCTTGCATACCAGGAAAGCTGCTTTGATACAAAGAGTAGAGCTTATTAATTGCCATAGTCTTTATATCAAGCCTCTCTCTTCCACGAGTTAGTGAGTCAAGGCGCTCACCTGATTTTTCATGTTCTCTTTCAATACTATCTGAGCCATTATAAATTGAGTCTATTGCATAAGTTCCATGGGACACAAATACTTTTGGGTGTAGGGATAGGCTATAAGCTAGCCAGCGGCTAGCTGAGTAACCGTAACTTACGACAGCAAAATTCTTCATTCGAAGTTCTCCTTGGTAATTAATTTGGCAGAGAAGCCTTGTCCTTGTGCGAACTTTTTCATACTTTCAATTGCTTGATCATGCTGTGGCAATGCGATGACTTTTCCATTAAAGCTTTTTAGATGACCGGTTTCAGCGACTGTTTTACCGTTAATTATTAAACCAGACTCCAGTTGATCAAATAAGGTTAAATTTGGATAATCTGAAATATCAATACCTAATTCATTAATTAGTTTTGAAAAGTCACTTGATATACCCCAAAGGCCTAAGTTTAGACCCTGATTTAGAGTGCTCTTTATTTCTTGTTCCAACTTTTCAAAGCAACTGTCTTCGGCTTTTATCTTTTTATTAATCTTTCTATTTAGAACTTTATTAGACTCTAATATTATATTTTCTAACATCTCAATATTTGTGAAAGTGGAACGTTCAATCTTTGTATTTTCAACCCAATCGCCAACATAAAAATTATATTCACTTGCATCTATATTGGACTTGTTAAAGCTGAATGTTAGGAAGTCTCGATCTTTTATGGTTGGTTTATTGCCATTTTTAATATTTTCAGCAATCTCTCTTTGTTTGGGAGTGTATTCATTTTCATTTAGGTATTTGAGCTCTGAGTACCCCAAATCTTTTACTATATGCTGGAAACCATGTTGTAAGAAAAGCTCTATGTGCTCATTTACAATATTATTCTTCCAGTCGCCAATAATACCTTTTTGCTCTCTATAGTTGTGCTGATGATATAGCATGGTATTTACGTGATCCATTGAGTTCCAAATAGATGCTAATGCTGAATGAGGCAAACTTATGCCTAAAATTGCCGATATTTTCTCCAATGTGGTGATGGGGTGTGTTATTAGATCTTCCCATTTAATGACGTTAAAGTTATCTTTTATATTTAAGAACTCATCCCAGTACTTCTTTTGGTGCTTCAGCAAGCCCGTACAGAGCTTAAGGTCTGAGAACTTGCAAATTGACATTTCTTCCCTTACATCACTTGGTGATTTATCAGGGCAAAACTTTTGCAAATACTCACTAGATAGAGCATTGATTGAGTGGTTGGCGGAGTTGAAAATCCCAAGAGGATTTCTGACGGTCGCAAAAGCTGTTTTATTATCTACTAAGTTTAGCAAGTTACTCGGGTTTTCATGTGAATGAATCGAATCATAAAAGTACTTTAACTCGCTTGGTATCTTATGAGTTACAAGGATGTCTCCCATGCCAACAATGCCAATATACTTTCTTACATACATCTCACCGTCAGGCCCAAACCACTGTGGGCCACCACATATAGTTCTGAACTCACCATTGATAATAATATTTTCTTTATTTTTTACATACGGCTCAAGTGCTTTCATATAACCATGATAAAGCTGAATACCAAATTCTTGGAATGCGTTTTGCGCTATTTTCTTATTAATGTCTTGGTTAAGTTTTCCACTACATAACAAAAGCTTGTGTATGATAGTGTTAAACAGAGCATAACCTGTTCTTGGTTGGCCTGATAGTATAATTTTGTTCATTGAGTCTATCCTTTTAAAGCGGCTAATTGTATCTTCATAACTGATGTAAAGGCTTATTTGATGCAATGACTTTTGTTAATCCTTGTCATTAAACTTCTTCTGCTTATTGTTTTGGGTATGAAAATTTTGTGCCAATAACGTGATTGTTTTAAAAACAAAGCTTTAAGTCAACTTCTTAAGTGGCTAGAATATGGTTGATATCAAAATAAAAAATTAAATATCTATATCGATTGTTTAAAGACTTTACCACTCAAGCCGATATAGCTTTATACACTAAATAAAAGTCGAGGAGATACCTTGAATTCAATTTCACAAGAGTCGAGAAAAGTAGTTGTAGTCAACCCAGGAGGAAGAGGTAAGATCTATCAGTCTCTTGGAGAAGAGCTTACAGCTATCGAACCACCTCTTTGGACCAGACTCGTTGCTGGTTATTTAATTGATAGAGAGGTTCCTGTGCAGATTATTGACACTGAAGCAGAAGCTCTAGGTGTCAAAAATGCGGCGCAAAAAATTAATGACTTAGCCCCTAAACTCGTTGTAATAGTCGCTTTTGGCCACCAACCATCCGCATCAACTCAGGTTATGACTGGTGCTTCAGATCTCATTGACGAGCTAAAACTTATTAACTCTGAGGTTAAAACGCTTTTAATCGGTGGTCATGTTTCAGCCTTACCCCAGGATACACTTGAAAAAACGCGAGTCGACTATGTATGCCAAGGCGAGGGTACTGTAACCTCTTTTGAGCTTTGGCAAGCTCTTAATAATCAGATTCGTATTGAGGAAGTCAAAGGGCTTGTGTATAGAGAGCAAGGAGGGGAGTATTATTATGGTCCTAAGGCAAAAATCTCTGATGACCTAGACACCGATTTACATGGAAATGTGTGGCATTTACTCCCAATGGAGAAGTATCGCGCTCATAACTGGCAATGTTTTGGTGAGCTAGAGTCAAGGCAGCCATATGCTTCAATTTACACCACACTCGGTTGTCCTTACAAATGTATTTTCTGTTGTATCAATGCTCCATTTGATACAAATAAGTATCGTACTCGTAGTCCAGCAGCGGTGGTTGAGGAAATAAAACACCTTTATGAGGAGTATGGAGTCAAGACTTTCAAAATTATTGATGAAATGTTTGTACTCAAAAAAAACCACTATATTCCTATTTGTGAAATGCTAGCAGAGTTACCGTTTGCAGATGAACTTAATATTTGGGCATACGCCAGAGTAGATACAGTTAAAGAAAACACTCTGCCCTTGTTACGTAAAGCTGGTATCCGTTGGCTGGCTCTAGGAATCGAATCCGGGAGTGAAGTGGTCAGAGATGGTGCTAAGAAATCTTTCTCTCAGGATGATATTAGAAATATTGTGAAGCAGATTCAAGAAGCTGATATTAATGTTATGGGTAACTTCATTTTTGGTTTGCCCGATGATGACATTAATGCCATGCAACAAACATTGGATTTAGCTGTGGAGCTGCAGTGTGAGTTTATTAACTTTTACTCTGCAATGGCTTATCCAGGATCAAAGCTCTATGTTGACGCTAAAAAGCTTGGGTGGGAGTTACCAAAAACTTGGTCAGGTTATTCTCAGCACAGTTATGATTGTCAGCCTCTACCTACTAACCATGTTTCTGCAGCAGAGGTGTTAGCTTTCAGGGATTCAGCTTTCCACAATTATTTTGAAAATTGCCAATATCTCGACTTTGTTGAGAAGAAGTTCGGCCTTAATACTCGCGAGCATATTAACACGATGGCTAAAACCCGCTTGCGTCGTAAAATTGTTGAAAGGGCAGCTAACCAGATAAAAATTAATGAACAATAACATGGATAAACTACCAATCGTCTTGGTTTTGGCTGGGGGCAAGGGGTCTAGGTTAAGAAAACTAGTGAGTGATCGGCCGAAGATACTAGCTGATATAAACGGTAAACCGTATATACAATACTTAATGGAGTGGCTCCACAAACAAGGAGCTCTGCAGGTTCACTTATCACTCGGACATCTGGCTGATCAGGTTATAGAATGGCTTCAACAGGCAAAACTTTTAGGTATGGATATATCTTGGCATGTAGAAACGCAATCAAGGGGAACAGGTGGAGCGATTGTCGATGCAATCAATGATTTAGAAAAAAGAGGTAGCTTGACCGAACTTTTGGTGTGTAACGGTGATACTTTTGTGGATTTTGATTTATCTGAGTTTGTTCAAAAAAGCAAATGCTGTGGTGGTATGTTAACCACAAAAGTGTCCAATGCTTCTAGATTCGGAGCTGTAAGTAAATCTGGTGACCTACTTTGTTCATTTCAAGAGAAACAAGTTCTTGATGTAGCCGGAGAGGTAAATGCTGGGTGGTACTTTTTAGAGAAGACACACCTGGAATCATTAAAAAACAGAGATATCTTCTCCTTTGAAAGGGAGTATCTAATGGATCCCTTAAGGCCGCCGATAAAGTGTGTAAACGAAGGCTATAACTTTTTAGATTTTGGCACACCTGAGAGCTATTTACAGGCTCAATTTATTTTTAAGGAGTAGTTATGATAATTACAAGAACTCCGTTTCGGGTTTCCCTGTTTGGTGGGGGGACAGACTATCCTGCTTGGTATTTGGAAAATGGTGGCGCTGTAGTTGGAACGACCATTGATAAATACTGTTATCTTAGCCTCAGGAAATTACCACCGTTTTTTGAGCACAAACATAGAATTGTTTACTCTAAAATAGAAAATGTTTGCGATCCCTCAGAGATTCAACACCCAGCAGTTAGAGCAGTGATGCAAGAACATCCATCAGAGCATGGCATTGAGGTTCATCATTTTAGCGATTTACCTGCGCGCTCTGGCTTAGGTTCAAGTTCAGCTTTTACTGTTGGTTTAATTAATGCCATGCGTGCTCTTGAAGGTAAAATTACTTCAGCCACTCAATTAGGGCTTGAGGCTATAAGGATCGAGCAAGAGATTATTAAAGAGAAAGTTGGCTCTCAAGATCAAGTATGGGCTGCTCATGGTGGCACTAACTATATTGAGTTTAATCATAACGGCCGTATTGATGTATCAAAGTTGATAATGAGACCTGGTAACCATGACATTTTAAATAATCATATCTTACTGTTTTTTACAGGATTCACTCGAATTGCGGAAACCATTGCGGTAAAAAAAATAGAAAATGTCAAAAAGAAAGCGTCACAATTAAACACGTTACATCAAATGGCTGTTGAGGCTAAGAGTATCTTGCAGTCCAAGGAGCCTCAATTTGAGAATATTGGTTTGATGTTAGATGAAGCTTGGCAGTTAAAGCGCGAGCTAGCCAATGGGGTATCCAATCCACAAATAGATGAAATTTATAACGTAGGCAAAGCAGCCGGTGCATTGGGTGGTAAACTGCTTGGCGCTGGCGGTGGAGGATTTATGATGTTTTTTGCTCCCCCAGATGCACATAATAAAATTAAAGCTGCGCTCTCAAGCCTAATACATGTTAACTGCAATATAGGTAGTGAAGGCAGTAAAGTTGTTAGTTATGAGCACTATGAGTAAGCTTTAATTTAGTCCTTATTGCAAGAGGGTTTGAAATTGCAATTTAAAAAGCATCAAGAGGTTAATAACACACTTTGTATTTATGCAAATGCAAGCCAGCAAATTGGCTATGGGCATGTAATGCGACAAATAGCGTTGATCGAAGTGCTGCTTAACAAACAGCATAAGGTCACACTTTTTTACCGTGATTTAGCCCCTCAGTTGCATAGTAAACTCAGCAGGATGGGGGTGGTTCTAAAGTGTGCTGTAGATGAAATCGCTCTTGTAAACATGCTATCAAAAGCCGATATTTTAATTGTCGATGATTATGCTCTATCAAACGAAACAATAATTCAGTTAAAAAACACCGTAAAACAACTTGTTATATTTGATGATGGCACGTATCAGGGGCCATTAGAATTTGATTTAATCGTCAATCCTAGTGATGTAGTCGATACAATTCATAAAGCGCCTAGGGTGTTACAAGGTTTAGATTATCGGCTAATACGAAGTGAGTTTAAATCGTATAGGGCGCGCGAACGCTTTATTGAAAAGAGTATCTTCATTAGTTTAGGTGGTACGGATGTCAAAATGTTGACTCCCGAGCTTTGCCAACAACTTGTTGCTAGTAATGATATTTCAAAGCTCGTTGTTGCAGTGAGTAGTAGTTGTTCAGAACATACACTTACTTTGCTCAACAGGTTAAAGCAACATGCTAAGTTTGAATTACATATTGATTATCCAAATCTCGCTAGATTAATGAGTGAAGCTGATATTGCTATTACGTCAGCAGGAGGGAGTTTGTACGAATTAATGTATTTAGGCGTACCAACGATTGCTTTAGTTTTGGTTGATAACCAATCTCAAGCATTAGACTCAACACTAAACAATGCGGCTTATCAATGCATAGATTTTAGAAATGAGCAGCCGGACTTTGCTAATGTGGTAAAACAGGCTCTATTTTTGCTTAATTCAGCCGATAAAAAGAGAAAGTTGTCACTTTATGGCCAACAGGCAATTGATGGCATGGCAGCAGAGCGCATTATTGAAGCGCTAGATTAATCAAATAATGGTCGATGTAATATAATGAAAAAATTTGATGTTGGGCAATTGCACAAGAGTATCAATATTGATGGTGTCGATATTGGTGAAAATTATCAACCTTACACGATTGCCGAACTTTCAGGAAATCACGGTGGCGATATTAATAAAGCACTTGAACTAATTGATGCAGCAGCAAAAACGGGTGCAAGTGCAATTAAAATTCAAACATATCGTCCAGATACAATTACCCTGGATCATGATGGTCCTGAATTTGTTGTGAAAGATAAATTATGGCAGGGTCGCACCTTATATGAATTATATGAGGAAGCACATACACCTTGGCATTGGCACGAGGCATTATTTGCACGAGCTAAAGAGCATGGCATCACTTTGTTTTCTTCACCATTTGATAAAACAGCAATTGATTTACTCGAAGATTTAAATTGCCCTGCATATAAAATAGCCTCATTCGAAATTACTGATATTGGTCTGATTCAATACGCTGCTAAAACGGGTAAGCCTATCATCATGTCGACGGGGATGGCGACGCTCGCTGAGATTGAAGAAGCAGTCACTGCTGTGAAAGAAGCGGGTGGCACGCAGTTAGCTATTCTTCATTGCGTGAGTGGGTATCCTACTCCAATTGCTGATTGTAATCTTTCAACCTTGGCCTATTTACATCAGTATTTAGATATACCTGTAGGGTTAAGTGATCACAGTTTGGCGGATACTGCTGCGATTGCCTCTGTTGCCTTAGGTGGCAGTATTATTGAAAAGCACTTCAAAATGGCGAACGATACAACAAGTGTCGATGCCGCTTTTTCATTAGATCCAAATGAATTTTCTCGCATGGTGTCTGCGGTTAAAAATACCAAAAGGGCACTGGGTGAGCCTAGTTTTAGACTGGCAAAAAGCGAGCAAGATAATGTTGCATTTCGTCGTTCACTTTATATTGCAGAAGATATCAAAGAGGGCGAGTTATTTACCGAACAAAACCTGCGTTCTGTACGTCCTGGCTCGGGATTGCATCCGCGTTATTTAGATGAATTAATTGGTAAACCTGCGAAACAAGCGTTAACGAAAGGAACACCGATGAAACTAGAGTACGTAACACAATGAAGATTGTAGCCTGCTCACAAGCGCGACTTGATTCAACACGGTTACCTGGAAAAGTATTGCTACAGGTTTGGGGGAAGTCGTTACTTGACTACCACATCAGCCGTGTTGCTCAAGCTACAAAATTGGTTGAGCATGTTATTGCGACCAGCGAGAATGAAAATGACAATAAGATAGTCGCATTTTGCGAGCAACGAGGCGTTAGAGTTATTAGAGGCAGCAAAGATAATGTACTGCTTCGTTTCAACGCAGTGGCAGATGAATTAGCATTAGATAACGAGGACCGTATTATTCGTTTGACGGCTGATTGCCCATTAGTTGATGGCAAATTGATTGATGAGTTAGTTAGTAGTCACTTAGCGCAAGGTGATGACTATACAAGTCTTAATACGGGCAATCTTATTCGTGGATTTGACGCAGAAATTATGTCAGTTGCAGCACTTAGGTATGCAGCTAAACAGGCTTCTAAAGACTATGAGCGTGAACACGTTACACCTTACATCTATCAGCATCCTGAGTTATTCAAATGTGGTCACTTTAAAGCGTTGACTAATATCAGTAGTGCTGCGAGGTTATGTATTGATGAGCCTGCCGATTTTACAATGTTTGAAGCGCTAGTTGCTGCCTACCCTGATGATCTTCTGTGTGCAAGCAGTCAAGATATAATGGCTTTTTTAGCACAGCATCCAGCTATTGCGCAGCTTAATTTACATGTACATCAAAAGCGCTTAGGTGAATAATATGCACATCGCAAATTATGCTGTTACATTAAAGCGGGTAACCGAACAAGATTGTGAGCGTGTCTGGCAGTGGCGCAACATGCCACATGTGCGTCAGCAAATGACCAACCAACAATCTATCCCATGGGATGATCACCAAATTTGGTTTAAGAATATGTTGGTTGATAATTGCCAACGTCATTTTGTTATTTACTACAAAGAGCAGCCAATAGGCGTGATTAATGTTAAGTCAGATCAGCCGATTGAAAACGCCAACCGCGCTGAAATTGGTATTTATATCAGTGACACTCATTTTTTGGGTAATTTAATTGCCTTTGCGCCTTCGCTTGCATTGATTGATTATCTTTTTAATGAGTTAAATGTTAAAGAGTTATATTCAGAAGTAAGGCGAGAAAATACAGCGGCAATCCGCTATAATCAACAACTTGGCTACCAATTGGCAGACCACCCAACAAACCAGGCGTTAGTCAGTATTTCGTTAACTCATGACGACTATTTTCATGC
Organism: Pseudoalteromonas nanhaiensis; assembly: GCF_051235485.1. Taxonomy (NCBI): domain Bacteria; kingdom Pseudomonadati; phylum Pseudomonadota; class Gammaproteobacteria; order Alteromonadales; family Pseudoalteromonadaceae; genus Pseudoalteromonas; species Pseudoalteromonas nanhaiensis. The sequence continues at coordinate 145,054 of NZ_JBPNYQ010000006.1, read as the reverse complement.
AACGCCTAAACTTAAGTCATTTTTAAACCGAGGTTAATGTGTCACTTAATAAACTGACAGATGCGTTTGTTAGCGTATTAGAAATCGAACAAGACGAAGTATGTGACCAGTTAAGCTATTCAGAGCATCCCAAATGGGACTCTATGAGCCATATGATGCTGGTGGCAGAATTAGAAGCGCAATTTGATATTATGCTTGATACGGATGATATTATTGATATGAGTTCGTTTTTAAAAGCCAAACAAATTCTATCAAAATATGGGGTGTCATTTGACGAGTAATAGCAGCCGAGTATTGATCACTGGTGGTAGCAGCGGTATTGGCTTTGCGGTGGCAAAGCGACTGCTAGAGGATGACTCAAAACTATTATTGGTAGCGCGGGACGAACAACGTTTACAAGCAGCGCAGCAAGCGCTTAAAGCGGATTATCCAGATGCAGATGTTATTGTTTTTGTTGCCGACACGTCTGTTCCTGCTGAAATAAAGAAAATATTTGCTTATTTGCAGCAACAAAAATGTTCATTGTCAGGGCTTGTCCATTGCGCGGGAAGTATGCTTGAAGCGCCATTGATGATGGTACGAGAAGAGCAAATTGATGAGCAATACGCTGTCCATTTAAAATCTGCACTAATGCTTTGTCAAAGCGCCAGTAAAATGATGCTTAGAGCGAAACAGGGCAGTTTAGTCCTTGTAAGCTCTGTTGTGGCTGAACAAGGAAGCAGTGGGCAAGTTGTTTATGCAAGTATGAAATCAGCGATGAGCGGATTGGTTAAAAGTCTTGCCCAAGAGCTTGGTACATTTAATATTCGTGTTAACTGTGTAAGCCCGGGCGTAATAGACACTCCTTTGCTTGCTCACTACGATGATGAAAAAAAGCAGCAACTTGCTGAAAAGTCAGCACTAAAACGCTTAGGCACGGCAAGCGAAGTCGCTAATTTAGTTCGTTTTTTATTAGCTGATGAAAGTCGCTATATTACAGCTCAAAATATCGCTGTTGATGGTGGTTTAAGGTTGTAATATGCATGGTGAGTTTTGGCAATTAGATAATAAAAACCCTGAGGCAAAGCTTTATTACAAAGACCATTGCATAGATTACAATGAGCTAGAAGCTCAAGTGCAGCAGGCCGTAAACTCATTGCCATCTGAGCGCTGTTTAATTGCTTTAGTTGCGCAATCAACACTCGACTTTGTCATTTTTTACTTAGCAGCTCTTAGACAATCTCATGTTGTGTTATTAGTTGATGCAGCCCTCGCTGAAAACGACAGAAATGCGCTACTAGAGCACTATCAAGTTAATCTGCTTATTGAAGGAGAAAAGATTCACTCATTAAGTGATTACACACATCAATTAGCTGATGAACTATGTCTGTTACTATCTACCAGTGGTTCAACGGGCTCCCCTAAGTTGGTCAAGTTGAGTAAAGCTAACTTGGCGGCAAACTGCGCTTCAATAAATCAGTTCTTACCGATAATCAAAGATGATGTGGTAATGACCTTTTTACCGTTATCCTATTCGTTTGGTTTGTCTATTTTGCATACCCATTTAGCAGTGGGGGCGAGTATTGTGCTGCAATCAGATAGCCCTATGTCGGCTGACTTTTGGCATAATTTTGAGCACTACGAGGTGACCAGCTTTTATGGTGTGCCATTGAGTTATCAATTACTTAATAGATTGGGCCTTGAAAAAATGCCGCTTGGCAATGTTCGTTACATGGCACAAGCTGGTGGTAAGTTACTTGTACGTGATTGGCAATTATTAAGTGATTACACGCACAACAATGACATTGATTTTTTTGTTATGTATGGTCAAACCGAAGCAACAGCGCGCATAGCCTATTTACCCGCAGAGTATTTTAGTCGTCAAATTGGTTTTATTGGTAAAGAGATCCCCGGTGTTGAGCTACAGCTTCTTGACTCAGAAGGTGAACGAGTTAAGCAGTTTGATAGCCAAGGTGAGCTGTGTGTTCGTGGTGGTAATATATTTGGCGGTTATAGTGAAACACTGGCAGAGCTGAGCTATTTCGAAAATATTTCTTTGCTCCATACCGGCGATATTGCAATACAATCGCCATCTGGTTTATATCAAATCGTCGGGCGCTCTAAGCGCATCTGTAAAATAGCTGGGCGTCGTATTAATCTTGATGAATTGCAATCGTGGCTCGACGCTTTGTGCCAATTTGAAGTGGTCTGTGTTGGTAGTGAAGATGAAATAGTTGTTTATTCAGAGCAACCTATCGAAGCGGAAGTAATAAAACAATTAGCCACTAAGCTTAAGTGCCATAGTCGTTTAATACAAACAGTCGTGCTCGAAGCGATCCCAAGACTAAGTAACTCTAAGGTGGATTATCATGCACTTAAGCAATGAGCAACTCCTCGAGTTGCCAATTTATGGCTTAAACAAAACGCAAAAGCAGGCGTTTCTTGCATCGCAATTAAGCTTTTTAGATAACCACCATCTTCAGCACTGTGCCTTGTATCAGCGATTGCAACAAGGCTGTGAGCCAGTATCGCCTTTGACAGTACCATTATTTAAAGGGTTTTTGTTAACTAGTATTACAGCCGAGGATCAGCATCGTTTGCTAACCTCATCAGGCACGCAAGGACCTACCTCTAAAATAACGTTAGATTCTGAAACTGCGCAGTTACAAAGCCGGATTTTAACGAAAACCTTACAGCATTGGCTAGGGAAGCAACGGCTTCCAATGCTTGTTATTGATGCAAAGGCAACCATACAAAAGAAAGCTGGTATGTCCGCCCGCGCAGCTGGTATTCAAGGCATGTTGTTTTTTGGCCGCGATCCACATTTTGCATTAAACGATGACATGACATTAAATATTGAAGTCATTGAGCAATTTTTTGAGAAGTATAAAGACACCCCAGTTTTTATGTTTGGCTTTACTTTTATTGTTTGGCAGCAGTTTATTCAACAGCTGGTGCAAATGGGGAAACGCTATTCGTTTTCAAAAGGCATGCTACTTCATGGTGGTGGCTGGAAAAAAATGCAGCAATCAGCGGTAAGCAATAATATGTTTAAGCAGCAAATAGCTCAATCTCTTGGCGTTATTAGCGTGCATGATTATTACGGTATGGTTGAACAAACTGGTACCATTTATATTGAGTGTGAACATGGTCATTTACACGCACCTGTTTGGTCAGACATAACTGTTGTTGATGCAGCCACTGCTGAGCCTCTTGGTAATAATCAAGCGGGCGTGATTCTTCTTAATTCGGTTTTACCAAAGAGTTACCCTGGTCATCGATTATTGACCGAGGATTTAGGAGTGATCCATGGTGAAGATGATTGTGCTTGTGGTCGCTTAGGTAAATATTTTTCAGTGCTTGGCCGTTTGGCGAAGTCGCAGGTGAGGGGTTGCAGTGATACCTTTAGTTGATGATCCTCAAGTAGAGTTTTTATTTGGTAACCCGGCTAACTTGAGCTGTTTAGACACGGCATTTAGTGATGATGTCATAAATGAAATAACTGCTTTTTCAACTTTTCTTTTAAAAGCACAGCACTCTAATGCTCATTCGGCGTTGGGCTTTTGGTGCCGTAAAAGTAACGTATTAGCAATGAAGAGCGATTTTAAAAGCTTTGCTCAATCATCACCGAAAGGGCTTATCTTTCATATTACCCCAGCAAATGTTGATACCGTTTATTTTTACAGCTTAATCCTTAGTATTCTGTGTGGTAACAGCAACATAGTGCGCATTAGTGATCGAAGTGGGGATGAAGCGTATCAGCTAATTGATTCTCTAAAGCGCTTTTTAAGTCAGCGTCCTCAATCAGTATTACATGCTTTAATTTGCATTATTTCTTACCCAAGTTCAGCTGAAGAGCTAACACGATATTTTAGTGAACTATGTGATATGCGGGTAATTTGGGGCGGTGATGACGCAATTGCTAAAATTAACCAGCAATCACCCGTAACAAACCAGATTTGCTTTCCAGATCGCTTCTCCATTGCCGTGTTACATCTTGAAAGTGAAGCTGAAATAGAAGATGCTGCTATACGCTTTACACGTGATTATGTACCTTTCTCACAACAAGCTTGCTCTTCTATAAAAGCGGTTTTGTGGCATAAAACAAGCAAATCTTTACAAGCATTATTCTGGCAGTCTTTAAAGGATAAAGTGCAGTATGGTGATGAAGCATTTTCACAAACCGCTCAATATAATCGTTTATATAACTTTCAGCGATTATTATTGATGCATCAATTTAGTGTCGAAAACACTTATAAATCTGTTGCGGGTTTAATTTGTGAAGCTGCACCTTTTGATTTAGCTATTTTAGCTGATCATAAAGGCGATGGACTCTTACTAAGCTTTGAACTAGAAAATTTTGATTTTGCGACACACGCAAAATTACAAACTGTTTCTTGTTTTGGCTTAACCACTTCAGAGCTTGAAAAGTTATCTTCCCAAGCGCTTAGAATAACATCTCTCGGTTCAGCGTTAATGTTTAATTACCTGTGGGATGGTGAAAATCTATTAATGGCGTTTTCAAATTAATTGCTGATAAGTTTTGAGCACAGTCTGCTTAATATATTCAATGTCTTGTGATGACAAAGATGGATGCAATGGAATTGTCATTGCTTGTTGGTAATACTGCATGCTTTGCGAGAAGTCACACTTATTAAACCCAAGTTCTTGGTAGTAAGGCTGTAAAAAAATCGGAATGTAGTGAAGGTGAGCTTGAACACCTTGCTCTCTTAGCCGTGTAACCATCTGAGCTTGTTGTTGCTGGGTCGTAAAGTTGATTTTCAAGATATATAAATGATAACTGCTGTAACACTCTGACTTTTGTTTTAACGGCTCAAGCCCCTGACTTGTAAAGTACTTATCAAAATCTTCAGCTATTTGGTTTCTAATAGAAATAAAGTTATCTAATTGTTTTAACTGGCTAAGCCCTAATGCGGCTTGCAATTCAGTCATTCTATAATTAAAACCAAGTTCAATTTGTTGATAATACCAAGGACCGTGACTTAGCTCGGTCATTTCATCAGGATGATTTGTAATGCCATGACTACGTAAGCGTTTCATCTTTTTATCAAGCGTTTCACAGTTGGTAACAGCCATACCCCCTTCAGCAGATGTGATTATCTTAACTGGATGAAAGCTAAAAACAGTGATGTCAGAGTAATCACAACTGCCAACAGGGTTGCCTTTATACTTGGCGCCAATAGCATGAGAGGCATCTTCAATCACCTTAAAACCATACTCTTTGGCAAGTTCATTGATTGCTGCCATATCGCATGACTGGCCAGCTAAATGAACTGGGATCACAACTTTAGGGAGTTGCTGGTTTTGTTTGGCTATCGCTAGTTTTTCTTTAAGGGCAACAACAGACATATTGCCTGTCTCAAGATCGATATCAACAAAGTCGACACTTGCGCCACAATACAGTGCGCAGTTACTTGATGCGACAAAGGAAATTGGTGATGTCCATACGATGTCAGCAATACCTACACCTAAAGCTAGGCAAGCAATATGTAAAGCTGAAGTAGCACTGTTAGTGGCACAGGCATGGTTAGCACTGCAATATTCAGCAATGGCACTTTCAAATGCCGGAACCGCAGGTCCCTGCGTTAGCCAGTCAGACTTTAATACATCAATTACGGCATTAATGTCATCTTGCGAAATACTTTGCTTACCGTAGGGAATTAGCTTATTTGTCATGAGAAGTATTACAGTAAAGCTTGAACATTGAAGTTTTTAATTTCTTCAATGCTCATATAATCAGGGTTATCAAGTGAGTTATACTCGAATCCTTGGGCTACTTGTTCACCTTTTTCACCAAGCGCATTAACAGTGAAGTCATTACTACGACTACTGAATTTAATACCCGGAGCGATTACAAAGTGATCGCTATATTCGTACGTCTCAAAGCATAAGTCGGCCGGGCACATGACTTCGTGTAACTTTTCACCAGGGCGAATTCCGATAATCTTAATTGGTAAATCGGGTGCCATGGCTTTGGCAAGATCAGTAATACGAATTGAAGGTATTTTTGGAACGAAAATCTCACCACCTAACATACGTTCAAAGTTAGTTAGAACAAAATCAACACCTTGTTGCAGGCTAATCCAAAAGCGAGTCATTTCTTCATGAGTAATTGGAATGTGGTCACGACCTTGGTCAATAAATTTTTGGAAAATTGGCACCACTGAGCCACGCGAACACACGACATTACCGTACCTTACTACTGAAAAGGTTGTGCGATTGCCGCCAGCAATATTATTTGCAGCAACAAATAATTTGTCTGATGCAAGTTTTGTCGCACCATATAAGTTAATAGGGTTCGCTGCTTTATCAGTCGACAGTGCAATCACTTTTTCTACGTTATTATCAAGAGCTGCATCAATGACGTTTTCAGCACCATTAATATTAGTTTTGATACATTCCATTGGGTTGTATTCAGCGGCAGGTACTTGTTTTAATGCTGCTGCGTGAATCACATAGTTCACGCCGCGCATGGCACGGCGAAGTCTTTCTTTATCGCGTACATCACCAATGAAATAACGCATACACGGTTGGTCAAACTCTTGCTGCATTTCAAACTGTTTTAGTTCGTCCCGAGAGAAAATAATGATTTTTTTAGGTTTAAAGCGTTCTAATAACGTTTTGACGTATTTTTTACCGAATGAACCGGTACCACCGGTAATTAAAATTGTTTTATTGTCGAACATAGTGTTACCCGAGTTATTTATCATTGGCGTTTGATACGCAAAGTGAGAATTTTGACACAATTCTCAGTAATTTAACTATTAACTAATACTCTAGCAAGTCAGATGCCAAGTTAATTTATCTAAACCATGGTACAAAGTACAAATTTTGGCAAATTAAGCTATAATTTAAGCAATCGGTTTGTCGGAGGCCGCCATGAAAATTCAATCACCCAATACCGGGTTTTTAAACCAAACTCAGCAAGCGAGTAATAAGCTTGCTGAGCAATTAGCGTCAGGTAAAAAAGTAAACTCAGCAGCAGATGATGCCGCTGCACTGCAAATTATTGATAGATTAACATCGCAGCAAGATGGTTATAGCCAAGCTATCAACAATGCCTACGATGGTATTTCTTATTCACAAGTTACTGAATCAAACCTATCAGGTGTAAATGATGCGGTATCACGTATTAGAGAGCTGTCTATCCAAGCGGGTAACGGTGCGCTCACAGATACTGACAGAGCAGCACTACAAGAAGAAGTGTCACAATTGCAAACGCAAATTTCAGAAACATTTGAAAATGCGACATTTGCTGGCAAACCTTTATTTGATGGTGAGCAAGTGTCGTTTCAGGTTGGTCCTGATGCCAACACGACGCAATCAGTAACGCCTTCAGATGGCAGTATTGCTTCTGTGATTGCGGGTATTGATATTTCTACCCAAGCAGGTGCGCAAGCGGCCATTGATATCAGCGATCAAGCTGCTGAAGAGATTAATAATCAGCGTGTTGAACTTGGCGCTTTCCAAAACACTTTAGAAAGTACGATAAAAGGGTTGGGAAACCAACGGGAGAACATTGCTGCGAGTCGAAGCCGCATTGAAGATACTGATTACGCAAAAGCAGTGTCTGATCAAGTAGCTAACGATATTTTGTCGCAAGCTTCAATCGCTTTACGTGGTCAAGCGAATCGTTCAGCAGAATCTATCCTAGGTTTGCTTTAATACTTTAGTCTTGTTTTTAGGCGTTAAGTGACTATTTTTTGGCGTTGATGTCAATAAATTGCCGCTTAGCGCTTGCATCCCTCCTAAACTCGCTTACAATTTAACATTAACAAACCCCGTGGTAACTGTGGTTCGCCAATAATGATCTTAATTTTAGACAATAATAATAATCGTGCGATAGGTTTACATGCTTCACTCACCTTCATTGGTGAAACAGCACAATTAGTTGATGAAACAAATCTTCAAGCATTTTGTGAAAAACACCAGCAACAAGAATGTATGGTCATTTTGGGGGCTCTACAGCAGCTTAATCATGAAGCTGTGATCAAACAGTTTCCAGCTATTCCATTTTTGTTAATAGGTGAAACCCTCAAACCCCTTCTTAGTATTGCTAATGTTGTAGGCTTGATATGTGAGCCTTTCAATCATGACGTAACCACTCAGTTATTGCATGACTGTCAGCAATATCAGCGTATGCTGCCCGGTGCTCATAAACAGTCTAAGTCGCAAAAATCGTTTGATGGACTTGTTGGTGAAACTGATGCTGTAAAAGATGTTCGTTTTTTAATTGAGCAGGTGGCTAAAACCGATGCCAATGTACTTATTTTAGGTGAGTCTGGCACAGGTAAAGAGGTGGTAGCACGAAACGTTCACCTACTATCTAAACGAAATAGCGGGCCATTTGTGCCAGTAAACTGCGGTGCTATTCCTGGTGAGTTACTTGAAAGTGAGTTATTTGGTCATGAAAAAGGGGCGTTTACAGGGGCAATTTCAGCGCGAAAAGGGCGTTTTGAATTAGCACAAGGCGGTACACTGTTTTTAGATGAAATTGGTGACATGCCACTGCAAATGCAGGTTAAGCTTTTACGAGTATTACAAGAGCGCAGTTATGAACGAGTAGGTGGGACAAAGCCTATTCAAGCTGATGTACGAATTATTGCTGCAACTCATCGTAATCTTGAAGAAATGATTGAAAAGGGCGACTTCCGCGAAGACCTTTTTTATCGCTTAAACGTGTTTCCAATTGAAAACCCTTCGCTAAGTGAGCGTGCTGACGACATTCCTCTACTTTTAAAAGAGTTAATGCGCCGTGTGAATGAGCAAAGTGGCACAACAGCAAAATTCACCGAACGGGCAATTCAAAGCTTAAAAGAGCATGCATGGCCGGGAAATATCCGTGAGCTAGCCAACTTAGTAGAGCGCATGGTCATTATGTTCCCTGATAAAGTGGTTGATGTGCCAGACCTACCAGCTAAATATCGTTACATTGAGGTCGAAGCGTATGAGCCTGAGTACCCTGAAGAGCTGATGGAACGAGATGCTTTCAACGATATTTTTAGCACAGGCTTTAGTGATTACGAAGACGAAGAGCTTGATACGCCAGCAACAACGGTTGACTCTGGTTTATTACCCGATGAAGGCATTGAGCTGAAAGAGTACCTTGCTGAGCTTGAAATCAGCTTAATTAGCCAAGCATTAGAGCGCTATGATTATGTCGTAGCGCGTGCGGCTGAAATCTTAGGTGTACGCCGTACAACTCTCGTTGAGAAGATGAAAAAGTATAACCTATCGCGAGATTAACTCGCGGTAGGTTTAACGCTCTCTACATAAAGCATGTTTCTGCAGATTTGCGGCTAATATTCACTCACTATTTCGGCTTTTCTAAAACAATCATTACTGTGATCATTCACCATACCGCAGGCCTGCATATGCGCATACACAGTCGTTGGGCCTAAAAACTTAAAACCACGCTTTTTTAAATCTTTGGCAAATGCTGTGGAGGCTTCTGTAATAGCCGGGTAATCCTCTAGTTTATCTAGGTTGTTTACCAAAGGCTTACCACCTACAAACTGCCATTGGTAGTTTGAGAAACTACCAAACTCTTTTTGAATTTCAATAAAACGCTGCGCGTTATTGATAGTCGCGGCGATCTTGGCTCGATTACGAATAATGCCATCAAACTGCATTAACTGCTCGACGTCGTCCTCAGTCATTTTGGCAACCTCTTCAACAACAAAGTTTTTAAAGGCGCTGCGATAGCCATCACGCTTTTTAAGTATGGTATACCAACTAAGTCCGGCTTGTGCTGACTCTAAGGTTATAAACTCAAACAAACGATGATCATCATATAATGGCACCCCCCATTCTTGGTCGTGGTAGGCCACATAATCTTCTTTGCTGGTGTCGAGCCACGGGCAGCGACAGTGGTGTTCTTTTTGCATTGTTCCCTCGCAAGTGTCATTTTTTTGTTGGTGTTTATTTTGACTTTAATTTATTGAAATAAAACAAAAATAATTATGGTATGAATTGTGCATTTAGCTGTGTAGACACGATTTTTTGAGTATCGATTATGGCCTTGGCACATGTATTAAAACCACAATTTATCACAGCTAATCAATATAACCCATGCTTACAGCAAGAAGAGTATGTTGGCGAGTTGAGTGAGCTTCGCCAGCAAGCTAGTTGGCTAAGTCATTTAGTGCATACTATGCCTGCGGGCGTTGTGGTTTTAGATGGTCGAGGCATGATTGCAAAAGCAAATCAAATTGCTATTGATATGCTGGGTGAACCGCTTGAAGGTGAAAAATGGTTTAGCGTTATTCAGCGCTCATTTCGACCAAAGCAAGATGATGGTCATGAGGTATCACTCAAAGATGGGCGTTTAATAAAGCTTGATATTACTGCGCTTGCACCTGAGCCAGGGCAGTTAATTTTAATGACAGATTTAACAGAAACTAGGCGTTTACAAAAACGAGTAGCACATATGCAGCGCTTAAGTGCGCTTGGTAAAATGGTTGCTTCGCTTGCTCATCAGGTCAGAACGCCGTTGTCAGCCGCCATGCTTTATGCCGCAAACTTGGGTTCAAAGCGTTTACCAGAAAGCTCGCGTGGTAATTTTCATACTAAATTAATGTCACGTTTAAAAGATTTAGAAACCCAAGTAAATGACATGCTGTTATTTGCAAAAAGTGGCGAACAGCAAGTTGTTGAAAGTGTCTCGATGCAACAGTTACTCAATGAAGTAAAAGCGGGGGCGGATGCAATGGTTGCACAAAACCAAAGTACCTTAGCCGTTAACTTGCCAGAACCAGACATTGAGATTGTGGGTAATAAAACCGCACTTGCCAGTGCGATTCAAAACTTAATTCATAACAGTATTCAAATAATTGGCAAACATGCAGAAGTATCGCTTAGTGCTGAGCGCGACACCGCAAATGATAACAGTGTTCGCATCAGTGTAAGTGACAACGGTCCTGGCGTAGATATGAGTCAGGCCGAGAAATTATTTGAACCTTTCTTTACTACAAAAAGCCAAGGCACAGGGCTTGGACTTGCTGTTGTGAGTTCAGTCGCTAATGCGCACCAAGGACGGGTTGAAGTGACTAATAATGCCCATGGGGGGGCATGTTTTAGCTTGATCCTGCCAATAAGTGCAGAATTTACGTCAGCGGAGGCAAAATGAATACGAACGCAATTTTAGTCGTTGAAGACGACGCAGGCTTACGAGAAGCTTTGATTGATACACTCGAAATGTCAGGAATTGATTGCATCGCAGCAGATAGTGCTGAGCAAGCAATGGTGCTGTTAAAACAAGGCACGTATTCATTAGTGGTCAGCGATGTACAAATGGGCGCGATGAGTGGCCTTGATTTACTTCGCAGCATTAAGCTCAACTACCCTGAACTACCTGTACTTATGATGACAGCTTATGCCACCATTGATGATGCAGTTGAAGCGATGCGTTTAGGTGCGATTGATTACATGGCAAAACCATTTGCCCCAGAAGTATTGCTTAATATGGTCAGTCGATATTTACCCGAAAAGGAAAAAGAAACAGACGGGCCAATTGTTGCTGATCCATCGAGTATTAAGTTACTCGAACTTGCGAGCAAAGTAGCGCGTTCAGATGCCAGTGTTATGGTTCTTGGACCAAGTGGTTCAGGTAAAGAAGTGTTAGCCCGCTATATTCATGATAAATCGAATCGAGCAGATGCTCCCTTTGTTGCCATTAACTGTGCCGCTATTCCTGAAAATATGCTTGAAGCAACCTTATTTGGTTACGAAAAAGGCGCGTTTACCGGTGCCATTCAGGCCTGCCCTGGTAAATTTGAACAAGCACAAGGCGGTACCATCTTACTTGATGAGATCACCGAGATGGATTTAGGTCTGCAAGCAAAATTACTGCGTGTACTACAAGAGCGTGAAGTAGAGCGCTTAGGCGGCCGTAAAACGATTGAGCTTGATGTTCGTGTCTTAGCTACGAGTAACCGTGATTTAAAAGAAGCGGTGAGTGAAAATCTATTTAGAGAAGATTTATATTATCGCTTAAATGTGTTCCCGCTGATGTGGAAACCATTAGCAGAACGCCCGGGCGACATTGTTGTATTGGCAGAGCATTTAATTGAGCGCCATTGCCTGAAAAGTAAAGAACCCATTGCTATGTTGACCGAGTCAGCTAAGCAAAAGCTGCTAACACATGCTTGGCCGGGTAATGTGCGAGAGCTTGATAATGTTATTCAACGTGCGCTGATATTATGTGATGGTAACAGCATTCATGAAGATGATGTCTTCATTGAAGAGTTACTAACGGTAGAGATAAAGTCAGTTGCTACGCCACCGCACAATGCACCGGTGTATCAAGAGCAACCCGTTGAAGTTAATTTAGATACAGTGCCACAGGTGAGTGAGCAAGGTAATTACAAAGACGAGCTTAAAGACAAAGAGCATCGTATTATTTTAGAAACCCTCGCACGCTGTAATGGTAAGCGAAAAGAGGTGGCTGAGACCTTAGGTATTAGCCCTCGCACCTTGCGATATAAACTAGCGCAGATGCGCGATCTAGGGATTGCACTGCCAGCCTAATTCTCCTTCCAAAACAGTGTCAAACAAGCTCACAGCATGTGGGCTTGTTTGCTGTCAAAACTCTGACAAGCAAAATAAATTGTATAAGCTATTGAAATTTATGGTTTTATTTTGTGGCACGGTTTATGCTTATCAGTTTATAAGTAAACTGTATTGTCAGAGAGTATTATGAAAGTTCAAAACAGCGCATTATTTCAAGAAATGCAATCTATGGCCCTTGAAGCTAGCCGTAGTAACTCAATTACAAATTTACCAACTCAGACACAGCCTACATCAACGGCACAATTTGGTGATCTACTTACCAATGCATTAGATACAGTGAATGGCTTGCAACAAGAAGCCAAGCAAAAAGTGACCGCTCTTGAAATGGGTGATCGCAGTGTATCGCTTGCAGATGTGATGATTGCTTCACAAAAATCATCAGTTGCATTCGAAGCAACGGTACAGGTTCGTAATAAACTTGTTGAAGCATATAAAGAAATCATGAACATGCCTGTGTAACTAGGTAGTGGAGAATTATCGTGGCGCAATCTAATCAATCAACTGATCTAGCCCTAGCAGGCGGCGGTATCGATTCTACCGATACTGATGATCAACAAGAGCAAAAGTCAGGCTACTTAAGTGCCTTAAACGGTGTAGATGTTTTACGCCAGGTAACTTTAGTGATTGCTTTGGCAATTTGTTTGGCTATCGCAATTTTTATTATCATTTGGGCACGTCAGCCAGATATGCGTCCGCTTGGTAAAATGCCAACGGAAGAGCTTATTCAAACGCTAGACTTTTTAGACGCGCAAAAGATTGATTACGAACTCGATGGTAATGTCATCTCTGTAGAAGAAGGTGAGTACCAAAACATTAAGTTATTGATGGCTCGTGAAGGCCTTGAGCAAGCGCCAAGCTCAGGTACTGACATCATCATGCAAGATATGGGATTTGGTGTAAGCCAACTCCTAGAACGTGAACGTTTAAAACATGGTCGTGAGCAACAACTTGCTCGCACTATCGAAGAGCTAAAAAATGTTACTCGCGCCAAAGTACTTTTAGCTATTCCAAAAGAAAACGTATTTGCTCGTCGCGAAAAACAACCTTCAGCTACAGTGGTTTTAACACTTAAACGCGGCCGTACGCTTGATGGTGAAGAAGTTGACTCAGTTGTTGATATTGTTGCCTCAGCGGTACAAGGTTTATCGCCAGAGCGTGTTACTGTTACCGATCAAAATGGTCGCTTACTAAACTCAGGCTCACAAAACTCACTCGCTGCACGTTCTCGCAAAGAGTATGAAATAGAGCGCAAGCGTGAAGAAGAGTACTTAAATAAAATCGACAGCATTCTCATTCCAGTGGTTGGTTTAGGTAACTACACTGCGCAAGTTGATTTAAATATGGATTTTAGTGCAGTAGAAGAAACTCAAAAACGCTATAACCCTGATTTACCAGCAGTGCGCAGCGAAACGACTTTCGAAGAAAATAACATCGGCGGTCTTGCTGTAGGTATTCCTGGTGCGCTTACAAATCAGCCACCTGCAAACTCAAATATTCCTGAAATTGCTGGTCAAGGCAGTGCAGGCTCAGCGACTAACCCTAGCCGTTCTCACAAAGAAGCAACACGCAACTACGAGTTAGATACCACGATTTCTCATAAGCGTCAGCAAACAGGTGTTATTCGTCGTATTAGCGTATCAGTCGCTGTTGATTACGTACCAGAAGTTGGTGAAAACGGTGAAACGACTATGGTGCCTCGTTCTGTCGAAGCATTGTCAAATATTCGTCGTTTACTACAAGGTGGTGTAGGCTTTGATATGCAACGTGGTGATGCACTTGAAGTGGTCACAGTTCCGTTTGTTCGTGAAAACACAGAAATGGCGATTGAAGTGCCGCTGTGGGAACAAGACTGGTTCATGAAAATGCTTCGCTTAGCGTTAGGTGCCTTGGTTATTATCGTACTTATCTTGGCTGTTGTTAAACCAATGCTGAAACGCTTAATCTACCCAGACGATACACTTGAAGAGTATGATGAAGATGCGTTAAGTGCGGGTGTAGATATTGGTGATAGCACGCTAGATATGCTAAATAAAGACTTTGACTCTGCTGCTGTAGGATTCTCAAGTGATGGTACACTACAGCTGCCAGATTTACATGGCGATGAAGATTTACTCAAAGCAGTTCGTGCATTGGTTGCTAATGAACCAGAACTGTCTTCTCAAGTGGTGAAAGCGTGGTTAACTGAAGATGACTGATCAAGAACAAAAACAACTACCACCGGCGTTTGATGTTGATAAATTAGACGGTGTCGATAAAGCAGCTATTTTATTGCTGAGTTTATCGGAAGAAGATGCTGCGCAAATTCTAAAACATTTAGAGCCTAAGCAAGTACAAAAAGTAGGTATGGCGATGGCGGCGCTGGATGATTTATCACAAGCGAAAATTAGCGCTGTTCACAACTTGTTTATTGAGCAAATTCAAAGCTTCAGCACCATAGGTTTCCAATCTGAAGACTTTATCAAAAAAGCGCTTACAGCGGCACTTGGTGAAGATAAGGCTGCCAGCCTTATTGACCAAATTGTTATGGGCTCTGGCGCCAAAGGCCTTGATTCACTGAAGTGGATGGACTCAAAACAAGTAGCGAATATTATTCGTAATGAGCACCCGCAGATTCAAACTATTGTTTTATCGTATTTAGAGCCTGAGCAATCGGCTGAAATCTTGTCGCAATTTCCTGAAAAAGTGCGCTTAGATTTAACCATGCGTATTGCTAACCTTGAAGAAGTTCAACCAGCAGCACTCCAAGAGCTAAACGAAATCATGGAGAAACAGTTCGCAGGTCAAGCAGGTGCGCAAGCTGCGAAAATGGGCGGCTTGAAAGCAGCGGCAGATATCATGAACTACCTAGATACCAATATTGAAGGTCAGTTGATGGATTCGATCCGAGAGCATGACGAAGAAATGTCGCAGCAAATCCAAGATCTCATGTTTGTATTTGAAAACTTAATGGATGTTGAAGACCGAGGCATTCAAGCAATTCTTCGTGAAGTACAACAAGATGTACTTATGAAAGCAATTAAAGGAACAGATGAAGCACTGAAAGAGAAGATTTTAAGTAACATGTCGAAACGTGCTGCTGAGCTATTAGCAGATGACCTTGAGGCGATGGGACCTGTGCGTATCAGTGAAGTTGAAGCCGCACAAAAAGAAATCTTGTCGACAGCACGTCGTTTAGCTGACTCAGGCGAAATAATGCTTGGCGGCGGCGGTGGTGAGGAGTTCCTATAAACCATGTCTAAACCTTCTTTACATAAAGGTCGGCCAATTCACCCTAGTGAAGCAGTGGATGAACTTCTTGAAAACTGGCCAATTCCTGATGTTGCACAAGACACCAGAAAGTTGGCTGGACGTTCAACTGCCTATGGTACGCCTTTAGCTGACATGTACCGCAAGGAGCGTCAAAAACAAGCGGTAGAAGAACAGCCCGAAGAGCCGGAAATTCCTGCTCTGACCATGGCAGAGCTTGAAAAAATTCGCCAAGATGCTTACGAAGAAGGGCTTAAGCAAGGTCATGAGCAAGGCTATATTGATGGCTTTGAAAAAGGGGCTCATGAAGGCAAAGAAGCAGGCTTCAAAGAAGGCGTTGAACTAGGCAAAGAGCAAGGCCAAGAAGAAATAAAGCCAATTTTAGAAGAGCAGTTAACCACACTGAGAAGTTTGCTTGATAGCTTATCTCAACCATTAGCAAAAGTTGATGAAAGTGCAGAGAAGCAGTTGGTGCAGTTAGCGGTCATGCTAACTGAGGTATTAGTTTACCAAGAAATTAAAACCTCACCAGAAGTCATCTTGCATGCATTAAAGCAGGCCATTGACGCATTAGGCGAAGAACAAGCGAAAGTACGTATTCACTTACATCCTGATGACATAGCATTAATTACACAAAGCTATGGCGAACAAACTATTGCAGATAATCATTGGCAGTTAGTTGCAGAGCCAACCTTAGAACGTGGTGGTTGTGAAATCAAAACCCCGCAGTCGTCTTTGGATATGACAGTTAAAACCCGCGTCAAAGAAACGTTGGAAAACTTTTTGCATAGCAGTGGTATATAACATTTATTAGGCTCTTTATGAGTACTCACGCAATGACCCTTAGCGATCGCTTAAAACGCTACGAAAAACATATCAAAGCCCCAAAACCAGCTGTTGCTGGTATTTTGACGCGTGTTGTTGGTTTAACACTCGAAGCGAAAGGGCTCAGAGCGCCGGTTGGCAGTCAATGTAAAATTGAGACGATAAATGGCTTTGTTGATGCAGAAGTGGTTGGCTTTAACGACCAAACTTTGTATTTAATGCCCAATGACCATATTTCTGGTGTATTGCCTGGGGCACGAGTGATACCACAGATGAATGAAACTGGTTTACCTGTGGGTATGTGTTTGCTTGGGCGTGTCGTTGATGGTCTTGGTCGTCCACTCGATGGTTTAGGGGCGATTAATGCTGAGCACCATCTTAAATTTGCCCAAAATTCCATAAACCCCCTTGCAAGACGTCCAATTAGCCAGCCTATGGATGTAGGTGTACGGGCTATCAACTCTGTTATTACCGTAGGTCAAGGCCAGCGTATGGGGCTATTTGCAGGCTCTGGTGTTGGTAAGTCAGTGCTACTTGGGATGATGACACGTGGCTCTGAGGCTGATGTGATTGTGGTCGGTTTGGTGGGTGAACGCGGCCGCGAGGTAAAAGAATTTATTGAAGAGATTTTAGGTGTTGAAGGTCGTAAACGTTCAGTTGTAGTAGCTGCTCCGGCCGATGCTTCACCATTAATGCGTTTAAAAGGTTGCGAAAGTGCAGTAACCATTGCTGAATATTTTCGTGATCAAGGTCTTAACGTATTGTTGTTACTGGACTCTGTTACCCGTTATGCCATGGCACAACGTGAAATCGCTTTAGCGGTTGGCGAGCCGCCTGCAACCAAAGGTTACCCGCCTTCAGTATTTGCTAAACTGCCTGCGCTGGTGGAGCGTGCTGGTAATGGTGGTGAAGGGCAAGGTGCGATTACGGCATTTTTCACCGTGCTCAGTGAGGGCGATGATATGCAAGACCCAATTGCAGACTCTGCCCGTGCTATTTTAGATGGTCACATTGTTTTATCTCGGGATTTAGCCGACAGTGGTCATTACCCGGCTATTGATATCGAAAAATCAATTTCCCGTGTTATGCCGCAAGTGGTCTCTGAAGCGCATATGCAACAAGCGCGAGTGCTCAAGCAAGTGTATTCAATGTATCAACAGAATAAAGACATGATTACGTTAGGTGCATATCAAAAAGGTACCGACCCTATGCTCGACCAAGCAATCAATATGATGCCGCGAGTCAATCAATTCCTTCAGCAAGGCATGAAAGACGTTATTAGTTATGATGATGGTCTGCAAGGTCTAGCGCAGTTATTAGGACAAGGTTAATGGCTAAAAGTAAACTTGATTTATTGTTAAAGCTTGAGAGTGATAAAGAAGAGTCTTTACGCATGGATTACTTAAAAGCGCAGCAGCACTTACAAAGTAATCAACAAAAACTGCAGGGGCTGAATAACTTTCGCATGGAGTATTCTCAGCAGTTACATTTGAAAGGGCGCTCAGGTTTGTCTAGTGCTGGGTTTAGCCAATACCATGCCTTTATTGCCAAAATAGAAGAAGCGATTCGCCAGCAAGCAAGCACTGTTAACACTGCAAAGCAAGTTGTTACGCAGCGCAAAGCCTTGTGGTTAAAACAGCAAGTGAAAGCAAAAGCGGTGGCAAAGTTAATTGAGAAACAAGCTGAAAAGCAAGCGATGCTAGTGGCGAAAGCGGAGCAAAAAATGTTGGACGAATTTGCTTCAAATCAGTTTTATCAACGTCAGCTTAAAAACGCACTTCTCTAAAATCCTAACCTTTTTAGGCATGTTAATTGCATTTACTTAATCAGAAGCATTAATTTTGGCACTTGCGGCGGCAAATTGCCTCTTTCTTTTTAGGTGAATTATGGCGATCAGTGATATCAATTTGCAGGTTAAAACTGAGCAAGGTACTGGTTTTTCTAGCAAAGAGACGGAGTCTTACGATACAGCTTCAGGGTTGCGCTTTTTAACGTCATTAACAGAAGCAAGTGAAGCGGCAAATGCCCAAACAACCTCTCAATCTAAAAATGACAACGAGTATTATCGTCTTGAAAAAAGTGAACAAGAGTCTGAAGAGCTGACTGTCGATACAGACTATGACCACGAATCAGCCACAGCAGATGTAAGCGATAGCAAAAAGAATACGAGTGAGACTGTAACAAAAGAGCAAGATGAGTCACAAACAGACTCAAGCCTAAATGAAGAAAACTCATTACTTTCGCAAATTAATGCAGCCCAAGCGATGAGTACACGGGTTAATAAACTTATTGAAGATAATGAGTTAGGCGATGATGTAACTGCTAAAAAGCCAGTCTCTGGTGATTCTGTTACCCCAATAATTCCATCACCAATGAACTCTATGTCTGATGCTGATAAGTCTGCTGGCAATTCTGATATCAACAATACTGCTGCGAGCGTATTACATAAATCAAAAGTTGCGACAGCTGTCGATAATCAGTTAAAAGCTGGTACTGAAATACCGCAGAAAGATGCAAAAACGTCTGATAGTGATAGCCCATTAATCGATAAAAAACTAACTGTTTCTGCAGCTGATACGCCAAATACAGTGCCGCAACAGTCCGAATCAGCTAAAGAGACAAAAGCAAACCTCTCGGAAAAAAATAGCCTTAATAGTCTGTTAAAGGCTACGGGAGAGGCTGATGCTCAAAAACCAACATCAGCACAGCTCGCCGCTCAAAATAACCAAGCTAGTGTCGCCAGTTCTGTGGTTGCAGAAGTCACTAATGCCAAAACTGTTTCCTCTACTGAGCAAAACCTTGATTCACCTAAAGTTAACCAAGGGATAGAAAATTCTGTAACAGATAAATCAATTATCAGTTTGTTTGCTAAGGTGCAAAGCGGTGATGGTAAAGCTGTTAGTGAATTTGCAAAAGGTTTATCACTTACCCACGAGCAGCAACAACAGCTTGAACAACAAATTAATCAGTTAAAGACAGATCACAAGTTAGACTCAAAAGACGCTGAAACTATTAAAAACTTGCTTACAGAATTGATGAACAAAACTACGCCGTTGCAAGTCACGCAAAATCAAGCCTCACAATTAACGGCTGATGAGTCGCAAATACAGCAAGATGTTAAGTTATCTGAGCAAAAAACAAGTGACTTTAAATTGCCTATAGGTGTTGAAAAGCAACTGGCTGCATTGACAAAAGATGAGCAACAAGCGCTGTTGAACAAGGTTAATGCACAACTACAAACAGTCACAGCTGGTACTAGCCAATTTGAAAAGCTAACAGCAGCTAAGGCTTGGCTTTCAGAGGCTGTTAACACTACCGAGAAAACAAATCTAACTACGCCAGTTACTACAGCCAATGCAAGCGCGGTAGAAAATAGTAATACAACACCTACGCGAGCTGAAAAGTTAGCCCCTGCGGTAGGTAACGTAAATAATTCTGAAGAGTCATCAGTTGAGCGAGATATTAAGCTTAATGCTGAACGTTCGCAGGAGGTTAGTACCCCGCGAGTTACTCAGTTATTAAATCAGTTAACGTCGCCTGTGGCGACGTCGATTCAGCCAACTGCACATGATATTGCTCAGCATCATCATGAAAATGCAATAGATGCGCATATTATGCAGACGCAAACAACTCAGCAAGCGCAGAGCAAATCGGTGAGTGTAGATCCTGGGGTTATGCAAGCGATTAATATCATTAAAAGTGATGCCGCGAAAATGCTTCAGGAACGAGTCAGTGCTTTGTTAAATATTAATAATAAAGAAGCTGAAATCCGTCTTGATCCGCCTGAAATGGGCAGTATGCAAATACGTATCCGCAGTGACGCAGAGCAGGCACAAATAAACTTTGTAGTACAAAACCAGCAAGCTAAAGAAGCGCTTGAACAATCTATGCCCCGACTACGCGAAATGCTTGCTCAGCAGGGAATAGAGCTAGGTGAAAGTAGTATTCAGCAGGGTAGCCCTGAGCAGCAGCAGGATGGAGAGCCTGGTCAAGGCCAGTTAGCTGGTAATCAGCACAATGAAGAGCAGCAACAAGAGGTAACAGCACAAAGTGCAGAAACTTCTCGACAACAATCTTCATCATCAATAGATTACTATGCATAAGTCCTGCTATTATAAGAAATAAAATAGTTACAATGAGTATATTTCCTAACTGTTGTAACGCTTAAGGAAGTGACAATGGCCGAAGAAGCAAATTTAGAAATAGAAGATACAGGTAAAGGTAAAAAGAAGCTCATAATTATCATTGCTGCGGTCGTTGTGATAGTGGCTGCTGCAGCAGGCTACTTTTTATTTATGGGTGGTGAAGAACCAGTAGAAAGTCTTGCCGACGAAACAACGGCAGCAGAAGCCACGGCACCTTCAAGTTCTGCTGAAATTGGCTCTGCTTTGTATGTTGCTATGCCTCGTCCTTTTGTTTTCAATGTACCGGGCGCTAGTCGTGACCGTATTGTGCAAATTAAAGTGCAGCTTTTAGTACGTGGCGAAGTAAATGAAGAAACGGCTAAAAAGCATATTCCACTCATTGAAAGTACCTTATTAAGCGTACTGTCAACAACGACAGCGGATGAGCTAGGTACCAGTGAAGGTAAAGAGTCTGTTCGTGTTGCAGCACTTGAAAAAGTGCAATCTGCTTTAAATGATGTGGAAGGCAGCAAAGTGATCGAGCGGGTACTGTTTACCGGCTTTGTGATGCAATAAGGGGTCAGCGTGAGCGATTTATTATCTCAAGACGAAATTGATGCGCTCTTACATGGTGTTGATGAAGTCGATGAGGAAGATATTCACGAAGGTGATGACTTAGACAGTAATACACTGCAATATGATTTTTCTTCACAAGATCGTATCGTACGTGGTCGAATGCCGACGCTGGAAATCGTGAATGAACGTTTTGCGCGTCACATGCGCATTAGCTTATTCAATATGATGCGCCGCACCGCTGAAGTCTCGATTAACGGCGTTCAAATGATCAAATTCGGTGAATATATTCATACCTTATTTGTTCCTACAAGCTTGAATATGGTGCGTTTTCGTCCGCTAAAAGGCACAGGGCTTATCACCATGGAAGCACGCTTGGTGTTTATTTTGGTTGATAACTTCTTTGGGGGGGATGGTCGTTACCATGCCAAAATTGAAGGCCGCGAATTTACCCCAACAGAACGCCGTATCGTGCAAATGCTGCTTAAAATTATCTTCGAAGATTACAAAGAAGCATGGGCGCCGGTAATGGATGTGTCATTTGAGTATTTAGACTCAGAAGTAAACCCAGCCATGGCCAATATCGTTAGCCCAACAGAAGTGGTTGTTATCAGTTCATTTCACATTGAACTTGATGGTGGTGGTGGTGATTTTCACATCGCCTTGCCTTACTCAATGCTTGAACCTATCCGTGAGTTACTTGATGCCGGTGTGCAATCAGATACAGAAGATACTGATTTACGCTGGAGTAAAGCGCTGCGCGACGAAATTATGGATGTTGAGGTTGACTTATCAACACAGCTTCTCGAAATAGATTTAACGCTACAGCAGATTATGGAGCTTAAAGCGGGTGATATTATTCCGGTTGAAATGCCAGAGCATATCACTGTGTTTGTAGAAGAGTTACCGACATTTAGAGCAAAAATGGGCCGCTCTAGAGATAATGTTGCTCTACAAATTAGCGAAAAAATTAAACGCCCTGAATCAGTTAAGTCTGAGCTTCATGTGTTCACAAAAGGTGGCAAAAAACTGGATTCAGATGCAGAATTAGCAGAACTAGAAGAAGATCTACACCTTTCTGATGGTGTCGATTTAGACTGGTAGTCGATTTATAAGGTTAAATATAATGAGTGATGATCAAGATACAATGGACGAATGGGCTGCGGCCTTAGCCGAAGCTGAGGAAGCCGAAAATGCCACAAGTGATGCTTCTGTGGCAGAGCTTGATGAATTAAAAGATGAAAGGCATGAGCTCTCAAGTGATGAAAAACGAAAGCTTGATACCATCTTAGACATTCCGGTGACTATTTCGATGGAGGTCGGTCGTTCAAAAATCAATATTCGTAACTTATTGCAATTAAACCAAGGTTCTGTGGTTGAACTTGACCGGGTTGCAGGTGAACCGCTTGATGTGTTGGTTAATGGTACGCTAATTGCGCATGGTGAAGTGGTCGTTGTAAACGACAAGTTTGGTATTCGCTTAACGGATGTGATTAGCCAAGTAGAGCGTATTAAAAAGTTACGATGAACGCACTTATCGCTTTATCGAGTGCGTCGAGCACTGTGTTTCCAACGGCATCACCGACGGCAGATCTTCTGTCTATGGTGATGTCTTTGCTTTTGGTGTTGGTTGTTATTATTGGATTAGCCTTTTTTGTAAAAAAGCTTAACCCGAATCTCGCTAACAGTGATGAGTTTAAAGTTGTCCGAAGTTTACCGTTAGGCTCACGTGAGCGATTAATGGTGATTGAAATAGATAACGCTCAACACTTAATTGGTGTGACACCTCACAGTATTAATTACTTACATAAGCTTGAAACACCCTTAAAAGAAAAAGAATTGCCAGAACTAGCAAAACGATTTGGCAAACTATTAAACCCACAATCACCTTCTAATAAAAAGAATTAACGCTATGATCAAGTGGCTCGTTATTTTAGCAAGTGTGTTGTTTTTACCTTCCGTCAATGCAGAAGGTGTCGAAGCGCTCACTATCACCACTAACCCTGATGGCTCGCAAGATTACTCGGTAACGCTGCAAGTGTTAGCGATCATGACTGCGCTGAGCTTCATTCCTGCCGCAGTCATCATGATGACCTCATTTACACGTATCATAGTTGTACTTGCTATATTGCGTCAGGCTATTGGTTTACAACAAACTCCATCGAATCAGATATTGCTTGGTATGTCATTGTTCTTAAGTATTTTTATAATGGCTCCTATCTATCAGCAGGTAAACGAACGTGCAATTGAGCCTTATTTAAATGAACAGGTTACTTCTACACAAGCATTGGAGCTTGCAAAAGAGCCAATGAAAGCGTTTATGCTCTCGCAAGTTCGCATAAAAGATTTAGAAACCTTCGCAAAAATTGCCGGCTACGATAAATTAGATTCACCAGAAGATACCCCGCTAATTGTTTTAATTCCTGCGTTTGTTACCAGCGAATTGCAAACGGCCTTTATCATTGGTTTTATGTTCTTCATCCCGTTTTTGATAGTTGATTTAGTTGTCGCCTCGGTATTAATGGCCATGGGTATGATGATGCTCTCACCTATGATTGTATCCTTACCCTTTAAGATTATGCTGTTTGTGCTAGTAGATGGTTGGAGCCTTGTGATGGGCACATTGGCGAAGAGCTTTGGGCTTGGGGTGTAGCCATGCAATTACAAGCACATAATTAGGTAGGAGAGACAAAATGGAACCAGAAATTTTTGTCGATATACTCAGTGACGCGCTGTTTTTAGTCATAAAGTTAGTGTCAGCAATCGTGGTGCCAGGCTTATTAGTTGGTCTTGTAGTGGCAGTTTTCCAAGCGGCAACATCAATCAATGAGCAAACCTTAAGCTTTTTACCGCGTTTGTTAATTACCATAAGTGCACTTATTATCGGGGGCCATTGGTTTACTCAAGAGCTTATGGATTACTTTACGCGTTTAGTGATGTCGATACCGGAGATTGCAGGCTAAATGGAGTTTCCATTTGCAGTCATAATTCAATGGCTCAGTGATTTTCTACTGCCGTTGGTCCGTATAAGCTCAATGATCATGATTATGGCTGGTCTTGGCGCGAAAAACGTTCCCACACGAATTAAACTAGGTTTAGCTATTGTAGTAACGTTTGTTGCTGTACCTATGTTGCCGCAGGCAAGCTTTAATAATCTTTTCTCATTTGAAATGATATTAGTCGTGATACAGCAAATGCTGATTGGTGTTGCGATTGGCTTTGCTTCAGTCTTACTGCTCAATACCTTTGTTCTTGCCGGACAAATACTAGCAATGCAAACCGGTCTTGGTTTTGCGTCGGTCGTTGACCCGTCAAACGGTATGAATGTTCCAGCAGTGGGCCAGTTTTATCTCATTTTGGCTACTTTGCTGTTCTTTGTGTTTAACGGTCATTTGATGATGATTCAAATGGTTATTCATAGCTTTGAGGTATTGCCAATCGATGGTAATTGGTGGGCGGTGGATCATTACTGGGATATCGTTACTTGGGGCGGTTGGATGTTTACCACAGCCTTAGTACTTGCCTTGGCACCACTAACAGCTATGCTGGTTATTAACATGTCGTTTGGTGTAATGACCCGTGCAGCGCCGCAACTTAATATCTTTTCCATAGGTTTCCCGTTTACTCTTGTTGCTGGGCTTGTGATTATTTGGGCAACGCTTGGTAACTTTATGACTCAGTTTGAGTTTCAGTGGTTAAAAATGGTTGAGTTAATGTGCAGCCTTGTTGGTTGTACACCTTAGGAGCGAGCTATGGCTGAAGATTCAGGTCAAGAAAAAACCGAAGAACCCACCGGGAAAAAAATAGAAGATGCCAAGAAAAAAGGCCAAGTAGCGCGCTCAAAAGAGCTCGGCACTATGTTTGTACTTATTTTCTCAGCAATTTCGTTACTAATTTATGGTCCTGAAATCGGCAAAGGTTTGTACAACATTATGGGCCGATTATTGAGCCTGAATCGCAATGAAACCTACGACACCACTAAAATGTTCTCTGTGTGGGGAATTGTTGCTGATGCGTTGATTTTCCCTATGGCGATGTTCGTTTTTATCATTGTCATTGCTGGTTTTATAGGAAATACCTTGCTAGGCGGATTTAATTTTAGCTGGGAAGCCGCAGCACCAAAAGCGAGTAAAATGTCGCCTGCAAAAGGTATTAAACGTATGCTTGGCCCTCAAGCTGGCGTAGAGCTTGTTAAATCCATTTTGAAGTTTGCAGTGGTTGCAGGCTTTGCGGTGTTTTTAATTAATACCTTTTTTGATGAAATACTTCATTTGAGCCAAGAAAGCGCACCCAGTAATTTTATTCATGCGCTTGAGATCCTCTCTTGGATGTTTTTAGGATTGACCTGCACGTTGATAATCATCGCAGCGATTGATGCTCCATATCAAAGCCACAAGCATCATAAAGAGCTGAAGATGACCCTACAAGAAGTAAAAGACGAATACAAAAACTCAGAGGGTGACCCACAAATTAAAGCGCGTATTCGCCGTACGCAGCGTGAAATGTCGCAAAGGCGCATGATGCAAGATGTCCCCGATGCCGATGTTATTGTTACCAACCCGACCCATTACTCTGTGGCGCTAAAATATGATACAGCCAAAGCGGGTGCGCCTATTGTGCTTGCTAAAGGGGTTGATGAACTTGCTATGCAAATTCGTAAGGTTGGTAAAGGAAACGATGTGCCTATTGTTGAGTCTCCAATGCTTACTCGTGCGCTTTATCACACCACCGATGTAGGCCAGCAAATTCCGGATCAGCTGTTCACTGCAGTTGCTCAGGTTCTCGCTTATGTATTCCAGTTAAAACGCTTCCAAAAAGGGCGTGGTAAACGGCCTGTTCCACTCGACAAAAAGTTACCGATTCCAGATGGTTACAAATATTAATTCCTAGCCTTATAACTTGGAATAGTTATTGCAAATTCCGTGTAGTGTCAATTTTTTGAAATTGTTGAATTATGGAATTTAAAGCGGTATTACAACAACTTAACAGAGATAAAAAAGAATATGCTAAGGGTGTCGGTACGCCACTGCTGGTACTTGCAGCCTTGGGTATGGTTATTTTACCCCTGCCTCCATTTCTTTTAGATATTCTTTTTTCGTTTAATATCGCGTTAGCCCTAGTGGTGTTACTTGTTACTGTGTACACCATGAAACCGCTTGAGTTTGGTATGTTCCCAGCGGTACTTCTGATTGCAACCATCATGCGCTTAGCACTGAATGTAGCCAGTACCCGTGTGGTATTGCTTGAAGGTCATAATGGTGGGGACGCTGCAGGTAAAGTAATCGAGGCCTTTGGCTCGGTAGTTATCGGTGGTAACTATGCGGTTGGTTTAGTCGTCTTCCTTATTCTTATCATCATTAACTTTGTGGTTATCACTAAAGGTGCTGGCCGTATTTCTGAAGTGTCAGCTCGTTTCACCCTTGACGCAATGCCAGGTAAACAAATGGCAATTGATGCTGACTTAAACGCTGGTTTCATTAGTGCTGAACAAGCCCGTGAACGTCGTGAAGAAGTAACTCGCGAAGCCGATTTCTATGGCTCGATGGATGGTGCGAGTAAATTCGTAAAAGGTGATGCGATTGCTGGTATTGTCATCTTGGTTATTAACATTGTTGGTGGTTTATTTGTTGGTATGATCCAGCATGATCTTACTTTTGGTCGTGCAATGGAAGTTTACACTCTTCTAACCATTGGTGATGGTCTTGTTGCGCAATTACCTTCGCTATTATTATCAATCGGCACCGCGATTGTTGTAACCCGTCAAAATGAATCGCACAACATGGGCGATCAGTTTAAAACGCAATTGGGTAATGAAAAATCGTTATTCATTGCCTCTGGTATCCTAATCATTATGGGCTTAGTACCGGGCATGCCACATATTGCATTTTTAAGCTTAGGTGCATTGTTAGGTTATTTAGCGTATTACACGCAACAACAAAAACTTAAAGCTGCAGCTGAGAAAGCAGAGCAAGAAGCTAATGGCGGTGCAACGGGTACGGGTGTTGCTAACAAACAAGAACAAAAAGAACTTGGCTGGGATGATGTACAGCAAGTTGATGTGATTGGTTTAGAAGTAGGTTATCGCTTAATTCCACTTGTTGACCAATCT
Organism: Pseudoalteromonas nanhaiensis; assembly: GCF_051235485.1. Classification (NCBI taxonomy): domain Bacteria; kingdom Pseudomonadati; phylum Pseudomonadota; class Gammaproteobacteria; order Alteromonadales; family Pseudoalteromonadaceae; genus Pseudoalteromonas; species Pseudoalteromonas nanhaiensis. The sequence continues at coordinate 117,607 of NZ_JBPNYQ010000006.1, read as the reverse complement.
CAAGGTGGTGAACTGTTAAATCGTATTAAAGGTGTGCGTAAAAAGCTGTCTCAGGAACTTGGTTTCTTGGTACCTCCTGTGCACATTCGCGATAACTTAGAACTTGACCCTAACGCTTACAGAATCACGATGATGGGTGTTTCAAGCGGCGAGGGCGAGCTTAAGCATGGCGATGAGCTCGCGATCAATCCTGGTCAAGTATTTGGCCCAATCAAAGGCGTGGCTACTAAAGACCCTGCATTTGGTTTAGATGCGGTATGGATCAAACCAGATCAAAAAGATGAAGCGCAATCATTAGGCTACACCGTAGTTGACTCAGCAACTGTTGTCGCGACTCATATTAGTCAGTTACTTACTAACAGTGCAGCGTTACTACTTGGCCATGAAGAAGTGCAAAACTTATTAGATATGTTAGCGAAGAGTCATCCTCGTTTAGTTGAAGGACTGGTTCCTGACGTATTACCACTCACAACAATCGTAAAAGTGCTACAAAATTTACTAAACGAAGGGGTGGCAATTCGCGATATGCGCTCAATTGTACAGACCCTTGTTGAATATGGCCCACGTAGCCAAGACCCTGATGTACTAACGGCTGCAGTGCGAATTTCACTGCGCAGACTTATCGTTCAAGACGCCGTTGGTATGTCTTCAGAAATCCCTGTCATAACCTTGGCGCCTGAGTTGGAACAGATGTTGCATCAGTCACTTCAGAATGCAGGTGACGAAGGTGCCGGAATTGAGCCAGGTCTTGCAGAGCGACTTCAACAATCATTGAACGAAGCGCATCAAAACCAAGAAATGGCCGGTGAACCTTCGATACTGTTAACGTCAGGAATGTTACGTACTGTGTTATCTCGCTTCGTTAAGTACACCATCCCAGGTTTAAGGGTGATGTCTTACCAAGAGGTACCAGACGAAAGACAGATTAAGATTGTCAGCTCAGTAGGCCAACAATAGGATAGTAAAGGGGTTGAACCATGAAAATTAAACGTTTTTTTGCCAAAGATATGCGCACAGCACTCAAGGAAGTGAAAGACGAGTTAGGTGTTGATGCGGTAATTATGTCAAACAAAAAGCTAGCCAACGGTGTTGAAATCGTTGCAGCTGTTGATTATGACAAAGCAGCCCCGAAAGCAGAAGCAAACCCAGCTCCAGTGCAATCAGCACCTGCGCCACAGCATAACTTCGTCAAACCTGAGCCAATGCGTGCCAAGCCTGAGCCGCAAGCAAAAGTTGCCGATAGCTTACAAGCGTTACTAGAGCGTCAAGCCCCACGCCCTCGTTCGCCAGAGCTGGCGTCAATGTTCAGTCAGTCAGGTATTGATACGAGTGAACACTATCAACCTAAAGAGCAAAGTTATGACCAACCTCGTCCTGAATATGCTCCAAAACCACGCTATCAAGAGCAAGCTGCTCCACGTATGCAAACACAAGCGCACAGTTTAGGTTTTGATGATGACTTAGACTCAGGATTTGATGATCTTGATACACCTACAGAGCGCAAACAAGCAGCGCCGGCAAACCAATCTGAAATTGCGACAATGCGCGAAGAAATGAATGCCATTCGTCAATTACTTGAACATCAAGTATCAGGCTTAATGCAACAAGATATGGCGCGTCGCGATCCGACTCGTGCGTGTATGATTGACCGTTTAGCTGGTATGGGTATTGAGCGTGACGTTGCAGAGCAAATGGCCTGTTTTATTCCTGACGATGTATCACGTCAACAAGCTTGGCAAGCACTTCTGCAAATGGTTGAAAACCAAATGCATACAACGAATAACGAAATCCTGCGTCAAGGTGGTGTATTCGCTTTAGTTGGCCCTACAGGTGTTGGTAAAACAACCACTGTTGCAAAACTCGCAGCACTTGGTGCACAAAAATATGGTGCCGATAAAGTGGCGCTTATCACGACTGATACTTACCGTATTGGTGCCTACGAGCAACTTGCAACTTATGGCCGTATTATTGGTTGTGGTGTGAAGCAAGTAAAAGATGCCAATGAATTGGCTGAAGTGCTATACCATTTACGAAATAAGCGTCTAGTATTAATAGACACTGCAGGTATGAGCCAACGTGATTTACGCTTAACTGAGCAACTTAATACCTTAATGCGTAATCAGCGAGTTGATATTCGTAGTTATTTAGTGTTGAGTGCTACAGCACAAATTAATGTGCTACAAGAAACCGTAAGACACTTTAAAAAGGTTCAGCTAAGTGGCTGTATCTTCACTAAATTGGATGAATCGTTGAGTTTAGGTGAGATTATTAGCATAGCGATTCAAAATCGCCTGCCAATAGGGTATCTTACTAATGGTCAGCGTGTTCCAGAAGATATTCGCGTAGCGAATGCTGAAAAACTAGTGAAAAAAGCTGAACAATTGTATTTAAAACGAGCAAAAGCACAACATTCACGACGTCAAGCAGTAGCGTCGAACACAGTAGGGATGTATGATTAACACAGTATTAGATCAAGCAAGCGGCCTGCGCAAAATGAATCAAAATAATAATAGTGGCGTTAAAGTTATCGCTGTTACTGGCGGCAAAGGTGGTGTGGGCAAAACGAATGTATCACTCAACACTGCAATTGCATTAGGTCAGCAAGGAAACCGCGTATTAGTATTGGATGCCGATTTAGGATTGGCAAACTGCGACGTGATGCTTGGTTTACGTGTTGAACGTAATTTATCTCATGTTTTATCTGGCGAATGTGAGCTTGATGAAATTCTTGTAGAAGGCCCTGCTGGTATTAAAATTGTGCCAGCAACGTCTGGCTCGCAAAGCATGGTGGAGTTAACTCCTTCTGAGCATGCAGGCCTTATTCGCGCTTTTAGCGAATTAAACACCGAGTTTGATATTTTAATTGTCGATACCGCCGCAGGTATTTCGGACATGGTATTAAGCTTTTCACGTGCAGCACAAGATGTCGTTGTGGTTGTGTGTGATGAACCTACCTCAATTACAGATGCCTACGCGCTTATTAAAGTGTTAAGCCGAGAGCATGGTGTATATAAATTTAAAATTGTTGCCAACATGGTGCGTAGCATGCGTGAAGGGCAAGAATTATTTGCTAAACTTTCAAAAGTAACGGATCGTTTTTTAGATGTTTCTATGGAATTAGTCGCAACGATTCCCTATGACGAAAACATGCGTAAATCTACGCGACGTCAAAAGGTTATCGTTGAGTTATTTCCAAACTCACCAGCAGCGGTGGCGTTTAAAACATTAGCAACGAAAGCAGTTAAGTGGCCGATCCCTAACCAACCGTCTGGTCACTTAGAATTTTTTATTGAGAAACTAGTAAACGGCTAACTATGACAACATCGGTGAATAAAGCGATGGGATATCAATCAGCACAGAATTTAAATGCGATTGTTGAAAAGCACGCCTCTTTAGTCAAAAAAGTGGCGTGTCATTTGATTGCTCGTTTACCTGCTAGTGTTCAGCTCGATGATTTAATTCAGTCAGGTATGATCGGCCTTATTGAGGCGTCAAAAAACTTCGACGCTAGTAAAGGTGCAAGTTTTGAAACCTTTGCAGGTATCAGAATTCGCGGTGCAATGCTTGATGAAATCCGTCGAGGCGATTGGGCACCACGCTCTGTGCATCGAAATGCACGTCTAGTCGCAGAAACAATTGCTGAATTAGAAAGTACCCTAAACCGCGAGCCCAAAGACACAGAAGTTGCTGAAAAACTTGATATTACACTAGATGAGTACCATCATATTCTACATGACGTTAATTCAAGTAAAGTATTAGGTATCGAGGATTTAGGTGTTGATGAAGACGTAATAACACCAATGGGTCATGATTTAGCACTAGACAAACCGTTTAATAACGTTAAAAATGAGCGGTTTAACCAGTCTCTATTAACGGCTATCCAATCGTTACCAGAAAGAGATGCCCTTGTTTTGTCTTTGTATTACAACGATGAAATGAACTTGAAAGAAATAGGACACATACTCGATGTTAGCGAGTCGCGTGTGAGTCAAATACATGGTCAGGCGATGATTAAGCTCAAAGCAAAAATCAATGACTGGATTAATTAGTAGTAAGTAAATATAGGTTCAAACCTCACCGGAGGATGTTTTGGATAAAAACATGAAGATTCTTGTTGTTGACGATTTTTCTACAATGAGACGTATCATTAAAAATCTATTAAGGGATTTAGGTTTTACCAATGTGCAGGAAGCTGATGATGGTTCAACAGCATTACCAATGCTACAAAATCAAGAATTTGATTTTGTTGTAACAGATTGGAATATGCCTGGCATGCAAGGTATTGATTTGTTACGTGCTATACGTGCCGATGATAGCCTTAAACACATTCCTGTTTTAATGGTAACAGCTGAAGCGAAAAAAGAACAAATTGTTGCTGCTGCTCAAGCAGGTGTTAATGGCTACATTGTTAAACCATTTACTGCTGCGACACTTAAAACCAAATTGGAAAAAGTGTTTGAACGTTTAGGTTAATCTAAGGGGAGAGGCTTATGTCAGCACCTGCTGCGCCTCATATAAGTTTAGAGCAAGCTCGTCAACTTGTTGAGTATCTTGAAAAAGGTGAACAAGAGAAGGCAGATAAGCTAATTCTTGAAGCCGCATCAAAAGAACAATCAGAGTTGTTTGCCGAAGTCGGTAAATTGACGCGTCAACTGCATGAAGCGTTAAAGAACTTTGATCTTGATACTCGTCTCGCCGATTTAACTACCGATGCGATACCCGACGCTAAACAGCGATTAAACTATGTCATGGAAATGACAGAAAATGCAGCAAATAAAACCATGGATGCTGTTGAGGCAAGTTTACCTATTGCTCAACAACTTGCTGATGAAATTGCAACAATCAAGCCCACGTGGGATCGATTGATGAACCGAGAAATTGAGCTTGGTGAGTTTAAAACCTTATGCCATAGCTTAGATAAGTTCATGAACAACTCTCATGCTAAAACTGATGAATTACAAGGCTTGATGACCAATGTGCTTATGGCACAAGACTACCAAGATTTAACTGGTCAGGTAATTCGCCGTGTTATTGAACTAGTACGAGAAGTTGAAGACAGTTTAATTAATCTCTTAACTGTATTCGGCAGTCAAGAAGATGGTCAGCAAAAACAAGAAAAACAGGCCACAGAACAAGCACCTGCAACAAGCGATACGCTAGCAGGTCCTGAAGGGCCAATTATTGATGCAGAGTCACGTGATGATGTTGTCTCAGGACAAGATGAAGTTGATGACCTATTATCAAGTTTGGGCTTCTAAGAGGAGAGTAACTGCATGAGCTTTGAAGTCGATGAAGATATTTTACAGGATTTCCTTGTTGAAGCAGGGGAAATTCTAGAGCTTTTGTCAGAACAATTGGTTCAGCTTGAGAACAACCCAGAAGACAAAGACTTACTTAACGCAATTTTTAGAGGTTTCCACACTGTAAAAGGTGGGGCAGGTTTCTTGAGTATGACAGAGCTTGTTGACGCTTGTCATGGTGCAGAAAATGTCTTCGATTTACTTCGCCAAGGTGTGCGTAGTGTAACACCTGAATTAATGGATGTTATTCTTCAAGCTCTTGATACCATCAACGAAATGTTCTCAACTATTCAAAATCGTGAGCAACCAGAGCCTGCCGATCCTGCTCTACTTGATGTACTTCACAAGTTAAGTCAGCCACCAACAGCAGAAGAGCTTGCAGGAGAAGACACTAGTGTTATTGAAGACACAACCCCTGCACCTGAAGAGCCAGTAGTAGAAGAACCTGTTGTTGATACTGCTGATGTAACAGCCGACATAAACACTGATAATATTGATGAAAGCGACCCGTTTGCTTTTGATATGCTATTTGATGGTGGTGGTTTAGCTCAAGAGAGTGCTTCACAGAATATTGATGAAATCACTGAAGACGAATTTGAAAGTTTACTTGATGAGTTACATGGTAAAGGTCAAGGACCTGCAGCTGCAACTCTCGATACAAGCAGCAATGATAGTGATGACATTACCGACGATGAGTTTGATAGCTTATTAGACGAACTTCATGGCGTGGGTAGTTTTGGTGAAGTTAAACAACCCGATACCCCTCAACCTGAAGCTCCAAAACCTGCTGCTCCTAGCACCAGTGTAAGTAGTGATGGTGATGACGAGATCAGTGATGATGAATTTGAAGCATTACTTGACGAATTACATGGCAAAGGGAGTGCACCAAAATCACTTGAAAGCACCCCAACAGCCGCACCGAACGTAGAGCCAGAGAAACCAACGCAAGCAGAGAAACCTGTTGCTAAAGCTGCGCCACAACAAGCTGCACCGAGTAAACCAGCAGCACCAAGTAAAGCGACTCCTGCACCAGCTAAAGCGCCTGAGTCTGCTGCTGCACCGAAAAAAGCGCCGCCACCTCAGGCCGAAACCACTGTACGTGTTGATACAAAACGCCTAGATGAAATTATGAACATGGTGGGCGAGCTTGTATTAGTGCGCAATCGATTAGTGAGCCTTGCTAATAACACAAACAGTGAGTCAATGGGCAAAGCTATTTCAAACCTTGATGTGGTTACAGCAGACTTGCAAGGTGCGGTAATGAAAACCCGCATGCAACCAATTAAAAAGGTATTTGGTCGCTTCCCTCGCGTAGTACGAGACTTAGCACGTAGCTTGAAAAAAGATATTAATCTGCAGCTGGTTGGTGAAGAAACAGATTTAGATAAAAACCTTGTAGAAGCGTTAGCAGATCCATTGGTGCACTTAGTGCGTAACTCTGTTGACCATGGTATTGAAATGCCAGAAGTGCGTGAAGCTGCGGGTAAACCTCGCACAGGTACTGTCACTTTATCGGCATCTCAAGAAGGTGACCATATCTTACTGACCATTCGTGATGATGGTGCAGGTATGGATGCTGAAAAGCTGAAGAAAATAGCGATTAGCAAAGGGGTTATTGACCATGATCAAGCAAGTCGTTTATCTGACACCGAGGCTTATAATCTAATTTTTGCACCGGGTTTCTCAACGAAAGAAGAGATCTCTGACATTTCAGGCCGTGGTGTAGGCATGGATGTAGTAAAAACGAAGATCACCCAGCTTAATGGCTCGGTTAATATCCAGTCAGAATTGGGAGTAGGTACTGCGCTTGAAATCAAGGTGCCATTAACACTGGCTATCTTACCGACCCTTATGGTTGTGGTAGGTGAGCAAACTTTCGCATTACCACTTGCAGGTGTTAGCGAAATTTTCCATCTTGATTTAACTAAAACTAACGTTGTTGATGGTCAGCTAACAATTATTGTGCGTAAAAAAGCGATTCCGCTTTTCTATTTACAACACTGGTTAGTGAAAGGAGCCAACCGCCAAGAGCGAAAAGCAGAAGGTCACGTGGTGATTGTGCAAATTGGTACCAAGCAAGTAGGGTTTGTTGTTGACTCATTGATTGGTCAAGAAGAGGTCGTAATTAAACCTCTTGATGCATTACTTCAAGGTACACCTGGTATGGCTGGTGCAACAATCACATCAGATGGTGGCATTGCGTTAATTTTAGATGTACCGAGTATGCTCAAGCACTACGTTGGCTAATAAGAAATAGTAATTTGCAGCCAATAGGCTGCATTAAATACGATAAATAACAAGAGAGTGCCAATGGCAGTCAAAGTATTAGTTGTTGATGATTCAAGCTTTTTTCGCCGTAGAGTGAGCGAAATATTAGAGCAAGACAGCAATATTCAGGTAATAGGGTTTGCAGTAAATGGGCGCGAAGCGGTTGATAAGGCCCGAGAACTAAAGCCTGATGTAATTACCATGGATGTGGAAATGCCTGTACTTGATGGCATAAGTGCCGTTAAAGAAATTATGGCAGCCACACCCACGCCTATTTTAATGTTTTCATCGCTTACTCGTGATGGTGCAACAGCCACTCTTGATGCATTAGATGCCGGTGCGCTTGATTTCTTACCAAAGAAATTTGAAGACATTGCACGCAATAATGAAGATGCAATTGCATTATTACAAAATAAAGTAAAAGAGATTGGCCGTCGTAGAATCTCTCGATTTACCCGCCCAGCACCTATTGTAAGACCGTCAACTTCTACCAGTTCACGCAGCAGCGGTATTGTACAGCCAGATCGCAGTTTTAGTCGTTCAACACCGACTGCAGGCTCTTCATCGCCATCTGCAGCAAGTAACATTCGGGCTTCTGGTAAACAATATCAGTTGGTCGCAATTGGTACGTCAACGGGTGGCCCTGTGGCATTGCAAACTATTTTGACGCAATTACCTGCTAATTTTCCGCATCCTATTTTACTTATCCAACATATGCCTGCGGCGTTTACTCCGGCATTTGCAGCACGGCTAAACGGCTTGTGTAAAATTAACGTAAAAGAAGCACAGCAAGGCGATAGACTGGTTGCTGGCACAGCTTATTTAGCTCCGGGCGGTCAGCAAATGTTGGTAGAAGGACGTGGCAGCTCACGTACGCTACGCGTGTTTGAAGACGATAGTCCTCGTATTACTTATAAACCAAGTGTAGATGTTACTTTTGCCAGCGCAGCCAAAGCGTACGGGGCAGATGTATTAGCTGTCGTGTTAACGGGAATGGGGGCTGATGGCCGAGATGGTGCCCGCATGCTCAAGCAAGCAGGTGCGACAATTTGGGCTCAAGACGAAAAAACGAGTGTCGTATATGGTATGCCTCAAGCTGTTGCTAATGCAGGCCTTGCCAGTGAAAGTCTTGCATTAAATGATGTTGCGGCTCGTTTAACGCGAGAGACTGGCTGTGGATAAGCTTTCCTTTCTTGGTTTAATCGTTGCTGTCAGCGCAATTGCTTTTGGTTATGCGCTAGAAGGAGGAGTGGTAACAGCCTTATTCAACGGGCCTGCGCTAGTCATCGTACTTGGCGGTACCTTAGGTGCGGTGATGCTCCAAACCCCAGGCAGTGTTTTTGCAAAAACACTTAAAATTAGTCATTGGGTTTTTTTTCCTCCATATCATGATATCGACGCCGCCATTGAGCAAGTAAAACGCTGGTCACATAAAGCGAGGCAAGAGGGCTATTTATCATTAGAGTCTGAAGCACTTGCTCATTCAGACCCCTACGCGGCAAAAGGGTTGAACTTATTAGTCGACGGTATTGATGAGAATAGACTTAGAGATACGCTAGAAATCGACTTAATGCTTGAACGTGAGCGCTTGCTTGAAGTTAGCAGAGTGTATGAAGCGATGGGGGGCTACAGCCCGACAATCGGTATTTTAGGTGCCGTATTAGGCCTAATACAAGCAATGCAATTTATTACTGATCCTGAAAAACTAGGTGCGGGTGTAGCAACCGCCTTTATCGCTACCATTTATGGTGTTGGCTTAGCAAACCTGTTGTTTTTACCTATGGCGAATAAGCTGAAGCAGCAAATCGAACAAAAAATGCTTTATCATGAGTTACTTGCTGAAGGTATTATTGCAATCTCTCAAGGCGAAAGCCCACTAAACATTGAACTTAAACTTGAGGCGTACCGTGTTGATCGCCCAAGTTTAGTTGACGAGTAATATCATGTTGCGCCGTCGCTTGCGTCAAAACACTCAAAAAAGTCAGCATACTGAACGTTGGTTGGTTTCATACGCAGATTATATGACTATTATGTTTGCGTTTTTTGTGGTGATGTACGCGATCGCAATTAGTAAAAATGAAGATTTCCAAATCCTCTCAGATTCTCTTGAACAAGTTTTTGAAAAATCAGCCCGTCAGCAGCAGCAAGTTGGAACAGGTGTCAACGGCACGGGTATTTTGACTGACCGAGTCAGTCCCGAAAATGATATTTTATACGGAGAAAGCATCCGTAAAGATGAACAAGGCCCAGAGCTACTTGATGGGCAAAGTGAGACCAGTAATATTGATAAGAAGCACCTAGGTAAACCACTCGATAGCCTTCTTACCAAGTTACAGTCTGCACTGATAGATGAAATTCGCGATGGTGAGGCAAGTCTTGAGTTACATCAAGATTGGCTAATTATAGAGTTGAGTTCGGGTATGCTGTTCTCTTCTGGAAGTGCGGTGGCTCAGCAACGAGCCAAGCAAGTTGTAAGCTTAGTCAAAGATATAATTGCCCCTGTAGATAACTATATTCGTGTGCGTGGTTATACCGATAACGAAGGTATTCGCAATGAAATGTTTCGTTCTAACTGGGAATTGTCGGTTGCACGTGCCACTTCTGTGTTAGTTGAACTTGAAAACTTAGGTATCAACCCAGCACGTATGGCGATTGAAGGCTACGGACAATATTCACCGTTTGCGAGTAACGATACAGAACAAGGCCGAGCTGAAAACCGTAAAGTGGTGGTTGCGCTTTCTAAATATGGTTTACCACCAGAACCGACAACCCCTAGTGATGAAGACACTGAAAAGCCGCAGCAACAAGCTCCTGAAATTGAGTTGCCAAGCAATGATAACACCATTAAAGTGATTCAATTACCTCATGGTGGCATTCGAATAACCACGCGCAATGAACAATAATAAGGTGTGATGTGAAAGTTTGGACAGTAGCAAATCAAAAAGGTGGCGTAGGGAAAACAACAACAGCTGTCAGCCTTGCGGGTATTCTTGCATTACAAGGTAAGCGCGTTTTACTTATTGATACCGATCCACATGCATCTTTAACTTATTATTTTGGTATTGATTCTGAAGAGCTTGAGGTTAGCGTGTATGATATTTTTGCACGCGGCAACAGCATGGCAAGTGAAGAAATTTTGCAAGCGTTATGCCCTTCAACATTAGAAAACCTTGATATTTTACCTGCCACTATGGCAATTGCGACACTTGATAGAAGCATGGGTAATAAAAATGGTATGGGCTTAATTCTTAAGAAAGCGCTGGCAAAAATTAGTGACCATTATGACTATGCAATTATTGACTGCCCACCAGTACTAGGGGTGTTGATGGTTAACGCCTTGGCAGCCAGTGAGCGTATTTTGGTGCCAGTACAGACTGAGTTTTTGGCTCTTAAAGGGCTTGACCGAATGATGCGGACGATGGAATTAATGCAAACATCGCAGTCAAAGCAGTATCAATATACTATTATTCCTACAATGTACGACAAACGGACTAAAGCATCACTTGAAGCGTATAAAACTCTGCAGGATAATTACAAAGACAAAGTATGGTCGGGTGTTGTTCCTGTCGATACAAAATTTAGAGATGCTAGTTTAGCACAACAAGTGCCGATTCAATTTTGCCCTCGTTCTCGAGGTGTATTTGCCTATCGCGCCTTGCTTGATTATTTAGTTGCACAAGGTTAATGATGAGTAAGCATTTATTTGCTAATGAAAAAGTGATGACCCAATATTTGGGTGCTTTGCTGTGTGAAGATGAACCTAGCGAGCAGAATCTTGAACCCGTAGCTAAATTACTCGAGCAGGTTAATGAGCCTGAACAAAAGCAAGAAGAAAAGATTACCTCCACAGTAATTGCTACTGAACCGCCTTTACCGAGTGTTGAGTCAACTAAAGAGCTTGAGAAAACCGAGAACCAAGCTAATATCAAAGATATAGTTGCAGAATCTAATGCAGATATTATTGCTAAGACATCGACTGAGCGCCAAGAAGATTACTTTGATGGCGAGTTTCAGGCACTGTTTTTTGAAGTTGCAGGTTTAACCTTAGCAGTACCACTAAAAGCATTAGGGGGAATTCATCAACTGACAGAGGTTAACCAATTGTTTGGTAAACCAAAATGGTTTAAAGGCGTAATGCTTAACCGAGATGAAAAACTCAATGTTGTTGATACTGCACGTTGGGTTATGCCAGAAAAATATGATGAAAGATTAGAACAAGCATTAAATTATCAGTATTTAATCACCTTAGGTGATAGTCAATGGGGATTATTGGCAGAAAAGCTCGTAAATAATATTACGCTTCAAAAAGAAGATGTAAAATGGCGAGCAAAATCAGGTAAGCGGCCATGGTTAGCCGGTGTTATCAAAGAGAAAATGTGCGCCTTGATTGACGTTGAAAATTTATATCAATTGCTAGAGCAGGGCTTAGACAGCCGTGAGCAGTAACTATTTTTACGGAGTAATAGCATGAGTGAAGAAAGACTACTGTCAGCTAATAAAAATGCTGATAGCAACGATGAAGTGTTACAGTGGGTAACCTTTAAGCTTGAAGAAGAAACGTACGGCATTAACGTAATGCAAGTACAAGAGGTGCTTCGCTATACCGAGATTGCTCCTGTTCCAGGCGCACCTTCGTATGTGTTGGGTATTATTAACCTTCGCGGTAATGTTGTAACAGTGATCGACACCCGTGCACGTTTTGGTTTGATGGGCGCAGAAGTTACCGACAACTCACGTATTGTCATCATTGAAGCTGAAAAACAAGTTATTGGTATTTTAGTTGATAGTGTCGCTGAAGTGGTTTACTTACGCAGCTCAGAAATTGACAGTGCGCCAAATATTGGCACAGAAGAAAGTGCTAAGTTTATTCAAGGTGTATCAAACCGTGATGGTGAGTTATTGATCTTGGTAGACCTTAACAAGCTTCTAAATGACGATGAGTGGGACGAGCTGAGCGCACTATAAACGCTTGGAAACTATATGCTGTTATACTCTTTGTTTGGTGCCTCAATCTTACTAGTTTTAGTGTGTTTGGGGCTTATTTTTGTCAATAACAATAAACAAGCTGCCGCAATTCAGGCTAAGCAAAAACAGCTGCAAGATGCTCAACAACAATTGAGTATATTACGCAGTGAAGTTGCAGAAATGCGTGCAGGAATGCTCAGTATTGGCAAACGTGTTGTAGCTGTTGAAGAAAAAAGTAGAGAACTTGAGCAACTACAAGACGCACAAAAATATGATGACCCGAATGCGAAAATCTATTCGCGAGCGGTTAAAATGGTTGAGCTAGGTGCTGATTTAGAAGAAATAATTCGTGAATGCGAGTTACCCAGAGCCGAAGCTGAACTTCTTATGTCTCTTCATAAACAAAAAGGCGCCCAATGAGGCGCTTTTTTATTGGAGCACTTCTGAGCCCTAAGCTTGAATGTTGAGCTTACCCTGAAAATCTTGCCAACCCGGTGGAAATTTACCACGCAATACATACGAAAATGCAATTAATTCAGCAATGACATAGTAAAGCTCTTTTGGTATTTCTTCACCTAACTCAAGGTGCGATAAGGTTTGTGCTAAATCAGCGTCTTGATGTATTAAAATGCCTTTTTGTTCGGCAAGTTTAACAATTTCGTCAGCAAGTTCACCAAAGCCTTTACTGGTTACTCGTGGCGAACTGCCCGCTTCGTAGAGTAGGCCAATAGCAGATTTATGTTGATATTGTTCGCTCATAAAATTTAGACCTTGATGTTAATAATCGCATGTGACTTGTAAAAGGCTTGATGACTTGGCGTACCCTGTTGCAAATTAAGCTCGCCAACATTTAGACCATGGCTTGCTAGTTTATGACGCAGCGTTTCTAAATGCGGATGTGCAAGAGCCGTGACCTCTTGTGAAGAGGCTAATAATTGGCAATCTACCGCTGTGTCCATAACCTCTGCGGTAACTTGTAATTTACCAAGCTGCGCATAGTCAAAGTTTAGCCTAACAAACCATACATTTTTACTTTCAAGCTTGTTTTTGCTCGGCTTTTTATATTGACCTAAGCTGATTTCTGTTTGCCCTGCCTCTGCTGGGAGTTTCATCGGTAAGAAAAATTGTGCAAGCGGGTTACTATCTTGCTGTTGGTTTATCGGTGTCGTTTGTACTTGCGTGAGAGTATTCTTTACTTGGCTTAACTCACCCGCTAAGGCTTGCAAATTGGGTTGTTGTAATTGCTCCAGTAACTTACTGCCATTAACGGCTTTAAAATTGGGTACTAGCACTTGCAATAAAGCATCAAGACCTGTTTGGTTGTTAAAGCTTAAATTAGTGGGAGCCTGATTAATAATAGGTGCAGCCAAAGCGGTTACTGCTAGTTGCTCTAGACCTTGATTAAAACTTGCTTGTTGGTTTTGTGGTGTTAAAGATGCTGGTCTAAGTATACTTAGTAGTTCACGCTCGATCGTTGCTGGGTGTATGTTTTGACTTGAAATCATGCGGTTAAATGCTTGATTAACTAACCTATTTAGATCAACAGAAGAAGACGTACTTTGCTCACTAAGAGCGACTAACTTTTCACTCAACTGCACAGGTAGTGGCGTGCTTGTGGGCTTTTGACTCTGTGGCATTGGCACTAACTTGGCTATTAGTGCAGCTTCAATAGGCCCAATAGCGAGTAGGGGTTGGCGTAAATTAGGCTCTTTTGCTGCTAAAAAAGGAGCAAGAGAAGAAACTTGGCTTGTTATTGATGCAGGCAGTTCCGCTTTAACTTTTAAATGATTTGTCGTTTGCTCTGTAATTGCACCCTTTGTTCCCGCTAAGGATTGCAACTGATCACCACTCACAGTTTGTTTAATCGCCTTAGTTGCAAGCGCTGGATTGTCTTTCGATACTGCGTTATCAATATTAGTGGCGATGTTTGAAGCTTGAGCGGGTATAGAGTTCACCTTATTTATAGCATTTGCTGCTGAAGTTGTAGGAGGCTTTTCGGCTATTTGAGCGCTACTAATGAGTGCTGCTTTGTCATTGATTGCGGGCGTATTTATTAATGGTTCAAGACTTACTTTAAGTTGCTGAAACAATTGAATTAGCGGCGCCGACTTATTAAAGCTGACAGGCAACATAGGTTGTTCGCCAGCAGACTTTGTGGCCGCCAACTGCACATTGTTATTGATTGTAGGCAAAAGTGTGCCCGGCTGTTGTTTTAAAGGCGAGTTAGAGGTCATTAACCTCGACCAATTTGGGTCTAAAGACGCGAGCTTAATTATATTGATTTGTTTAGCATTATACCCTACCTGGCTTACACTGTTGCTTGCACCCGGCGTTTGACTAACAGATAAGTTAGCTGTTGATTTTGTTGTTGCTGGTAAACGCTCAAAGTAACGCACTGCATCACTAATACGGGTTTTCAAATCGGCAAAACTGTCTTTTAACCAAGAGCGTATTGGTGAATCATTACTACTTGATGGAGCCAAAGGCGTTGTCTTACTGTCAAGTGGTTGGCTTTTAAGAGCATGTGTAAATGTATCTGAGAGTGAGTTTTTTAATAACAAATGTTGTATTGGCGCTTTGTTGACAAGTTCAATGGTCTCTTTTACGCGCTGTGATAGCAGTTTTAGCGTATGAGGATTAAATTGCCAATGCGCTTGAATTTGTTTTGCTTGTTTTGGGGGGATTGCTGCAAGTGGCAGCGTTAACTCGCTATTTTGTTTGGTTGCTAAACTCAATTGTAGCTGTTGGCCGGTGAGTTTTAAGTCTATTTCTGGGACTAGTTTAGCGACTAAATCAGCGACTTTTTGTTGGCTAACACTTTGTTGATGCAGTGAATCCCCAAAGCGATTAATGATGTTTAAGTTAAAACTATTTTGCTGATTTGTAGCTGGCAACAAGATTGCTTTGAGTGGCGCTTCAGTTTTTAACAGTGTTGCTAAGGTATTGTTAAGGGCAAACTCTGTTTTCAATGATGGCAGTTGCAACATTGGCTGATTGCTGGCAATAGTTGCCGGGTAGGGCGTGTTTGTATTTGCATTCCCCTGTGTGAACAAGTTAAGAAGTGCTTGCAACTGCTGACTTTTGCCCAGTGTAATTGTGATAGGCAGAGGTGTAATAGTGAGCCCTTTGCCATCATTACTTAATTGGATGTTTGCCGATAAGAATCGTTCAGTTTTGGGATTTTCTTGCTCAGTAGATAAACGCAATGTTTGCCATGCATTGTTAATTAATACATCCATCTGCACACTGTGTTTGCTAATCACGATATTACGGGCAGTTAGACTCTGATCAGCGAGCATTTTTAGTGCCTCGCTTGATGAATGTTGTGAAGCACTGCTAATACTTTTAGGGTCAATATTAAGCTGGGTGCTGAGAGTCAACTGGCTTTGTTTATTCATTATTTTAGATCAAATATAAGTTAATCGTTTTAAAGCAATATTCGTATTACCCTATCATTATGGTAGACTAACGCCTAATTTTGGGTATAGAGAATCGTCATCTTGTTACACATTAAGGCCGTCACCTGCATCAAGCAAGATCGTTGTTTGTTTGCGGATCTTAATTTCAGCTTAAAATCTGGGCAAATTATGCAGTTAGCTGGTCCAAATGGGGCTGGTAAAACATCATTATTGCGTATTATCGCAGGTTTCGCTATGCCTGATGAAGGTGAGGTATTATGGCAACAACGTTCTATCGCAAAATACTATGATGAATTTGCTGATGAGTTATTATTTATCGGTCATAAGACAGGTGTAAATAGTCAACTTACGGCACTTGAAAACCTTGCTTTTTGGCTGAAAATAAACGGCTATGATAGCAAGCAAGACTTATATCCGGTCTTAGCTAAGATAGGTCTAGTGGGTCTTGAAGACGTACCTGTGCGCATGTTATCAGCAGGACAACAGCGTCGTGTTGCATTGGTTCGTCTTTGGTTAAATAACGCCAAACTGTGGATATTAGACGAGCCTTTTACTGCGCTTGATAAAAGTGGGGTGGCGTTTTTGCAAGAGCGATTTGTTGAGCATCTTAATGCGGGTGGAGCTATTTTATTAACCACCCACCAAGATTTAACGGCACATTTTAGTGACCTTAAAACAGTGACTTTGGAGTATCGCCACTGATGGTAAAGCAGCACTCGTATTGGCAACTATTCTCTGCGGTTTTTTCAAAAGATCTTAAATTAGCGTTTCGTCAGCGTGCTGAAATCGTTAACCCTATCTTGTTTTTTCTTATTGTAATTACACTTTTTCCGTTAGCAATTGGCCCTGAGCCCGGTCTACTTGCTCGTATGGCGCCAGGCATTATTTGGGTCGCAGCATTACTCTCGACCATGTTAGGTTTAGATAAGTTATTTCGTGATGATTATCACGACGGAACATTAGAGCAGTTAATCGCTTCGGCATACCCATTACCACTGACCGTTCTTGCTAAAGTTGCGGCTCATTGGGTGATTACGGGGCTGCCTCTTGTGCTTATGACTCCGGTATTTGCTTTATTATTGAATTTAGAAAGTTCAGCGCTGTTAGCAACCGTTCTGACGTTATTGTTAGGGACGCCATTGCTGAGTTTCATTGGCGCAATTGGTGCTGGACTGACTGTGGGATTACAAAAAGGTGGCATTTTAATGAGTTTACTTGTTTTGCCTTTGTATATCCCTGTACTAATTTTTGCAACCTCGGCTATCGATACCAGCTCTATGGAGCTTGCCTATAGCGGACAGCTTGCAATCCTTGGTGCCATGCTAATCGTAGCGATTATAGCGGCGCCAATTGCCATATCGTCAGCATTGAAAGTGAGTGTAAGTTAATATGTGGAAGTGGTTACATCCCTACGCAAAAGCAGATCGTGCTTACCAATTGTGTAACACCTTACTGCCTTATTTCGCCGTCGTTACGGTGGTCTGTATGATTGTTGGATGGGTCTGGGGGCTTGCTTATGCCCCAGCCGATTACCAACAAAAAGACAGCTACCGAATTATTTTTATCCATGTGCCTTCAGCTATTTTATCTATGGGCGCTTACTCTTCTATGGCGATTGCTGCAGTGATCGCACTAGTATGGCAATTACGTAATGCAGAACTCGCAGTGATTGCAATTGCACCTGTTGGGGCATGTGTGACAGCGATAGCATTAATTACCGGTGCTGCATGGGGTAAACCTATGTGGGGCGCTTGGTGGGTGTGGGATGCACGCCTAACCTCTGAGCTCATTCTGTTATTTTTATACCTTGGTGTGTTATCGCTTTATCATGCTTTTGAAGATAAAAAAGCGGCGGGTCGGGCAGCCTGTATTTTAGCGATTGTCGGGGTGATCAATTTACCGATTATTCACTTCTCGGTTGAGTGGTGGAACACCTTGCATCAAGGTGCAACCATTACAAAGTTTGATACTAAAGCCATTGATCCAAGCATGTTTTGGCCACTGATGGTGAATATTGTGGCATTCGCAGCGTTCGTCGGTACGGTGACGTTAATACGTCTTAAGAACGAAATTTTACAACGTGAAAAGCACCGCCCTTGGGTGCGTGATATGCTTGAGCGAGGTTAATCATGCAGTTTGATTCTTTTGCAGATTTTATTGCCATGGGTGGCTATGGCTTTTATGTTTGGCTGTCGTTTGGCAGCTGTGCATTAATTTTACTTGGTATTTTATTTAGTTCGTTAAACGACACAAAACGTATTTTCTCTTCAGTAAAGCAGCAAGCACAACGTGAAGAGCGCATTAAGAAAGCGAAGCAAGAGGCAGGGCAATGAATCCAAGACGTAAAAAGCGTTTATTAGCGGTTGTAGCCATTATTTTTGGTGTGGGTGCAACGATTGGTTTAGTGCTGTATGCACTGCAAGAAAACATTAATTTATTCTATACACCAAGTGAATTGGTTGATGGAAAAGGGCCTAATAAAGAAAAACCGCATATTGGGCAAAAACTACGTATCGGCGGCATGGTTGTGCCAGGCTCAGTTGTCCGTGACGAATCAAGCTTAAAGGTAAGCTTTAAGTTAATCGATACGGGCCCTATGGTGACAATTAATTATCAAGGAATTTTGCCGGACTTATTCCGTGAAGGCCAAGGGATTGTGGCGCAGGGCGTGTTAGTGAAAGCGAATGAAATTGATGCCTTTGAGGTACTTGCAAAGCATGATGAAGAATACATGCCAGCAGAAGTCGCAGAAGCTGTGAAGGGTATCAAACACGAAAAACCGACCTATAACTTAGATAACGGCAATTAATATGATCCCAGAACTCGGTTATTTTTCTTTAACACTGGCCATGGTGCTCAGTGTTCTACTGTGTATTTTTCCTTTGTGGGGGGCGCATACCGGCAATTTAAGGTTAATGCGTGCAGCCCCATCACTGGCAATTGGTCAGTTCGTATTCGTACTTTTATCTTTTGCAGCACTTATTTATGCCAGTTTAACCGACGACTTTACCGTTTCGTATGTTGCTTATCACTCAAGTAGCACCTTACCTTGGTACTACAAAATAACCTCAACATGGGGTGGCCATGAAGGAGCAATTTTACTTTGGTTAGTGATGCAAGCAGGTTGGACAGCGGTTGTTGCTATGCGCTCACAATCATTACCTTGGGTATTACGTGCTCGTGTACTGGGCGTGCTAGGCTTTTTAGGTGTTGGCTTTATGCTGTACACCTTATTAATGTCGAGCCCATTTGAGCGCTTATTACCGTATTTCCCTGTTGAAGGTCGCGATTTAAACCCATTACTGCAAGACCCAGGTATGATCATTCACCCGCCATTGCTCTATATGGGCTATGTTGGGTTATCTGTGTCGTTCTCATTCGCCATTGCGGCGTTACTTACAGGCAAACTTGATAATACTTGGGCAAAGTGGTCTCGTCCTTGGACAATGACTGCATGGGGCTTTTTAACACTCGGTATTACCATTGGTAGTTGGTGGGCATACTCAGAACTCGGCTGGGGTGGCTGGTGGTTCTGGGATCCCGTTGAAAACGCATCACTAATGCCTTGGCTTGTGGCAACCGCGTTGTTGCACTCATTATCAACCACAGAAAAACGTGGTGTATTTAAGTCTTGGACCGTATTACTAGCTATAGCAGCATTCTCGTTAAGCTTACTGGGTACCTTTATTGTTCGTTCGGGCATTATTGTATCTGTGCATGCTTTTGCGTCAGACCCTAATCGAGGCATGTTTATTTTAGCTTTCTTGGCCATTGTTGTTGGCGGTGGTTTATCGCTTTATGCACTGCGTGTTTCGCAGGTTAAAAGTGAGGGGCGCTATAAGTTTGCTTCACGTGAAGTAGCGCTTTGGTTAAATAATATTTTCTTAGTTGTGGCAACACTGATTGTTTTACTGGGCACTTTATTGCCAATGATCCACAAAGAACTTGGCTTAGGCAGCATCTCGATAGGTGAACCATTCTTCAATAAGATGTTTGCTATTTTACTCGTGCCATTTGCTATCTTAATGGGGATAGGTCCGCTGTTACGCTGGAAGCAAAACAAGTGGTCAATGCTACAGAACAAGCTGTTATTATCGGCTGTGGTCAGTGTGGTTGTTACCGGTGCATGGTTATATTCAAGCTACGACGTAATTGCGCCAATTACCTTTATTGCAACCGCATTAGCAGTATGGATTTTTGTTACTACACTGATAGATTTAGCTGCAAAAGTGACTATTCATAAAACCATAGGTGAAGGCTTTAAGCGATTAGGTCTAAGCTATTGGGCAATGGTTTTAGGTCACATTGGTTTAGCGTTTGTAATTGCAGGTGTCACGTTAACCTCTGCTTACTCGGTTGAGCGTGATGTATCAATGAAACCGGGTGACACAGTGGCTTTAAATGAATACCAGTATCGCTTTGACGGTGTTAAGTCTATTCGCGGGGCTAACTACAGTGGCCATGCTGGGGTTGTCACCGTGCTGAAAAACGATAAACAAGTGACGGTTTTACATGCTGAAAAACGCCGTTATGACATTGGCATGCAGTTTATGACAGAAGCAGCTGTTGATGCAGGCTTCACCCGTGACTTGTATCTAGCGCTAGGTGAGCAATTAAGCCAAGGTGCGTGGTCGTTACGTATTTACCATAAACCATATGTTCGTTGGATGTGGCTCGGTGGCATCTTGATTTCACTGGCAGGCTTTTTAGTGCTTGGTGATAAACGCTATCGCCAGAAATCGACTAAGCAGGAGGCTTCAGCATGAACCGCAAATTGTTAGCGCTAGCGCCATTATTGGTTTTCGTTTTGTTGTGTGTGTTTTTATATCAAGGCTTGTTTGCAAACCCGCGTGAGCTGCAAACAGGGCGTATTGGTCAGACTATGCCAACATTTAATCTACCTGATTTGATGGATGAGTCAAAGCGTTGGACAGATGCCGATCTGAAAGGCGAAGTATACCTGCTGAATGTGTGGGGTACATGGTGCCCGACCTGTTTAGCTGAGTTAGGTTATTTAACAGAGCTTAGAGAGCAGGGCGTTAAGATTATTGGCTTATATTACGAGCAAGGTTATGACCCTGACTTTGATGGCCAGTTTGATATTAATGCGTTACGTGAAGATGTAACCAGCATGCTAAATCGCGCTGGCGACCCTTATCAGTTCAATATTTTGGATTTAAAGCGTACATTAGCCCTTGATTTAGGGGTATCTGGTGCGCCTGAAACGTTTTTAGTTGATAAGCAGGGCACAATTTTGCTTCATCACACCGGTGATATTAATCCACGTGTTTGGCGTGCTAAATTTGCACCGTTAATGCAGGAATTACAGCAATGAGATTCGTTATTCTTCTAGCAAGCTTGCTGATCGCCTTTAGTGCAATTGCAGAGCAAGACAAGTACCAGTTCGATGACAAAGAGCAAGCTACGCGTTTTAGTGAATTAACTAAAGAGTTACGCTGCCCTAAATGTCAAAATCAGAATATTGCCGACTCAGACGCCGTTGTTGCCAAAGACTTGCGCGATAAAGTATTAGCCTTAGTAAAAGAAGGCAAAACAAAAGACGAAGTGATTGACTATATGATTGACCGCTATGGTTACTTCGTTCATTACGATCCGCCTGTCACTCCAGCAACACTTGTGCTTTGGGTTTTACCAGTGCTCATTGTGGTGCTTGGCTTTGGCTTTATTGTATTGCGTCAGCGTAAAGCATCAGTAAAGCAAACATGGACTGAGCAAGACGAGAAATTACTTGCAAAACTAATTGAACAAAATCAACGTCAGGAGCAAAGCTAAATGGCATTAATGTGGGCTTCTTTTGTTTTACTCACACTGATTGCATTGCTGTTTGTTGTCGTGCCGTTTTTTAAACGCGAACGTATTCAACGCCTTGATCACAATGCAAACTCGGAATTGATCCGAATTTATTACCAACGTTTAGATGAGCTTAAAGACGATCTTGAAAATCAACGTATCGATGCACAAATGCATGACGAGGCAGTTGTTGAGCAAAAGCGTCGTTTACTTAATGAGTTATCACCAGAAAAAGCCTTAAACAGCAAAGGTAACAATCGTATATTTGCTTTAACAGGAGCAGGCTTTTTAATCGTTTTAACAGCTATTTTCTATGCCTACACTGGCAGTCAGCAGCAAATAAAAGGCTGGCATGATGCAATGGCAAATCTAAAGTCATACGGTGAGCGAGCTGTGATGCAAAATGGTGAGCCGTTGACTGCAAATGAACTTCAAGCATTTGCATTAGCGCTGCGTACTAAACTTGATCAAAGTGGTGATGACGAAGTAGCTTGGATGCTACTTGGACGTGTTGCGATGTCGTTAAATGAATTTGATATGGCAAAGCAGTCATTTGATAAAGTATTGAAAATGAATCCGGATAACAAGCAAGTGCTGATCAGCTACTCGCAAGTTCTGCTAATGGAAGGCAATGACGCGAACATGTCTCAGGCTGCGACTATGCTTTCAAAAGTGTTAAAAGCAGAGCCAACCAATATTGATGCAATCTCATTGTTGGCCCTAATTGCCTACGAGCGTAAAGATTGGCTGCAAGCTAAAACCGCGTTTGAAGTACTGCTAGCGAGCATGGAGCAAAACGACCCTCGTTATAGCATGATTGCAGAGCGTATTGCTGAAATTGATGCCCATTTAAATAATGAGCAAGTCACAAATACAGAAGTAGCTGATGCTTCAAACAGTGAAATTAGCATCACAGTTGATTTGGATCCAGCACTTGCTGACTCACAGCCACAAAACGGCACGTTATTTGTTTTTGCAAAAGCAGCCAGTGGTCCGCAAATGCCATTAGCTGTGGTAAAAATGACAGAATATAGCTTTCCACTAACCGTGACGTTAAGTGATGCTAACGCAATGGTTGATGGCCTGAATTTATCGAGTGTTGAGCAAATTATTTTAACCGCGCGTTTATCGAAAGATGCAACTGTGGTAACTTCTAGCGGCGAGTTGGAAGGCAAGTCGGATGTCTTAGAGCGTGCTAACGTTAAAGAATATTCGTTGCTAATTAATGAGTTAATACCTTAAGGATAGCCAATGTTTAGGCATAGTATATTTTTAATTTTTTTTGCTGTACTTGCAGGATGCGCACAAGTACCCGAAGAAAAAGCGGATGATCGAGATCCATTGCAGTCATTCAATCGTCCTATGTATGACTTTAACATGGACGTGCTTGATGCTTATATTCTGCGCCCTGCTGCGGTTGGCTATGTTACAGTGACACCTATGCCTGTTAGGCGCAGTATTGTTAACTTTACCGATAATATTACTGCACCAACTGATATGGTTAACGCTGGTTTGCAGGGCAAACCAGCGAATATGGGGATCAGCCTTGCGCGTTTCTTAGTGAACTCGACGGTTGGCTTATTTGGCTTTTTCGATGTGGCCTCTTCATTAGGGCTAGAGATCGTTGATGAAGATTTTGGCCAAACGCTAGGTGTGTGGGGAGTAGGAGATGGTGCCTACTTGATGATACCTGGCATGGGGCCAAGTACAGTACGAAATTTAACGGGTGATGTAGTTGATAACATAGTATTACCTGAAATAGCGTTAACAACACCTCAAACCATTTTAGTGTTTGCACTGAAAGCGGTTGAAGCGCGTGCTTCTTTGATACCTCAAGAAAGCCTATTAAATGAGTCACTTGACCCGTACATATTTGTTAAAGATATCTATTTCCAGCGTCAATTATATGAGCTTCATGATGGCAATCCGCCAATGGAAAAAGAGCCAGACGATTTTGATGAAGACTTCTTAGAAAACCTTTAATAGCGTTGACCACAACGAAAAAATGCCAGCAATATTGCTGGCATTTTTGTATTTACATTTCGAACATTAGTCGCCGAATACAGACATTTGTTCATTCGACCAGTTCAATGCATCGTGATATGCATCGGGCACCTCTTCGGGTTTGAGGCCGAGTTGTTGTTGGATCTCTTTGGCACTTTCCCAATCAGCTTGCTCGTAAAACTTCACAAGGCGTAAATACGATGCTAATAAACCTTCGTCATGAAGAAGGGCACCTTTAATTTCATTTGTTAGCGGTAATTTGCCCATTACGCTTGGCATATCTTCATCTAAGATTGCATCCATAAGCGACATCATACCGGTCAAAAATGCCATTCCAGTATCGCGTAATTGCCCATGACTGATAGCTAACAGCTCAGCAAAGCGAGCTCGCGTGAGTGATAAGCGGATGAGTTCAGCAGGCTTATCTGCAGCCACTTGTGCGGCGAATAACAGCGATAAGAAACGTTTAATTTCTTCGCTACCTAAAACGATAAGTGCCTGTTTGATGGTGCTGATTTCAGCACGACGTTTAAATGCTGCAGAGTTTGAATAACGCAGTAACTTGTAAGATAAGTTAACATCTCTTTCAAATACATCGGTGATTTTTTTAAGATTTAAGTCAATACTCGATGTTTCATACAAAAGCTCAGCTAATGCCATCTCAGACGGTGGTAAAGTTTTGCTTTGCACCATCTCAGGTTTCGAAAAGAAGAAGCCTTGAAAGTAGCTAAAACCCATATCGAGGGCCAGTTGGTACTTCTCATGGGTCTCAACTTTTTCTGCCAACAACTTAATGTGTGGGTGAGGCTTTATAGCTTCAATCACCGTCTGCAGAGATTCAGGTGTACAGGTTAGAAAATCGATTTTTATAAGATCAATATACGGGTAAAAATGACGCCAAACTGGTTGGTGAATATAATCATCAAGTGCTAGCGTATAGCCTCTTTCTTTCAAATCTTTGACAAGAGCCAGTAATCGTTTACCTGGTTGAATAGTTTCAAGAATTTCAACTACAACATTGTCTTTACCTAATAATAACGGGTAACCCTTTTGTAATGTTTCTAACGTAAAGTTTATATAAGCAGGTTTGTTGTCTGTTAAGTCTTCCAAACCAAAGTTAAATTGGCTGCCTTCAATGAGCCGTGACGTTGCTTCATCGCCATCAATATCTGGAAACACATTATCTACTCCATCCCTAAAGAGGAGTTCGTAGCCGACTAGTTTCTTTTCCTTATCTAAAATCGGTTGGCGCGCAGCGTAAAAATACATAGTCCAAGCTTGTCCACATCAGTTATTTCATTATCCCCTCGCAATATATGCCATTGTATCTAAAATAGCATTAATAAAATGACAAGATATGGGGATAAATTATGATTTTATCTTAACGTTAAGACTAGGATAAATCGTAATGAAATTCTATAAGTTATGATTAAATATCACAATTTTGTTAGCGTATCGTTGTAAATGTAAACTTAGTTGGTTATCGGCACCATTGGAGTTATAGTGTCGAAGCGTGGTATAGTCATGAGTGATATCGGTTTTTACCCCAATAATGTCTTATAATTAAATAACTTGCGAGTCATTATTCGGATTAAAAGCCAACATTAACTAATTTTTGGAGGCTAATTTGGAAACAGGAATGATAATTTCGTTAGCATTATACTTCATCGTAATGTTGGGAATAGGGCTATATGCCTATAAGCAATCAACAGATGATGTGTCAGGTTATATGCTAGGTGGACGTAACTTATCTCCAAGTGTTGCGGCGCTTTCAGCGGGTGCATCAGACATGAGTGGTTGGTTATTAATGGGCTTACCAGGTGCAATGTACTTATTTGGCCTAAGCAAGGTTTGGATTGCAATCGGTTTAGTGCTTGGTGCATGGGCTAACTACTTTTTAGTGGCACCTCGGTTACGTGTTTACACCGAAAAAGCCAATGATTCGATAACTATCCCTGATTACTTTGCAAACCGTTTTGAAGATAATAAAAATATCTTACGTGTTATTTCTGCAGTCGTTATCATTGTATTCTTTACTCTATATACCTCATCAGGAGTTGTCGCGGGCGGCAAGCTGTTCGAAAACTCATTTAATATGAGTTATGAAATGGGCTTGTACATTACTACGGGTGTTGTTGTGCTTTACACCTTATTTGGTGGCTTTTTAGCAGTGAGCTTAACTGACTTCGTGCAAGGCTGTATCATGTTTATCTCGCTGTTAGCGGTGCCTATTGCAACCTACACTATGCTTGATCAACCATTTATGGATACGCTTGCAAATGCACGCTATGACTTATTATTAAGTTCTCCTAAAGAAACAGAAATACATGCACTTAACATGATGGACTGGTTCGCTGGTGGTTCAACAATTGCCATTATTTCTGCAATGGCATGGGGCTTAGGCTATTTTGGTCAGCCACATATTATTGTTCGTTTCATGTCAGTTCGCTCTGTTAAAGATATGCCAACGATGCGTCGTGTAGGTATGTCGTGGATGACGCTTTCAGCTATTGGTGCCGTATTTACAGGCTTATTTGGCGCAGCGTACATGCTTGAAAATCAAATGCCAATCGATGATAAAGAAACGATTTTCTTGGTGTTATCTGAGCTTATTTTCCATCCACTTATTGCGGGTTTCTTATTGGCTGCTATTTTAGCGGCGATCATGAGTACTATCTCGTCGCAACTATTAGTATGTTCAAGTTCACTAACAGAAGATTTCTATAAGATTTACTTAAATCGTAGCGCTTCACAAAAAGAACTAGTGTTAGTGGGTCGTATCAGCGTTATTTTGGTTGCTTTATTTGCTATTTATCTTGCGTATGACCGTGACAGCTCAATCCTTGATTTAGTAAGTAATGCATGGGCTGGTTTTGGTGCTGCATTTGGTCCGCTTGTGCTAATTAGTTTGTACTGGAAGCGCATGAACTTACAAGGAGCAATCAGTGGCATGGTTGTTGGTGCAGCAACAGTGTTGTTTTGGATTTACGCGCCAATCACTATTGACGGCCAAGCTCTAAGTGCAATCATCTATGAGATTGTCCCTGGCTTTATTTTATCAACGATAGCGATTGTTGTTGTAAGCCTTATGACAGCCGAGCCGAAAAAGGAAATTACAGACTTATTTGATGAAGTTGAATCATCACTGTAGTTTTTGATTAAACACAAAAAAGGGCAACAGATGTTGCCCTTTTTTAATTTTATAGCGAATGGTTAGCTTGCAGCTTTCTCTTTTATATCTGCAACGTTATCGTCTGACTTTGCCTTTTTAGGCTTCGCAGGTGCTTCTTTTGCACCTTTGAGTACAGCCATAAATTGGTCTTTTTCTTTTGCCATTTCAAGCGCCAGTGACTCAATTTGTTGCTCGCTTAATGGTACATCAACTTTTTCAAGCATTAGTTCCAATGACTCAGCAATGTCGAGCATTTTGTCATACGCATCAGCTTCTTTTTTAGTAGTAAACGTCATGCGCTCGACTCCGTTTCTTTCTACAACATATTTAACAACAACAGCCATGATCTCTCCTGCATTTAAGCGTGGCATTTGTAGCGTAAAATCGCCATCTTGATTACTGTTTTTATATACAGTAATGTGTTGTGGCATTATTTGCAAGTAGCAACTTACATTTTTCTTTCTATCATTTGACAAAGAAAGCGAAATTAGCTTAATTTAAATTGTTACCTAAAATCTATCCAAGCATCGGAAAACTGCTAGGCCTATAATTTTAAAAACACAAGCGATGGAGCGAGTGTTTGGTAACAAAGGAAATTAGTTGTCCAAGTAAGGACATCATGGAGGAAAATATGAAATTATTATCAAGTCTATTGTTAGCTTCAAGCCTTGCGCTTTTGCCCGCCACAGCTGCACTTGCAGCGAAACCTGTTGATGTTGCAGATGTTAAGCTACAAAAAGTAAGTTTGAATAAAGCCACGTTAGAGCAGCTTACTCAATTACCAGGTATTGGTGAAGCAAAGGCCAAAGCAATTATTGAATATCGTAAGAGCCAAGGTAACTTTAAAACTGTCGAACAGCTAAAAGAGGTTAAGGGGATTGGTGAGAAACTCTACCAAAAATTAAAGGGACAAATTACGCTTTAGAAAGCCACTCTGTCAAACAGGGCCTAACAGCCCTGTTTGTATTCTTTAATAGCGGTTTGCAGATGTGGCAATGCAAATATATTTTCGAGTGGTGTGGTTAGAAGCGGATAGCTTACCCCCGCTAACAGTAACCAGGGCAGAAGCATCCATCCTTCAAAATACGCGAGCCCTAAAAATAGTGGTGCCAAAAAAGCAAGTTTACAGACAGATAAAGTGATTTTGTGCATAGGGCTCAAATGGCTAAGTGCAAGGGCAATGATTTGCTGGCGCTGCCTCACTTTAAAGGCCTTTAATTCAGGAATTTGACTGGTAAAAAAATATATCATTACAGTGACTTTTTGCATACAAGGCGGCTAATTATAACCACTAAAAATACGACAGAGAACGCAGCGAAGATCACTTCCATCCAAGCTGGCATACTCAGCGATGCAAACTGCCAATCTATATTGCCGCAATCACCAGTAGCAGCAAAGAAACTTGGGATCCACTCATGAAGAGGCATAAAGCTCGGAAAGTTTGGTTCAAAAGCACAGCTGAATGCAAAAGGATCAGTGTTGTTTTGCATTGCAATGTGTTCTTTGGCGATAAAATAACCCCAAATTGCTGATATACCCCAACTGACAAATGCTACTACTCTACATACCATCGCCTGCGGGTTAATCGCACCTATAACACCTGCAGCAAGTAAGCCTAATACTGCTGTACGTTGATAAATACACATGATGCATGGCTCAAGACCCATATTGTATTGAAAAAACAATGCGGTGATTTCAAATGCTAAGGATATCACGGCTAATAATAGCCAAGGTGTTCTTTTAGTTGCTAATTCTGCTAACCAATTCATGTATGTTCCAGTTTAAAAATGTTTTCAAGATTATGCTTACACTGGGAAGGGGGTGCAAGTCTCTGCGATAAAATTAAACAAAAAGGAGCCTGTTGGCTCCTTTATTTAACTAATAGAATAAGGTGGATTAAACGCTTACTGCTTGTAATGATTCACTTTGATAACAGCCTAATACACGGGTGTACTGGGTGTGTTCTTTTAGCTCTTCGAGCGCTTGTTTAACATGTAAGTCATCAAGGTTCGCTTCAAGGTCGACATAAAACACTTCTTCCCATGGGTTACCAGGTACAGGGCGAGATTCAAGCTTTACGAGATTGATCTGATGGTGTTTAAAAATCATCAGTGCATCTGCCAACGAACCGGCTTGTTGTTTTGTAGCCATAATTAAACTGGTTTTGGTCGGAATTTGCTTTGAAACTTGTAACGGTTTACGTGCTACAACGATAAAGCGGCTATGATTTTCACTTTGGTTAGCAAGACCTGACTTAACAACCTCTAGGCCAACATTTTTACCGGCTTGTGCTGAACCAATTGCGGCACTGTTAGGTGTTTCAACAGCTGATTTTAACGCGTGATAGGTTGAGTCGCAGGTTTCATGCTGAATATCTCCCAAACCTTGGATAAAGCGGCTGCATTGAGCAAAAGGCTGAGGGTGAGCAAACACTTTGTTGATGTGAGAAAGCTCCGTGCCAGGCATCGCTAATAGGCAATGTTCAACACTGTGTGTCACTTCACCGACAATGGATACTTGCGCATGTTGTAATAAATCAAACACCTCATTAATACTGCCTGAGCTGGTATTTTCAATAGGCAATAAGCCAAAGTCTGCCTGACCACTTTCTACTTTACCTGTGATTTGATCAAAACTAGTACAGCCCATTTCAATTACTTTACCTGGGCGACGGCTAAAATATTTATGGCAAGCTAGTTGGCTATATGAGCCTTGTCCTCCTAAGTATGCTACGCGGTGTGTTTCGCTCATTGCTTCAGGGTTGAGGTTCTTTTGCAACATGGCTTGCTGATTTAAAACTGAGTCTTCAAGAATGGTCTGAAAGACATTGTTTATGTAGTAGGCGTCTAGGCCAAGTGATTTACCATAGCTTATTAGCTTTTCGAGTAACGCTTGCTCACGTGCTTCATCTCGTATTGGTTTATTGTTAGCAATTTTATACTCAACAACGCTATGGCTTATTCGGCGTCTTTTGGCCAGTAAGACTAATAAATCTGAATCAATTTCATTGATATCGTGTCGTAATGCATTTAATACATCATTGCTCATGTTGGTTTCCTCATTCCAAAACAGTGCACAAACAAAAAAGCCTCCCAAGAGGGAGGCTTTAGCTATTCGGTGAATTTATCTCGCAAACAGTTAAGCCTCCTCTATCTAAAGAAGCTAAAAAACGAAAAACGTGTGCGAGAGATAATTTTATTCATTGCTTTAATGTAAAAACACTTGTACACAAAGTCAACTGCATATCGCAGTAATTTATAAATGAGTACACTGATTAGGAAAATTCATTAATCTTCATAAAAAATTTATAAATATAAAAATGAATCTGGTATATTTGTTTTTGCATAATAAATAATAACAATTATTAATAAGGTAGTCCTGTGGTGTATCGACGACCGCCATCACGGTTTGGTGTGAATTCATTAAGTATGAAATTGTCGCTGCTGATCTCTGCGATTTGTTTAATTGCGGGTATTTGTGCAGCGGCTTTAATGCTCAAATCCGAAGAGAAGCAACTCGTGTTTGAAGAGCATGATCTCTTAAAGCACTCAAGTGAACGCTTAACAAAGCAGTTTAATCATTTAATCAACACTAAAATTAATATTGCGGAACAGGCTAATTCTGTTGTTAGTAGCCAGTTGCTACAAAGCGACTCTCATTTGCAAAGTAATTTTAACTCAGAAATTAAATTTGCTGTAGACGGCAGTATTCGTAGCACTTCTGCTGATGGGTTATCAGCTGCATTTATACCACAAGAAAATTACTCACCGTTTTACAAACAATTAATTAATGATTCCGAGTCATTATGGAAAATTGTTTCACCTACCTTAATCCAAGACTTTTTCAATTTCTATCTGATCACAAAAGACAATTTTATTCGTATTGCGCCGCCTAACTGGGCGCTAAATGTTCCGGGCGATTTTAATTTTACGACTGGTAAAACCTTTAACTACGCTAAAGAAGCTACCAACCCAAGTCGTGAAGCTGTTTGGTCAAATGTTTATTACGATAATATATGGCACAAATGGGTTGTGAGTGTGCTCGTTCCTATTTATCTTGGAAATGAGTTTTTTGGTGTAACAGGAAGTGATATTGCACTTGAAACACTGCTTTCTCAATTACCGATTGGCGATCGCGAACAAAACCTATTTGTTTTTGATGCGAATGGTCAATTATTGGCGCACCCTGATTTAGATAAGAAAACATTAGAAAAGTACGGGCGTGAGGGGAAAAAATTAGCGACTCAAGATTTTGTGAATGCTGACTTGCAAAAGCTAGTCTCTGAAACCATTCGTCTTAGGTTGCCTGAGTCGGCAAATTCATTTGTACAAGATGGTGAAACTCACATTATCAATATCCGCAAAGTTGAACAGCTCGACTGGTATATTGGTATTTATAAAAAGCGTTCATCGGCATTATCTGCATTAGAAGAGCTGAAAGTTAAATTTTTTGGCTTATTTATTTTGTACGCTATTTTAGTTGCACTGTTACTTCATCAAGCACTTTATCAATTAGTGTTACGCCGTATTCACTCTTTGGTTAATGCTGTGGTGAGCTTTGGTAAAGGGCAATTGCAAACAGAGTTTCCCAAAGAAAATAAAGACGAAATCGGTACGTTAAATGGTTCTTTCAGAGATATGGCCGTTGAGATCCGTAAATTGATAGATGGTTTAAATCAGCGTATCAGTGAAAAGGAAATTGCAGAAAAAGCGGCAAATCGATTATCTAAGGCTGTTGCATTCTCCGGAACAGGGGTGGTCATTACAGATGAAGAGTTTGAAGTAAAATACGTCAACCCAAAAATGGTTGAGATGACAGGCTTTGAAGAACGTCACTTTATAGGCTCTCCTTTACTGAGTATTATTTCACAAGAGATGGCAATATTAGTTGATGATATTGATATTGACCTGCGAAGCCGAAATTATTGGCGCGGTGATACCTTATTACAAGCAAATGATCGTCAATCTGTTTGGGTTTCTTTAAGTATTTCACCAATTCGTGAAGACAGTGGTGAGATAACCAGTTACGTGGCATCAGCTCAAGATATTTCTTTTGTAAAAGAAAGCCAACGTAAGATGGAGCAACTTGCTTATTTTGATACTTTAACGGGGCTTGCAAACCGTACTTTCTTTAGAATGCAATTGCGTAAGTCAATGGCCTTAGCAGAGCGTGGTCATTATGCCTTTGCTTTGTTCTATTTTGATTTAGATGAATTCAAGCGTATCAATGATACGTTAGGCCATGATGCAGGTGACCAATTACTGGTTGAAGTAGCCAATCGCTTGAAAAAACGTTTACGCACAGAAGATACCATTGCCCGTTTAGGTGGTGATGAGTTTGCGGTTTTACTTAGTGGTATTGAGCATCAAACTCATGCGACAGAAGTTGCTAATACCATTCAACGTACGCTTAATGAGCCAATTAAGTTAGGTAACAATGAAGTGATCATTAGTGCCAGTATTGGTATTACAATGGCACCATTTGATAGCCAAGAAGAAGACCAATTACTCAAACATGCTGATCTTGCAATGTATGAAGCGAAAGCAAAGGGACGAAACACCTATCACTTCTATAGCCAAGAATTAAATGCTGCTGCGAATGAACGATTATTCATTGAAAATGAGTTACGTACAGGTATTCGTGAAGGCCAATTCAGAGTGTACTACCAACCTCAAGTTGATTGTCGTAACAACCAAGTTGTAGGATACGAAGCGCTGATACGTTGGTTCCATCCGGAAGAGGGAATGATCCCACCGACAAAATTTATTCCTATTGCAGAAGCAACTGGATTAATTGTTGAGTTAGGAGCCTGGATTTTAAAAGAAGCCTGTGAGTTTGCAGCTCGATTAGCAGATCAGAATTTAAAAAATAATATCTCGATCAACTTATCTGCTCGACAGTTTAAAGATGCCAACCTAGTATCTACGCTTGATAACATTATTAAGCAAACCGGTGTGGAGCCAAAGCGGCTGCACTTAGAGCTCACAGAAAGTATGCTGATGGGGCATGTAGAAGCTGCTATCTTGCAACTACATCAACTGAAAGCATTGGGCGTGTCGATTTCGATTGACGACTTTGGTACAGGCTATTCATCATTAAGTTATTTGAAGCGTTTCCCGGTTGATATTTTGAAAGTTGACCGCTCGTTTGTTAAAGATATTCCTGAGGATAGCAACGACATGGAAATCACGGCTGCAATTATCGCGATGGCGCAAAAGCTTAAACTAAACGTGGTTGCTGAAGGGGTTGAAACGATTGAACAAATAGAATTTTTGCAAAATAACAATTGTTATATTGTGCAAGGCTTCTATTACAGTAAACCAGTCCCAGAAGATGAGTTACCAGCACTTTATGAGCACCTAAGCTCAATGAAGTCATAATGAGTGAGGGGGCTGACTAGCCCCCTGCAATTTTTACTTTAAATTTAAGCCCTTCGAGAATAGCTTTGAGTTTTTCTCTGTCGTCACCTTGCACCTCAATGATGCCTTCTTTAACGGCGCCACCTTGACCCATTTTACTTTTAATGGTTTTAGCCAGCTTTTTTAAGTCATGTTGCTCACTGTCAATACCAACAACTAGCATGACGCCTTTGCCTTTGCGGCCTTTTGTTTGACGCTCAATACGTAAAAAGCCATCTTTAAACGTTTTGCTTTGGATTGGCTTTGTTTCTTTAGGTTGTTCAATACGGCCAGTCGCTGTTGAATAAACTAGATTATTGTCGCTCATAGTGGATCTCATTGTGAAAGCTTGCCCAAATAATAACAAATTTCATTCTAAGTGTTTTAATTTTTGGCTTATTTCTTTTAAGCAGTTATATTTAGATAATTCTGAGGAAGGAATTGTTTGTTAGGAGTTTATTATGAGTTTAACGTGCAGTACATCTGCAGATGGCGAAATTTTAACCGTTCAGATCAAAGGAAAGTTTGATTTTAATCTAGTGCAAACTTTTCGTCAGGCTTATGCTGACTTAAACGATAATATTAACAAAGTTGTTATTGACCTAAGAGAAACAGACTATATGGATAGCTCTGCACTAGGTATGCTGCTTAACATGAAAAAAAACCTTTCAGGTAAGGTCGACACAATTCAAATCAGTAACTGTCAGCCACAGCTAAAGAAAATTCTGCAAATTTCTCGTTTTGACAAAAAGTTTGATATTGATTGATGCTAAATATACTGGTTGTTGATGATTTAGAGTTAAATCGCCGTCTATTAACAGTGATGTTAGAGCAACAAGGTTATCGTGTTTTTAATGCCGATAATGGCTTGAATGCATTAAAGCTATTAGAAGAGAATAAAATCGACATCGTGTTACTTGATGTCATCATGCCAGTTATGGATGGCTTTGAAACTGCATCGATAATCAAAAAGCGCTTCAGCCAAGTTTACCTGCCAATTATTTTTATTACCTCATTAGAAGATGAGGCAAGTTTTGAGCGTTGTTTAGCTGTTGGGGGAGATGACTTCTTACAAAAACCATTTCAAGAAGTGATTCTAAACGCCAAGATAAAAGCACATAGCCGAATTAGAAACTTAAGCCAAAAAGCTCATGATCAGAATTTGCAACTTGAGTACCATCAAAATCAAGTTGAAAGAGAGCATGAGATTGTTGAGCATATCTTTAATAACGCATTAGAAAACCAGCAAGCATTTCCTGCTCATTTAGACTTCCATTTATCTCCTGCCGCCATGTTTAATGGTGATATGTTTCTTGTGGCACAAAGCCCTATTGGCAGTTTATATTGCATGTTAGGAGACTTTACAGGTCACGGCTTAGCTGCAGCGGTTGGTGCATTACCCGCTTCACGCGTGTTTTATACCATGGTAAGTAAAGGTATGTCGGTCAGTGATATTGCGGCTGAAATTAATACTGTACTGGGCAATTTACTGCCAGGCCATATGTTTTGTGCTGCGACTATTTTAGAGTTGAGTAAGTCTGGAAGAAGTGTTTCAGCATGGTTAGGTGGTTTACCTGACATTTATGTTATTAATGAAAAAGGCAACATAACCCGAACGCTAGAATCACAGCATATGGCGCTGGGTATTCTTGAGCCTGAAGAGTTTGAACGTGGTTTAATTCACATCGAAGTTGAGCCATCATCGCGAATCGTGATGGCAACAGATGGCATTATTGAAACAACTAACCTCAATGATGAGTACTTTGGTGAACAACGATTTAAAAAAGTATTAGTGTCAAAATCGTATATAAGTACAGAACAAATAATTGAGCGTGTTAATCGTTTTGCGCGTGGCAATCAACAACAAGATGACTTGAGCTTAGTGTTGTTAAATTGTTTGCCGGTTCCTTCACCAGAACAGACATATGAGCAATTTTCGCCTTTACCTTTTCATATCTCAATGAGTTTAAACGCAAAGCAAATTAAAAGTACCGACCCCGTTTTAGAAGTGATCGAACTGCTTAGCAAAATTGGTGGCTTAAATGATCATCGGGCTAATATATTTTTGATGTTATCTGAGGCTTATAATAATGCACTTGATCATGGTGTTCTTGGGCTTGACTCAGAGATAAAAAACCAAGAAGACGGTTTTTTAATCTATTATCAACAACGAGAAGAAGCTCTGGCTTCGTTAAGCGAAGCATTAATCATTATAGATATTCAATATAGTCCCGAAACATTAGAATTAGACTTTACGATTTGTGACTCAGGGAATGGATTTTCAAAAACAGGGCAGAGTCAGCAAAACCTAGTTAGAGAACATGGTCGAGGTCTATGTTTACTTTCTGAGATAGCTTCTAAAGTCTCATTTAATAGCGCTGGCAACCAAGTCGAAATTAATTATAAATTAACTGCAAGCAAAGCTAGCTCACACTAAAATCGCATGTTATCATTTCGGCATTATAGATGTTTGGATGGCTAAATGATTTCTACTTACTTATCTGTTGCTCAACTAGATTTACCTGAAAACCTTGTTGCGGAGCAATTATCAAACCTTGAGCAATATCTTGCAGAGTCAGCATTACCTTCAGTGCGCTGGCAGTACCAAATCCCTGAGCTAGGCGAGGGTGGTGCGTGTAGCTTATTTGGTTTTTTGCAAGATGAACCATTCAAATTAAACGACTATGTTGCAGACAATGCTGTAAACACTGAAAAGCTGGCTAAGCTTCAACAAATCATCGATTTTGTCGTAGCCCAGACGCAAGTAGATTGGTTTGGTATTTATCAAGCAACAAATACAGACGAAGGCCCACAGTTATTGAAGCTGGTTTACCATGGCGCGCCAAGTCGTCCGTTATTTCCTCTAACAGACGCATTCGCTAAGGGTAGCAATAATGTACAGGTTGCACTATCTAAGCAAGGGCGTGTGATCAATAACGTTGCTGATTACCTTGCTCAAGGTGGTGAGTACTATACTTGTGATCCTAAAGTGAAAGCAGAGACCTGTTTACCATTACTTTCAGACAAAAACGAATGCTTAGGTATTATAGATGCAGAAGCATTTAATACTGATTTCTTTGATCAACAAACCCTTGCATTACTTGTTGCATGTTGTATTAAAATTCCTCAACTCTTGGTCTAATTTAACTAGTAATTAGGCTGGGTTTTTATGTTAAGCTAGTGGCAACGCTAACCCCTATAAAAAGAGATAGTCAATGTTCTCAGAATTAAAACCATTACCAACAGATCCTATTCTTGGCCTAATGGCGGCCTTTAAACAAGATACAAACCCGAAGAAAATCGATTTGGGTGTAGGTGTTTATAAGGATGAGCAAGGCAATACGCCTGTATTAAAAGCGGTTAAAAAAGCGGAAGCGTTTCGTTTAGAAAACGAAACCAGTAAATCGTACATTGGCTTGGCGGGTAACTTAGATTACTGCCAAAAAATGGAAAACTTATTACTGGGTGAGCATCCTGCGTTATTAGCAAACCGTGTTCGCACTGCACAAGCACCAGGTGGTACAGGTGCACTTCGTGTTGCAGCTGAATTCATCAAGCGTTGCAATAAAGATGCAACGGTATGGGTTACTACGCCAACGTGGGCAAACCACATTAGCTTATTTGAAGCGGCAGGCTTAACAGTAAAAGAGTACCCTTACTACGATTACGAAAATAAAGACCTATTGTTTGATGACATGATAAACACCCTAAAGCAAGTGCCTAAAGGTGATGTTGTGTTATTCCACGCATGTTGTCACAACCCAAGCGGTATGGATTTAAATGCTGAGCAATGGAGCACAGTTGCTGATCTTGCTGTTGAAGTTGGTTTTACGCCACTTGTTGATATTGCTTACCAAGGTTTTGGTTCAAGCCTTGAAGAAGACGCTGCGGGTCTACGTAAACTAGCAGCAGCGGTAGATGAGCTAATCATTTGTTCTTCATGTTCGAAAAACTTCGGTCTATACCGCGAGCGTATCGGTGCGTGTTCAATTATTGCAAAAGATGCTGCAACTGCTGATATCTCTAACTCTGTATTATTAAGCGTTGTACGTAGTATTTATTCAATGCCGCCTGCACACGGTGCTGATATTGTTAGCACGATTTTAGGCAGCACTGAGCTTACGCAAATGTGGCACGATGAGCTTGATGAAATGCGTAACCGTATTAATGGTTTACGTACTTTAATCAAAGAAAGCTTAGCAGCGAAAGGGATTGAACAAGATTTCTCATTTATTGACCGTCAAAATGGTATGTTCTCATTCCTAGGTATTAATAAAGAGCAAATCGAACGCTTACAAAAAGAGTACTCAATCTACATTGTTGGTTCTAGCCGTGTAAACGTTGCTGGTATCAGTGATGCAAACATTGATTACTTTGCTAATGCAGTAGCAGACGTTTGTAAATAATCGGCTCTATAGCGATAAAAAAACCGCAGTCACACTGCGGTTTTTTTGTATCTAAACTTTATTTGCGGACAGGGCTAATGTAACCAGCGTATCGCATCATTTAGCATTGCGTTATAGCTATCAAGCGGTGCATCAAGGCTGGCTATCAGTATCGTGTCAGCTTGTTTACCGCGGTTTATATGCCCAGCAAAACGTTCATCACTGAAATCTTCTGAGCCAGTACCAAAAGGCTGTTCGTCAGCAGGGACGATAAAGACAGTCATTGGACCAAAGTCAGATTCAAATACCAAGTGCAGGCCTTTTTTCCCCTGAAAATTACAAAACATTAAATAAGTAACTTTACCGGGTAGCTCATCTAAATGTCCGCCAATTGTGGCAAACTTTTCGTTCACATAGGCAAGGTCAATTGGCTCATGTTTATTGAGCGAGTCAATTTCATGATACAAATGAGTAAAAGCATGCTCACCAACACTGTATAACGTATGCTGTTTGTTAGTAACGAAGAACACACTAATTGCCACTAAAAACGACGCTGCAGCCGCTAAATAAAGGCGATTAAAGGCGAAGCGCGACTTAGCCTCAATAATAGTGTCTAACGGCTGCTCAGAGAGCTGTTCTTCTGCTGCATAAGTATTATCAATAATTCGCTTTGCTAGATTTTCAGGCACGGGTACGTTGAGTGCCTTGCTTAGCTCATCATCTAAGGCACGTACATCATCGATAAACGCCTGTTTATCTTCGTCCTGCTCGGCAAACGCGTCAAGCTCCTTATCAGTCGTGCTTGGCTCGGCGAGGATGCGGCGGCGAAACTCGAGTTCATCCATTAATTTGATGCTCCTCTAAGTTGATCATCATCACTGCTTAAAGCCTCTTTAAGCTGGTTTCTGGCACGGAAAAGACGTGTCATTACCGTGTTTTTATTTAAATCGAGTATCTCGGCAATTTCATCACCCGAACACCCCATTACTACTTGTAACAGCAGTGGCTCGCGATACTCTTGTGATAACTTTCCAATTTGTCGTTGAATCACTGTTTGTTCCATTTCAGCATCAAGCGTCGTGCTTTTTTCATCTACAAGTGTGTCATTTTCAATATCGGCGTAATCAAATTGTTTGCGTTCGAATCGCCGAGCATTTTCTCGTCGTAATATAGTGAGTAACCAAGGTTTGGCTGCTTGCTGATCTTGCAGTGAATCCAAGGCACGCCAAGCCCTCAGGAAGGTTTCCTGCACTAAGTCTTCTGCAATACTCTGATCACGACATAACCAATATGCAAAGCGAAAAAGCTCACTGTGGTAGATATGAACCAGTGCTTCATATCGCTTTTGTTTTTCTGTCATAGTAAATAAGACCCGCCCACCAGAAAAAAACTTTCTGAATTTATATTATTTTTATATAAAAAACGGCTAATTGTAGATTAGCCGTTTAAATTCAACGTATTAATATTAATCGTATAGATTCTTTAATACATCTTCTTGGTTTGTCGACTTAACGTGCTTAGTGGCTTGGCTAAGCAAAGCCACAATCTTTGCTAAATCAGGATGCTCGTCTGCTGAACTATAGAGTTTAGCGCGTAATTTAGCAATTTCCTCATTGAGGGCTTGATTGTTAAGTGTTGCTTGCAGGTGCTCAATTGGTCGTGTTGTTTGACCGGTTTGCTGTTTAGCGTAGGCCATGAATGTGCTGTAGAAGAGAGCATTGTTGCGTTGTTTAGCGACCTTCTTAAGCTCATCAAGTGATGTTGAAGAAGCAGCTACTGATTGTGGTGCGACTTCACGTACTGTTGGGCGTTTTTTAATATACAGAACCAAAGTGACTAACCACAGGCCATAGCCTACAGCTGCAACAATTATGAGCCAAGCTGGTGTGCTGACTTGAGTGACAGTTTGCACAGCCGGTGGCATATCTGTCACAGCGGCAGAGTTGTCAGTTTGGGGCTGTGTAAGCGTCGCTGGTGGCGGGGTTAATGGGTTAGTACTTGGTATCACCGTAATTGTGCGTGCAGGAAGCGTGGCATAACTGATACGGTTTATTTTAGTATTAAACCAAGGCAGTTTGATTTCAGGTAAAGTGTACGTTCCTGGTGTTTGAGGTAATAACGCATAAGACGCTGTTTGCTGAGAAATAACGCGACCATCACGCACTAAGTGGTTATTCTCTTTTTGATCAG
The DNA here is from genome assembly GCF_051235485.1 of Pseudoalteromonas nanhaiensis. Lineage (NCBI taxonomy): Bacteria > Pseudomonadati > Pseudomonadota > Gammaproteobacteria > Alteromonadales > Pseudoalteromonadaceae > Pseudoalteromonas > Pseudoalteromonas nanhaiensis. The sequence continues at coordinate 77,695 of NZ_JBPNYQ010000006.1, read as the reverse complement.
GGTAACTTCTAAAACCTTGTACTTGTGGCATCTCGATATCAGGCAGCTGTTCTTTGGTGACACCAAGCGCGGTGAGTTTGATAGTACGTGTAATTGGCGTACCTACCTCTACCGTGTCATCTTTTGGTTGCCATTGCTCATCAAGGTTGACTAATTCACTTGGCAGCCAAGCACCTGTGTAGTTATCAGGAATTGGTTTTATGTCTACATCAACATTTTCACCCATAGCTGAAATTGCCATTTGGCGATAGTTTTGACGGATACGGCCATTAAAGACAGGGGCTGTAATGGTATTAATGCCGCTTTTTTGTGGTTGCACTAGGTATTCGCGAGTGATCACCAAATAACGCTTTCCATCAATCAGCTCATAGCTTTCTGATTGTTTATTGATGGCGGTTAATTCGGCATTTTCCATTTCTGGTGTCGTAAGGTTGCCATCAAGTAGCTCTTTATTGTTGTCTATGTATAGCTTAACTGTATAAACACCGGCTTCTTGCACATACAAACTTTGCGGTTTAATACTGGTTTTGATAAATGCATCTTGGCTTTGTTCAGAGTTTTGACTCCGTTTGCTAACCGTTAACTCAATTGGCTGCGAAGTTGCACCAGCAACGGTAAATGCTGGGATTGTGTAAGTCCCTTCTTTGCGAGTCATTAATTTTACAGACCAACTCGTTTGCTTACTGATTTCACCATTAATAATGTTGGTGCGGGTACTAACGCTCGTTGGTCCAACAACAAAGTCTTTTAATAGTACAGAGGTATCAGGTTGCTCGCTGTTGATGGTGTCGTCAGCGGTAATAGTTAATATGAAAAACTCACCTGCAAGGACTGGGTTTTTATCAACACTTGCCTGTAGTTGGGTGGCAGCCCAAAGCGGCGCTGCCGCGATTAGCAATAAACAACATAATAATCGCATTACCATGATTTTTCGGCTCCTCGTGGACGACGTTGATAGTTTCGTTTTTGTGCTTCTAATTGCATTTTATTTCTTAATAAGATCGCAGGATCATCAGGGACTTTACGAAGTAACTGATTAAGCTGTTGTGCTTTTTCTTTCTCTTCATTAGTCAGTTCAGCTGCTTGTGCCTGCATAGCTTGTTGCTCTGCTTGCTGTTTAGCTTGTTCATCGCTTTGCGATGGCTCTGGCTTTGCATCTTGTTGCTCGGGGGACTGCTCTGGCTTTTGTTCACCTGATTGTGGTGACTGTTGTGCTTCAGATTCCATTTCAGGTTTGTTTTGCTGGCCACTTTCAGACTCGCTTTGCTCACCTTTTTGATCTGATTGTTCATCTTGCTCAGAGGGTTGTTGCCCCTCTTGCTGCTCACTTTGCTCAGAGTTTTCGCCTTGCTGGGAATTCTCTCCCTGTTGCTTTTGCTGGTTATCTTGCTGGCCATCGCTGTTTTGTTGATCATTGTTTTGCTGTTGATCTTGTTGCTGCTGTTGTTGCTCTTGCTGCTGCAATAACTGTTCAACGAGGGCTTGGTTTTCTTTTGCTTCAGTAAAATCATTTTTAAGTTGCTGGGCTTGTTTATAAGCCTCTATGGCTTGCTCTAGCTCACCAGCCTTGGCAAGAGCATTACCATAGTTATACAAACCAGTAGCTGACTTATCTTCGCTAAAGGCGTCCATGGCCGCTTGGTAATTACCTTGCTGATAAAGGGCTGCGCCTTTTAGTTGCGCGTTTTCTGCTTGTGCGGCTTGTTCAAATTGATTCTGCTGATAGGCATCAAGGGCGCGTTGGTCTTGGTTTTTAAACACCTCTGGTAACTCAGCGGCGTAAACCTGTTGCTGAGGCAGTAGCATAACAAACAAAACCCCAAGCACTAGGCTGCTTCGGCGAATCAAAAAAAGTGCTAACGGTAGTAAAATAATCAGGCCATAAATACCCGCATCAACACGCCATAAAGCTTGGCTTTGTTTTTCATCTTTAAGCACTTCAGCATTGGCACTAGGTGCGAATGTTTTAATATCTTGATTACTGGTTTGATAGAGCGCAAATTTGCCACCACTATTACGTGCAAGTGCATTTAAGCGACTCACATTTAATTTTGGAATAACAATTTGTCCTTGCATGTCTTTCAAAAAACCACCTTCAGGAAGCTTGATTGGCGCACCTTGCTCAGTGCCTACACCATAAATATTTAAGCGATAATCCGATTCACTTGTAAAGCGAGCAATATCTTCTTGGTCAAGTTGGTCAACACCATCCGTTACTAAAATAATATCGCCTTCAAGGTAACCCGCTTGTTTAAGTAGCTCATTTGCTTTTTCTAAACCATCAATCACATTTGAGCCTTTGCTTGGCATGATATCAGGGCTTAGGCTTGGGATAAGATTAGCCAACGTGCTGGCGTCATTGGTTAGCGGCGAAATGGTAAATGCAGAGCCTGCATAAGCAACCAATGCCGTATCACCTTCTTTGAAAAGCTCAATCATATCAAGTGCTTTAAAGCGAGCTTGAACTAACCGGCTTGGCGCAATGTCGGTACTGAACATAGAGTACGACATATCCATCACAATGACTCGAGCGTTTTTTGCTTGAAACACTGGCACTTGTTTTTTCTCAAAGCTTGGGCCAGCAGAAAACACAATAGCTAATAAGGTAAACAGCGCAACTAACCAAAGTGGTTGGCTTTGTTTTTTTTGGTTGTCGCTCATTACAAACTGTGCCAAATGGGGGGCTATTAAATCAGCTGGGGCGCTTTTTTTATTGCGCACTAACAACACACTAAAAATAATCAATGTTGGGATCAATAACCAAAGTAGGACAGGGCGAATAAATTCAAAATCCATACTAGCTCTCCTGCTTAAATTGGCGGATAAAACTGACTAGCATTGCTAAGCTTATTAAGCCAAGCGCTATAAGCAGTGGAATATAAAACAAAGAAATTTGCGGGCGGAACGTTTGCTCATCGCTACTAATAGGCTCAAGTTTATCAAGCTCTTGATAAATTTGTTGTAAACCAGCCACATCTTTTGCTCTAAAGTATAAGCCGCCGGTTTGCTCTGCAATACGCTTTAATAAGCTTTCATCAAGGTTACCACCATTCATGCCACCCATATTAAATAGGCTAAAACCACGTGGGTTATCTGAGCCAACGCCAATGGTATATACTTTGATACCTTCTTCGCGGGCTAACAGTAGCGCATCTTCTGGATCAAGGTTACCAGCGGTGTTTTGTCCATCAGTTAATAGTACAACAATACGATTACTTTCATCTTTGTTGGCAAAGCGTTTTACCGATAAACCTAATGCATCACCGATGGCTGTTGCTCGGCCAACTAGGCCAATTTGTGCTTCGCTTAGCATTTGGCTCACAGTTTTAACATCACGTGTAAGTGGCGTTTGTAAAAATGCCGTATCGCCAAATAAAATAAGACCAAGGCGGTCACCCTGACGCTGCTCAATAAAGTCACTTAATACAGCTTTTACCATGGTTAGCCTATCGACATATTGATTCTGATAGGCCATGTCTTGCTCGGTCATTGAGCCAGATAAATCCACTGCAAGCATAATGTCGCGGCCTTCATTAGGCAGTGTGATAGGCTCATCAAGCCAAGTTGGGTTTGCTATTGCAACAACCAGTGAACCCCATACTGCCCATTCGAGTAATGAAACTTTACGGCTATGTTGCTGCACTGTTTGATTATTCAAGCCAAGCTTAGCAAAGCCTGGGATACGTAAACGTAACTGCCCTTGCTGCTTTAGCGGCATAAAGCGGCTTAATAACCAAGGAAGTGGTAAAAGTACAAAACACCATGGCCAACTAAACTCAAACATTGATTGGCTCCTTGAGTTTAAAGTTGTGGATGGCGCTGCGTAATTTAGCCCCAAGCTCGGCATTATTCGTTTGCTGTTGATAAAGTGGCATTAGTTCATCGTAACTAAAGTTGTCGCCACTAAGCTTAGACAAGCTTTCTGACCACTTTGCTAAAGGCTGAGAGGCAAGCTGGTTGTTGTAATAATGACGAGTTAAACGTTTTAAAATAATGTGTAGCTGTTGTGCGTCATCATCAGCCACTGTTTTACTTAATTTAATGGCTTGTTTTTTGGCTTTTTTAAACTGCTGGTTTTTATATAAAAGCACTAAGCCGACAATTAATAACGAACCAACTAAGGCGATGATAAGCCACCAAATTGGAGCAAGTGGCCACCATGCAACCTCGGTTGGTGCAATGACATCATGTAAGCCATCTAGCGGATTTTTTTGCATTGTTACTTTCTCACTAATTGCAGCTCAAGTGGGGTGGCTGCACTGAATGAAATTAAACTAAGCCCAGATTTTTGTAAGCGTTTTAATCTATTAGAAAACGACTCTTCAGCAGACTTAGCAAAACGCTCGCGAAATTGCTTATCCATTAAAGGTAAAGCCAGCTCTTGACCATTAGCCGACACGGTCACAGTTTGCTTAAAAGCCGGTAACTGATGCTCGAATGGGTCGCTAATATGGCAGCCAATTAACTCACAGTGTCTGCTTAGCATCTCAAGCTGTTTGAAGCTTGCTTCATCAAGGGCACTGAAATCAGAGACGATATAAACCAAGCTTCCTGGTTTTGCTAAATGATTAAGGCGTTTAAGGTTTTCGCTAAATAAGCTGGTGGTTGTTTGATCTATATTAGTCAGTGCTTGGCTGTGAATATCACATAAATTGTGACAAAGCTTTAGCACTGCTTTTTCGCGCGATGTAGGCTTTAATTCGTGATGGCTATGCTGATTAAACACCAGACCACCAATCCGATCACCGCGTTGACATGCTGACCATGCAACCAATGCACTAATGTGCGCTGCTTGCACTGACTTTAATAATAACTTTGAGCCGAACAGCATTGAGTTTGAAAAGTCAGTAAATACGAAAACAGGGCGTTCTTTTTCTTCTTGAAACAGCTTAGTGTGGGTTTCGCCAGTACGTGCGGTAACACGCCAGTCGATAGAGCGTATGTCATCACCGGCTTGGTAATGCCGTACCTCGGCAAACTCCATACCGCGGCCTTTATGAGGCGCAAGGTATTGCCCAGCTAAACTGTTTTTGATTTTTACTTTGGGCGCAAGTTCTAGCAAGCGAGCTTTGGCTTTGTAATACATCAACTCTTTGAGTGATAAGTTTACGCCTTGACTATGGCTTGCTGCTAACCACGCCGCTGTATCAAATTGGCTCGACATAGCTTATGGTACTGCCACCAATTCTAAAATACGGCTGATCACATCGTCTTTACTAATGCCATCGGCCTGCGCTTCGTAGCTCAATATAATACGATGACGTAACACATTGTGAAGCACAGCTTGGATATCATCAGGGGCTACAAAATCACGACCTTCAAGCCAAGCATGAGCACGCGCACACTTATCAAGGGCAATCGTTGCACGTGGGCTTGCACCATATTCAATCCAGCGACCAAGTTGCTCATCAAGTTCAGACGCTTCACGGGTGGCAACAATTAATTGTACTAGGTACTTCTCTAGTGGTTCAGCTAAATACAAACCTAATATGGCTTTACGGGCAGCAAAAAGCTCACTTTGGCTAATTTGTTGTGTCGTTGCTTGCTTATCAGAGATAGCTTCACCTCGAGTTAGACGTAAAATGTCTAATTCGTGTTCAGCACCCGGGTAATCAATGCTTAAATGCAGTAAGAAGCGGTCAAGCTGGGCCTCTGGCAGTGGGTAAGTGCCTTCTTGCTCGAGCGGATTCTGCGTTGCCATAACCATAAATAGGTCAGACAGTGGATAGGTGTTTTTACCAACTGTTACTTGGCGTTCAGCCATTGCTTCAAGAAGTGCTGATTGTACTTTAGCTGGAGCACGGTTAATTTCGTCAGCCAAAATTAGGTTATGAAATAACGGGCCTTTTTCAAATACGAACTCACTGGTTTGCTGACGATAAATATCGGTACCGGTGACATCCGCAGGTAGTAAGTCAGGGGTAAATTGAACTCGTTGGAAGCTGCCTTCAACGCCTTTTGCTAATGCATTTACAGCACGGGTTTTTGCAAGACCCGGAGGGCCCTCAACTAATAAGTGGCCATCAGCCAAAATTGCGATTAACAGTGCTTGAGTTAATTGGGGTTGGCCGATAATTTGCGTGTCTAAGTATGTTTTTAATTGTGAAAATGCGTTAACTGCCATAATAAAAAGACTGTCCTAAAAGCGTGAGTCAAAAATTGTTTTTTATACCGCACAAACGTGAAACGTTCAGTGCTTATCAATCGTGTTTACGCTACCGTGAATGGGGCGCTATCAACAAGTTATAAGGATTCAAAAGTTATAACACAAGTGTTAGACAGAAAATCCTCAAATAGTTCGTTATTTTTTAAGGAATTTTATCCTAACCTATAAAAATTTTAGCCTACCATATAAATACAGTGTTTTTTTGTAAATCGGTCGAAAAAAGCCTATGGTTGAAAACTTACTATTGGCATTCGTACACGGGTTGTTTTAGAATCAGGAAAAACAAACAGGTCAGACCTGTCAGCGGGAGAGCATAAATGTCTGAGCAAAATATACTTAAAACAGCAAAAGGCGATCGTATCGCAATCGTTAGCGGCCTACGAACGCCGTTTGCAAAGCAAGCCACAGCATTCCACCATGTACCAGCCCTTGATATGGGTAAGTTAGTTGTCAACGAAATGCTTGAGCGACTAAATTTCGATAAATCTGAAATCGACCAACTGGTATTTGGTCAAGTAGTACAAATGCCAGAAGCGCCAAATATTGCCCGTGAAATCGTATTAGGTACGGGTATGCCTGTATCTGTTGATGCTTATTCTGTATCGCGTGCGTGTGCGACAAGTTTCCAAGCCATTGCTAACGTGGCTGAGTCAATTATGGCAGGCTCAGTGCAAGTTGGTATCGCGGGCGGTGCTGACTCATCATCTGTATTACCTATTGGTGTTAGCAAAAAATTAGCGGGTAGCCTTGTTGATTTAAACAAAGCACGCACTCTTGGTCAGCGATTAAAGATTTTCTCAAAACTGCGTCTTAAAGACTTACTGCCTGTACCGCCAGCGGTCGCTGAGTACTCTACTGGCTTATCTATGGGTCAAACAGCTGAGCAAATGGCGAAAACGCATAACATTAGCCGCGAAGATCAAGATGCTTTAGCACATCGTTCTCACACTCTTGCAAGCCAAGCGTGGGCTGATGGTAAACTGAAAGACGAAGTGATGACTGCCCATGTTGCACCTTATAAGAGCTTTATTGAGCAAGATAATAACATTCGTCATAACTCAACAGTTGAAGGCTACGCGAAGTTAAAACCAGTATTTGACCGTCAACATGGTTCAGTGACTGCAGCTAACGCAACGCCATTAACCGATGGTGCAGCTGCGGTATTAATGATGAGCGAGAGCAAAGCAAAAGCATTGGGTTACAACATTTTAGGTTATGTACGCAGTTTTGCTTTCTCTGCAATTGGTGTACATGAAGACATGCTAATGGGTCCGGCGCACTCAACGCCAATTGCCTTAGATAGAGCTGGTATCACATTAGCTGATTTAGATTTAATCGAAATGCACGAAGCATTTGCAGCGCAAACACTTGCCAACATGAAGATGTTTGCGTCAGATAAATTTGCACAAGAAAAGCTAGGTCGTAGTAAAGCGATCGGCGAAATTAACATGGACAAGTTCAATGTATTAGGTGGCTCTCTTGCATACGGCCACCCATTTGCGGCAACAGGCGCGCGCCTGATCACGCAAAGCTTACATGAACTTAATCGTCGCGGTGGCGGCTTAGCGCTTACGACTGCGTGTGCAGCGGGTGGCTTAGGCGCAGCCTTTGTATTGGAGAGTGCGTAATGACAGATTCAGTATTTAGTTTATCAGTGGCTGATGACGGCGTAGCCGTTGTAACTATTGATGTGCCGGGTGAAAAAATGAACACCCTGCGTAGTAGTTTTGCAGAAGATTTAAAAACCTTACTTAAAGACGCACAAGAAAAAGCGGTAAAAGGCATGGTATTTATCAGTGGTAAAAGCGATAACTTTATCGCTGGTGCTGATATTAAAATGCTTGATAGCGCCAATAGCCGTGAAGATGCATTAGCGTTAAGCGAAATGTGCCAGCAAGCATTTTTCGATATGAAAAAGCTGCCTTTCCCAACGGTTAGTGCCATACACGGTGCAGCATTAGGTGGTGGTTTAGAGTTTGCTTTAGCTTGTGATTATCGCGTGTGTTCAGACAGCGATATCACTAAGCTTGGTTTACCTGAAGTACAGTTAGGCTTATTACCAGGGGGTGGCGGTACACAACGTTTACCTAAATTAGTTGGTTTGCAAAAAGCACTTGAGTGGATGCTTACAGGTAAACAAGTGCGTGCAAAGCAAGCGAAGAAAACAGGCTTAGTAAATGATTGTGTCCCCCACAGTGTATTACTAGATGTTGCTAAAGAGTTTGCACTCAAAGGGAAGGCTAAGGTTACTAAACCTAAGCTAGACCGATTAAGCCAATTACTTGAGTCAAACCCATTTGGTCGTAATATTATTTTCAAAAAAGCACAAGAAAATGTGCTGAAGAAAACAGGCGGTCACTACCCAGCTCCTTTAGCGATTATTAAAGCGGTTCGCGCAAGTGTTGAGCTTGATCAGTTAAAAGCATACAAAACTGAAGCTGAAGGTTTTGCCACGCTAGTTATGAGCGATGAGTCAAAAGCATTGCGCGGTATTTTCTTTGCAACCACAGAAATGAAAAAAGAGTGGCGCAATGATGACGCACCAGCAATCGCTAAAGCAGCAGTATTAGGCGGCGGCCTAATGGGCGCGGGTATTGCTCATGTTAGTGCCGTAAAAGCCGGTGTTCCAGTGCGCATTAAAGATGTGGCTGAAAAGGGCATTAGCAATGCAATGAACTACAGCTATAAAATTTTAGATAAAAAGCAAAAGCGTCGTATTTTATCTAAAGCAGAACTACAACAAACCATGAACCGTATCACCGGTACCACCGATTACAGTGGCTTTAAGCACATCGATATCGTTATCGAAGCGGTGTTTGAAGATCTTGCTTTAAAGCAAGGTATGGTGGCTGATGTTGAACGTGAATGCCAAGACAATACGATTTTTGCAAGTAATACCTCATCATTACCGATCGCGCAAATCGCTGCTGATGCAGCACGCCCAGAAAATGTAATTGGTCTGCATTACTTCTCACCTGTTGAGAAAATGCCACTTGTTGAGATTATTCCACACGCTGGTACATCTGAAGAAACTATCGCACGCGTGGTTAACTTTGCCCGTAAGCAAGGTAAAACTCCAATTGTGGTTAAAGACATGGCAGGTTTCTATGTAAACCGTATCTTAGCGCCTTATGTAAATGAAGCGGCTAATTTACTGCTTGCAGGTGAGCCAATTGAAAAGATTGACCAAGCACTTGTTGAGTTTGGATTCCCGGTAGGACCTTTAGCGTTACTTGATGAAGTAGGGATTGATATCGGTTCTAAAATTGCGCCTATCCTTGAAAAAGAATTGGGCGAGCGCTTTAAAGCCCCGGATGCCTTTAATCGCTTAATCGATTCTAAGCGTTTAGGCCGTAAGACAGGCCGTGGTTTTTATCTTTATGACAAGAAAGATAAAAAAGTGGATGAGTCAGTATACGAGCTACTGGGTGTTACGCCATCACCTCGTTTAAACAAGAGCGAAATTGCTAAACGTTGTGTTGCGCAAATGCTGAACGAAGCGGTGCGCTGTTTAGATGATGGCATTATTGCAAGCCCGCGTGACGGTGATATTGGTGCTATTTTTGGTATCGGTTTCCCACCATTCTTAGGCGGTCCATTTAGCTATATGGATAAACTGGGGGCCGCACAAGTGAGCTCAGAAATGGCGACTTTTGCTAACTATAATCCAATTTTCACACCTTGCGATACGTTAAAAGCAATGGCTGAAAAGGGTGGTCGTTTTTACCAAGCAGAAAGCGAAGAGCCGGCAGTTGAAGAAGCTGCGCCTGTCGATCCGGTTGAAGTAACCAAAGAAGTGGTCGAAGACGAGCAAGCGTCAGAAGAAGCTGATACCGAAACAACTAAAAGCTAGTATTTTAATTAATTAGCTAATTTAAAAGCCCTGCTCACATTGAGCGGGGCTTTTTGCTTTTTAAAAAAATGTTAGAAGCTTTATGGCATCACTGTGATTTTATATTTAACATTGGACAATTATTTGCAATGACTTAAGTTAAATAAGGAAATGAGAGTGTCTACTACATGGAAACCCAAAGGTTTTATCGCAATAATTCTTGGTGTGTTATTACAACCATTTGTATTTTTGTACGTTAATAAAGCCAGATTGTTCATTACATACTTTGTGTTGATGGTTATATGTTATTTGTTTGATATTAGGCTACAAGCAAATGCAGAAGAGTCAGATTGGTATCAAGGCATTTATTTCACTAGTGTATTTATTCTTATTTGTCCCATTCATGCTTTTTGGGTAACTCAACATTATAACGCTTCTCAAAAGAGGGCTTGGTTCGCGCGTTGGTGGGTTACTTTTTTACTTTTTACTACTATTTATACTTGCCTTACTTTAGTTAGGATTTTCTGTTTTGAATTTTTCACTATACCTGCTTCATCAATGGCTCCAACGCTAGAAAAAGGCAGTCAAGTTATTGTCAGCAAGCTAGGTTATGGTAATTATCAATATTTAGGTCAACAAGTTTTAAAATCTGAGATGACAGCTGAAGTAAGGAGAGGAGATATTGTCGTATTTCAATATCCGCAAAACCCTCAATCTATTTGGATGAAGCGGGTCATTGGTTTAGCTGGCGATAGGGTTGTATATCGAAATAAAACACTCTATATCAAAAAGGCGTGTAAGCAGCCTACAGATAATTGCTCCGATTATAGTGTTATTGAACAATCGCTAGTTTCACAAGATGAAAATGGGCTAAAAATTCTACAAGAAGCGAATGAGGATAGTAGCTACCAGATTTTAGTGAATGACAATCATATGGATCTAATAAGTCATTATTTCAGCCAAGTCGGTAGCAGACATGGTGAGTGGGAAATACCTCAAGGCCATTATTTTGTTATGGGGGATTCAAGAGATAATAGCTCAGATAGTCGCTATTGGGGGTTTTTACCTGAAGATAACCTAATAGGAAAAGTCATTCTCAGTTGGTAACAAATTAATATAAAAGCCCTGCTCATTGAGCGGGGCTTTTTGCTTCGATATTGGCCATAAGTGGTATTTAACTTGCTATGTCGGTTTGTTATAACTAGGCTTATTTACTAATTGATTAATCACCATGACTCTCACCACTGAGCGATTAACATTACGGCTGTTAAATGCCGATGACTGGCCATTGTTTTATACTTTGCATAATGATGCCCAAGTAATAGCGAAATGCTTTGATAAGCCGTCAGAAGCGCAGCTACGCGCTAAGTTTAATGAACGTTTAAAGCCTTGGCAGCCAAATTCGAATACACCACTGTGTTTAGTGATTGTTGAAACCAGCACAGGAAAAGAAGTTGGCGTGACTGGGTTTACCTCATCAACTGTCCCTGAGATACAAGAAGTTGGTTATTTGCTGTTGCCTAACTTTCATGGTCGAGGCTATGCCACTGAGTCTTTGCAAGCGGTGCTCGATTATGCCGCATCAGAACATGCTGTACGTGAATTTAAAGCGGTTGTTACCGAAGGTAATATCGGTTCAGAAAAAGTACTTGAGAAGTGTGGCTTTCAGCTGATTGAAAAGCAACCTGACGCCTATGCAATTGGTGGTATTTTGTATGCCGATCATCATTATCATTTAAGCTGCACTGATCACAGAGTGTGATCAGTGCAAAACTTTTACAGATGAAGCTCAATCGCTTTTCTGTCTTTTTCTGGCATATTCGCAACCACTAAATTAAACGAATTATCGATCATTCGTTCAATTTCTCCTTGTGGTACGGTGCCATCTAAAATAACCGTATTCCATAAACGTTTGTTCATATGATAACCCGGGATCACAGACGGGAAAATATCACGTAATGCTTGAGCCTCATCAGGGTCGCACTTTAGATTAAGCCACCATACAAGGTTGCCTTCATCATCTGTTTGACCTTCTTTGCCCTCTGCGAGGGTAGCAAACATTTTATGATTAACTTTATAAACATCGACATCTTGGCCAAATGGTTGTGTGATCATCACCAATGGCTTGTTCATTAAATATTCGTGTACTGCGTGTTGATTCATGATCCAATCCTTGAAGTCATTTTTCGTAGTTATAAACATAGCAGCTTTTTCGTAGTTTGGAGACAACTATTGCCATAATTTGCTGAAAAATAGGATAAATCACAGATGTGATTTAAAACTATAAATTTTTATTGAACAAACGCTATTACGTGGTAAATTCCTGTCATCAAAAAACGATAGGAATACACCCATGCCTAAGGCAAGTGAAGTTAAAAAAGGCGCCGCTATTGAGCATAACGGCCGTGTTTTAGTAGTTAAAGATATTCAACGTTCTGTACCGCAAGGTCGTGCAGGTGGTAGCTTATACCGCATGCGTTTATACGATGTAGTAACAGGCGGTAAAGTGGATGAAACATTCAAAGACAGCGACATGTTAAAGCTAGCTGACTTAACTCGCCGTGAAGCAATGTTCTCTTACATTGACGGTGAAGAGTATGTTTTCATGGATAATGAAGATTACACGCCATATAACTTAAACAAAGAAGCGATTAGCGAAGAAATTTTATTCGTTAATGAAGAAACTCAGGGTCTTCACGTAATTGTAATTGATGGTGCTCCGGTTGGCCTAGACTTACCATCAAGCGTTGAACTTGTTGTTGAAGAAACAGACCCTTCAATTAAAGGTGCTTCTGCTAGTGCACGTTCAAAGCCTGCACGTTTAACAACGGGTTTAACGATTCAAGTTCCTGAGCATATTTCTACAGGCGACCGAATTCGTATCAACACGGTTGAACATAAATTTATGGGCCGTGCTGAGAAATAATAGCACTCACTGATAGAAACCGGCTATTTGCCGGTTTTTTTGTGTCAAAAAATAGTATTTCAGTGTTTTATTAAGCGACAGAATAAAAGGTTGCTCCTACAAAGGCATTGAAAAAGGGACAAAAAAGCCGCATCATTAAGGGCTTACGAAAACAATAATAATGCTAGTTGTCGATTAATGTTAAACCACGGATTGGAAAACAGAGAATATATAAAACTTCCCGAAGGCGTTGATATCGCCATAACTCCTGCTGGCGTTGTTGCCCGAAGCTACGCTTACCTTATTGATTTTATTATCCGAGGCCTTGTTTTAATTGCTGTGAGCAGCGCTTTGGCATTTTTAGGTGATGCAGGGCAAGGGCTTATTTTAATTGCTTACTTTGTAATTTCTTGGGGGTACAACATTCTTTATGAAATGGAGAATGGCCAAACACCCGGTAAAAAAAGACTTAAAATTCGTGTTGTGCAAGATAATGGCTTACCCGCGAGCTTTTCGCAAATAGTGGTGCGCAACTTATTACGCCCCGCAGATATGTTACCGATAGGCTATTTCTTGGGTCTTGTGGTTATGTTGTTTAACAACCGTTTCAAGCGAATTGGTGATTGGGCTGCTGGTACTATGGTTATTTATGAAGACGAGTTAGAAGCGCGACCAGAGCTGTCGAAAGGCCAAGTGCATGTACCTACAGTAAGTTTAACTACCGAAGAGCAACTTGCAGTGCTGGCTTTTGCTGAGCGTCATGACGAGTTATCTGATGCTAGGCGCCACGAACTAGCGCGTATTCTCGCAGAGTCATTTGCGACAGATGAAAACAATATTGAGTGGCAATTGCTCAGTTATGCGCGCCATTATGCTGGACAAGTCAATGATAATACAGATTACCCACCGCAAGAGGGTAAACCATGAAACAAACTCAATTTGTAAAGTCGAATAGTGAACGCTGGGATGAATTTAAGACTTTGTGTGAACAAAAAAGTACAGAGGCTTTACCTATTCACTTTCCTAATTTGTATCGAAAAGTGTGTAATGACTTAGCCATTGCGCAAAGTCGTCAATACAGCCCCGTGTTGATTGAGCAAATCAATAGACTCGTGCAGTTAGGGCAAAAGCGACTTTATTTATCGCGTAGTAATCAATTTTCTGAATTATGGCACGTAGCACGCACAGCATTTCCTCGCGCCCTATATGAAAACCGTTTAATGCTTGGTATTAACTTATTGGCATTTTGGGGATTGGCTCTTATTGCTTTTATTTGGGTGACACTTGACCCTGATGCCGTCTATACATTTTTAGGGCAAGGCACCGTCCTTAATATCGAACAAATGTATAACCCCAGTGGTAGTGTACAATCGGCTGAGCGAGGCGCATCACAAGATCTCATGATGTTCGGGGTCTACATTTACAATAATATTGGTATTGCATTTCAGATGTTTGCAGGCGGTGTGTTGTTCTGTGTAGGCGCTGCCTTTTTCTTATTATTCAATAGCTTTTATTTTGGGGCTATTGCCGCTCATATTGTTAATGTAGGTTTTGAAGGGCCGTTTTTCTCATTTGTTATCACCCATGGCTCGTTTGAGTTAACCGCTATCATAATTGCCTCAGCGGCAGGCTGTCAGATTGGTTACGGGCTTTTAAATCCCGGCCAGTTTACCCGTGCATATGCGATGAAAGAGGCTGCTCAAAAAGCACTCCCACTGATTGTTGGGGCGTTTTTAATGTTGGTGATAGCCGCTTTTATTGAAGCATTTTGGTCACCTCGTGATATTGCTAATGAAATTAAGTATGTTGTTGGCGCAGGCTGTTGGGCTTATGTGATTTTTCGCTTATATAAGGGTATGCGTTATGGAGCTTAATCACCTAAGCTTTAACCCTCGTAAGCGCAGCGCCTATGAAACCTTTGATTTAACGGTATTACTGGTTAAGCAACACTTTGTAGCATTGGTAGCTATGTATTTAATAATGGCAGTCCCGGTGTTTTTAATGATTGGCCTGTTGTTTAATTGGGGAATAAGTGCTTTTGTTATCTGGTGGCTCAAGCCTCTATTTGAGCGGCCATTACTCGATTACATGTCAAAAGCGGTGTTTAATCAGCCGCTAAGTATTAGTCGTAGTTTAAGGTCAGTGAAACAGTTAAAAATGACCGACATGGCCGCTCATTTAACGATATATAGGCTTAGCCCAAATCGTGCATTTTTAGCGCCAGTTGAGCAACTAGAGCGACTTTCAGGTGAGCGAAAAACCAAGCGTAAGCAAGTATTGTTTGCCTCAACGAAGCCTAAGCAAACACTATGGATGCTGTTTTGTGTGCATTTTGAATACATTTTGTTGATGGGGATATCGGCACTGACTATCGCATTAATCCCCCAATCGTTTTCTGCCGAAGAGGCTATGTACCAAATTTTTGAATCTCCAGAGTGGCTAGAGATAGCTTTTAACCTTATCTACATAATTAGTATTTCGTTGGTTGCACCTTTATTTGTTAGTGGTGGATTTCTTGCTTATTTACACCGCCGTGTAGAGCTTGAAGGTTGGGACATTGAGCTGGCATTTAAAAACATTCGTACCCGCCTCGCAGGCTTACTCAGTGCTGTAGGGCTATTTATGCTAACAATGTTTACCCTGCAACCATCAACTAGTTATGCTGAGCAAATCGATAAGCAAGCGATAAAAGAGCAAGTCACCGCACTCTATAATGAGCCTAATGTCATCGAAACAGAAACCACCTGGGTGCCAAATTTAGAGCCTACAGAGAGTTCATCACACAGTGATTGGTCATGGCTTATCGACCTGTTTACAGCGATAGGCAATGGGTTTGGTGTATTAGTTTGGCTGTTAGTTGGATTATTACTGGTTTGGCTCGTTTATTACTTGATTAAAAAACGAGGTTTTTTTGCCAACTTAAGCTTACCTGAGCGCACAAAAGTAACTGAAGAGTCAGTGATCCCAACCTTATTTGCAGAGATTAAAAGTAAAGATTTACCAGCAGATTTAATTGCTGCTGCACAGCAATGCTTTGAGCAAGGTGAGCATCGCTTAGCGTTAGCGTATTTGCTTCATCATACTCTGAGTTGGGCTCAGCAGCATCACCAAGTGCTCCTGCACCGCTCGATGACTGAACGCGAATGTAAACGTGCAATTGATGCAAAGGTGCCAAATCAAGGGCAAGCGATATTTGCCCGCTTATTTTCTGCATGGGTCACGGTTGCTTGGGGTCATAAAACCCCTGATATCAATTTTGTAGAGTTAACTGCACAAATTACAGCAATGACAGCAAATACTCAGGAGCAAGCCCATGAAGCTTAAGGTTGTGCTAATTGCTCTATTAGTCTTGTTTACCGTGTTTATTGTTGCCTCACTGGCCTCATTAGATTGGGAAAAAAAAGAAGTTGAAATAGGGTTTCATTCAGATGTTGCCAAAGATAACTTCACCATGGCCCAACGTCTTTTAAAGGCCAATGGAATAAGTTGGATCAAAGATAAACACTTGGCTGAACAAGCACAAAGTGAAGAGCTTGCGATAGATCCAAAAAGCATTTTAATTTTAGATGAAGCCGTACTTGCTGACTCTTATCTGCTTGATACTCAGCTTGCTGACTGGGTCGCTGATGGCGGGCGTTTAATTTATGTATTAAATAGGCAGCGCGAAGAGCTAGCAATCGATAATTCAGTGTTCTTTGGGCAGCTTGGCATCAATGTGCTAAGTCAAGAAGATGTCTTTGAGTATGATTTTGCGATGCGCAAAGAGGGAGATAAAAACAGTGTGTTGTCTATTGATGAAAATACTGAGCTCGAACTTGAATTAAGCCGTGCCTTTTACATCGAAAACTGCCCTGGTGTAAGTACAAATACTTCTGAGGGCAAAACCGTAATGTGTGATTTTGCCTTTGGTCAAGGCAGAGTAGTTGTGATGCCATCGTTATTACCTTTTACTAACTATCGTTTGCGCCACCTCGACCATGGCAGTCTATTACTTTGGTTAAGTAAAGGCGCTAAGAGTATTAGCTATGTTCCGTACCTGACTTACCCTAATTGGCTTGCAAAGCTTTGGCACTGGAGCTGGCAATTTGTAGTGACTCTAGTGTTATTAATTGTGCTTGCAGTGTGGCATATTACGAGCCGTATTGGCCGAGCATACGCCCCTGATTTTGAAGCTAAAACCAGTTTTAATCAGCATATTCGTGCACTCGCTAATTTTTACTCTGAACACGGCCATGAAGCCGTATTATTTGCCGCACTCAAGAAAGACTTTTACAGCAAGGTAGAAGCGCGTGTACCAAACTTTAAAATGCTAAGCGCAGAAAAACAGGCGCAGAGTATTGCTAATTTAACCCATTTTGAAAAACAACAGGTAGCGCAGCTATTGGCTAGCAAGTTACCTGACTCAAAAACACAAAGAACAAATTATATAAAACGATTTAAACAGTTAAGGAATGCCTTATGAGCACGGAATTAGACACTAATCGCATGAGCTTAGTTGAGGCCGCTGATGCAGTTAAACAAGTAAAGCATAACATTTCGCGTGTGTTAGTCGGTCAAGATGCCATTGTAGAAGATGTGCTTACCGTTCTTTTTGCTGGTGGCCATGTGCTGCTTGAAGGGGTTCCGGGACTTGGTAAAACATTACTTGTTAGAGCTTTAGCTAAAAGCTTAAGTGTAAATTTCTCACGTGTACAATTTACCCCAGACTTAATGCCTTCGGATGTAGTAGGGCATAGTTTATATGATATGAAGTCAGGTGAGTTTAATATCAAAAAAGGCCCTGCCTTTACTAATATCTTACTTGCTGATGAAATTAACCGTGCGCCAGCAAAAACGCAATCAGCCTTACTTGAAGTGATGCAAGAACAACAAATCACTATTGATGGTGAATCGTTATTAATAAATTCCCCGTTTATGGTATTAGCCACTCAAAACCCACTAGATCAAGAAGGGACTTACCCATTACCAGAGGCCGAATTAGACCGCTTTATGATGAAAGTAGAGCTTGGTTTTCCTTCTCATGAATCGGAAGTTGAGCTTTTAAAACTGAATACACAAATAGTTTCTAATGAAAGCAAAGTGGAGCAGCTTCCAGCGGTATTAGATGCCAAGCGTATTGCTGAAATTAAACAGCTTTGTGCGGATATTTTAGTAGACGAGCAAATTCTTAATTATGCCGTTGATATAGTTCGTAGCTCACGAACTTGGCAAGGCGTGCTGCACGGTGCAGGGTTACGTGCCTCAATTAATATCATTAAAGCTGCAAAAGTAATGGCATTGATGAATGGCCGTGATTTTGTTACCCCAGATGATGTGAAGCTAGTCTCGCCAAATATTTTAAGGCACCGTTTAATTTTATCTGCGGACTTAGAACTGGAAGGTGTTTCGTTTGACGAAGTGATCAGTGCTATTTTAGCCAGTGTTGAAGCGCCACGCTCATGAACCGTATCAAGCTTAGGCCAGCAAAACGTTTAGTTGTGTTAACAGCACTCATTCTGTTGCTTATGCTTGTGTGTGCTATTGCTCAGGTCAATGGCATGCTTTTAACCGCCTTGTTATTGGTGCCAGCTTTAGTTGCAATTGTTGATTGCTTGGCAGCTAAGTCAACGCCTTTACTCGAAGTAAGCGCAGAAACTAACCTAAATATGGCGTTATACAGACGCCAAGATTTAAACGTGTTGATTAAAAATAATGCCAAACATGCTAAGCAATTAGATGTGAGTGTGCATTTAAGCAACGCTATTGAATTGTTAAAGCCAGTGCAAACCCTATTCATTGACGCTACGCAACAGGCAAAGCTGGTCTTTATGATACGCGCCCATAAGCGGGGGGATGCACAAATTAGTGCGATTGAGCTTAGGGTGGGGTCGCCACTAGGCCTTTGGCAAGCAAATTGGTTGGCAACTCAAGCTACTCAGTTAAAGGTTTACCCAGACTTTAGCCGTGTTACCTCGAAACAGCATTTAAACGGGGTCGTGAATAAGCCTATTTCGGGGTTAAAACTCACCAAAAAGCGCGGTGATGGTATTGAATTCCAGCAATTACGCGAATATCGCCAAGGTGACAGCGTCAGGCAGATAGATTGGCAGGCAACAAGTAAACGCCGAAAATTAATTTCGCGAGAGTATCAAGAAGAGCAAAACCAGCATGTAATAGTTATGCTTGATGCCTCAAAAAAAATGGCCATGGAAGCCAATGAAGGCAGCCACTTTGATCATGCATTAAATGCATTATTACTACTTTCTCACACGGTTTTAAAGCAAGGTGATTGGTTTAGTATGCAGAGCTTTAACCAAAACCTACGCTGGTTACCCGATGTTAAAGGCGCGCAGAATGTATCTCGGGTGATGAATCATTTTTATGATTTATACCCAGATAATAGCAGCAGTGACTATTTGGTAGCTGTAAACCAGTTAATTGCTAAGCGCAGTAAACGCTCTTTAGTGTTATTAGTCACCACCCTAGATGAGCAAAGTATTGACGAGTTAATACCTGCAATAAAGCTATTGCAAAAACATCACTTGGTCGCACTTATCAATATTAACAATCGTGCCGTGAGTGAAGTGCTCGAAGAACCTATAGAAAAGTATGAAGATGCAACCAGTTACTGTGCAGCATTAGCACTACTAAATTCACATAAAGCCAATATGGCTAAGCTGAAAAAGCAAGGGGTGATAGCCATAGACTGTAACCCTGAGCAGCTGTTACCGCATGTGCTTAATACCTATTTGAATGTGAAGCACTCAGGGGCGTTGTAATACCCGAATACCAAGCTTTAATAAAAAAGGCATTGAATTCAATGCCTTTTTTATTAATTAACGAAACCTGTGAAACGATTACTTTTGATTATCAATGGCCTCATTAATTTTGTATTGGAAATAAATCGCATAAAAGAAAAACGTGAGTATGCCACTTAAATGTACGGGCTCATTGCTGCCTTCATTAATTAACTCTTTTAGTGAAGTACGTAGCGAGAAAATGAATACCAGACCAACAATTAAAGAAATAATAGAAGCAATAGCAGACAAGACTTCAGAAATATCGGTGAATGCCAAAACAAAGTTGATTACGTAAATAGCAACATAGCCATAAATTAAGTTTTGATTTACCTGATGTTTAGCAAGTGCGTTTGCTTTGTTTGCGCGGCTTACTAGCCAGTATAAGGCGTAGATACCTAATGTGATAAGACTCAAAAAGAATACGCCCCAAGCGGAGAAGCGCTCGAAGTTTAAAATAGGTTTATTGCCACTTGTATTTGCTTGAGTTAGCTCTGCTTCAGGTGCTTCATATACATTTGTTGATTCTTCAGACACAACGGATCCTCATTTTTTTGTTAGTTCCTTGATTACACCAATTCACAAAAATACTAAATTATTTGAGAGGTTAAACCTGTCGCTATCTGCGTTAAAAATTTCTGATTTAGAACAACTAAATAACGAAATTTTTGCCTTGCTATCAACGAGGTTTTAATGCCTCAAAATAGACCACTTAATTAAGCGAACTGGTATTAGTTTGTTCCTATATTAGTAAATCGTAATTATTTAGTACACATTAATTGTTGCTTTACCTAGTAAAAATAATAAAAAGTTCGTTGTATAAACACGCGTTATGCAGACTATATAAAGTGTGAAGTTCCAAAAGCTGTGTGAATTATGTACACTGCCGCTGATTTTTAATGAGGTGTTGTGTGCTATTTGTTATTTTAAGCTGTATGTTTGTTTTGGTGATGTATTTAGAGTCGTTGTCTAAAGGGATGCCAGTAAAGCGTTGGATGCTTCTCGGTGGAATGCTTGGCCCAATTGCGTGGTGTTTGTTTAACGTACATTATCGACGTGCCTTTATTCGTCATATCGGCCGCCAATCATGTGGCTGGCGACCTTAGGCTTCTACGCTTCTTAATAAACTTGGCGCAGACTTATCGAGCTGGCTTTTTAAAAATTCTGTAAATTCTGGCTGTGATAACGGTTTAGAATAGAAATAACCTTGTATTGTTTGGCACTTTAATTGTTCTAACATTGTCACTTGGTCAGCTTGTTCAACCCCTTCAGCAACTACATGTAAATCAAGGTTATGGGCAATGGTCACAATCGAGTCGACCATGTTGCGACCACGCTCTGATTGCATATCATCAATAAAGGCTTTATCAACTTTTAAGGTGTTAAGCGGAAATTGCTTTAAATAGGCCAATGATGAGTAACCCGTACCAAAGTCATCCATTGCTAGGTGAATACCACGAGCGCTTAGTGAGCGCATAATTGTTATCGCTTCTTTAGGGTCATCCATTACCGTACCTTCGGTAATTTCAAGTTCTAAGAAATAAGATGGCAGCTCATTTTTTTGTAAAATTACATCAATGCGAGTGGTCAAATCAGGCAAGCTGAATTGTTTCGCTGATAAGTTAACCGCAACTCGGCCGTTAAATAAGCCTTGATCAATCCAGTTTTTTACATCACGACATGCTTTGTTTAATACCACTTCGCCGATTTCGATGATTTGCCCGGTTTCTTCTGCAATAGGGATAAATACGCCCGGGCTTATAATGCCTTTTTTAGGAGTAATAAAACGAACCAGTGCTTCCATACCATCTAGTTTGCCAGTGCGAATATTCATTTTCGGCTGATAATAGACTTCAAAATGATCTTCTTTTAAGCCGTAGCGCATCAAGTTTTCGATTTGTAGCCTTTTGACGGCTTGGCGGTTCATAGTGTCGTTGAAAAATAGGTAACTATTCCCTTTTTTCTTGGCATGATACATGGCTGTATCGGCATTCTTAAGCAATAACTCTGGGGTATTACCATCTTCAGGAAATAACACAATACCGACGCTCGATGTGATCACCAGCTCATGGCCTGCCATGTTGAATGGTGTAGCTATCGCCGCTAAAAATAGCTTAGCCATACGAGTAATGGTGTGTATGTCGTTGGTACCCGACATGACCAGTGCAAACTCATCTCCACCTAGGCGATAAAATACGTCTTTTTCGCGGGTAAGTTTATTCAAACGCATCGCAAGCTTAGACAGCAAGCTATCGCCAAGTTGATGACCAAGTGAGTCGTTGATCTTTTTAAAGTTATCTAAATCGAAAACTAACAGGGCATGATGGTTATCTTGCTTAGCGAGCTTCTTTAAATTCGTGAAGAACAGATTTCGATTAGGTAAGCCTGTTGTGCGGTCACGGTTTGATAAATTATGAAGTTGCGATTCGGCTTTTTTTCGTTCAGTTTGATCAGAGAATACAACCACATAATTACAAATTTGATTGTGCTCATTTTTGATTTCATCAATTGAAATTTCAATGGGCAGTAGCTGTCGCTTGGCGTTTCTCAGTTTGACTTCTTGTTGCCAATGTTCAGTGGCTTTAACAGTCGCTTTAACTTCATCTACATAACTTTGGTCATAACCATTAAGCATGAAGTCTTTTTTTAGGTATTGCTCGCGGCTGCCACCAAACAAGGTTAAAAAGCTTGGGTTTAAATCGACTAATTTGAAGTTTTTATCGTAAATAGCAATCGCGTCAGTTAATGACTCAACACATTTAGCAAATAAGTTTAAGCGTGCCTCAGTGGACTTTAATTGCGAAATATCCCGCACGGTGCCAGTCATGCGTAATGGCTGTAAGTTTGCGTCTTTTTCTATAATTTTTCCGCGGTCTAATACCCAGTGCCAACGGTCAAAATTATCTTTAATACGGTAACTTGCTTCGAAAAAAGCAGTGTGTTCAGCAAAATGTTTTTTTAGTGCTTTTTCTACTTGGTGAACATCATGGGGATGGATAAGGTCACGATTAGGAGGGAAGTCGCTGGTGTTATTAGTATTCGCGGTGTATTTGTCGTTAATACGTAGCACTTCGCCTGTTTTTATATTCCAATCCCACAATGTATCTCCACTTCCCTCTACAGTACTTTTTAGTCGATGTTCTGAGATACGGAGTTGATGGCGAGAGCGTTTGAGCTTGAAAATTATAAATAATAGGTACGGCAATAATAACAACATCACCCCACTTGGTATTAACAGCAAAGTTGTTTGCTCAAGTTCTATGGGGCTTGCAGCGGCGCTAAAAACGCTCGCTATACTTATTGTTAGAAAAGCAGAAATCATTGTTATTATTTTTGTCATTAATGCATTACCCTAATTCGCATCAGTTAATTTAATCCAAGCTGACGAATGAGTCAAAGAGAATGCGAATAAAGGGTGGTTTTTGCTGTCTTTTTAGTCTTAGGTTCGCTTAAAAGTTCTATTCTTGGGCGTTCATCGCTGAATATCTCTCTCACATATTGCTGCATATCGCTCAGACTTAATGCTTCTAGGGCAGTTAAAAGTTGCTGCTGCATGTTAAAATCACTGTCGCGATTACCTATGGCTAGCCATAAACGCTGTGAGCGAAGACGCAAATTTTTGTCTTTTTCTGCGATATGAGTCACTAAGCCTGCTTTTGTATCAAGCCATTGTTGCTCACTGATTTGTGAGATCTGTGTTACATAATTTTCAATAAACTGCTTATGACGTTTTAAAATTTCATCAGCGCTATGTTTAGGGGATTGCACATAAAAAGCGATACCAGCGCGGGTATTGAAAGGTGCGTAACCTGCGCCTACCAAATAACCTAGCTGTTGCTTGGTTCTTAATTCGTTGAAGTAATCTTGATTGATGAGGTGGTTCAACAACATCATTTTTACTTTTTCTTCAGTCGCATCGGTTTGAGCTTGGTAATAAAGAACCATCGCATGGTCATTACAATTTAAACAAAAGCGCTGCTGCGACACATCCGTAATAGTAGATAGAGGTCTGGTTAAATCAATAATGGTATTGCTGCCAGCGAGGTGCTCAGCGATTTGTTTTTGAAATTTCAATGCATCGCTACGCTGCCAATTACCATGCAAAAAAGACTCTACATGCAATGCTTTGAAAAACTCTTCTCTAAAGCAATTAAATTGATGAAAACTCGTATCTTTTAAAGCTTGTGCAAGCGCATTTGGTTCTGGGTTCCAAGGCATTATCTGTGCACCAAGGATACTAAATAATTCACCTACAGGTTTGTTTTGATTGCTGTTTCGCCAATGCCTAACTAGTTGCTTTTTATATTCTGCAAAGCGTTTTGCGCAGATCTCAACATTAAAGAGTGCTTCAAGTAACTCATTAACCAGCTCTAACTGACTCGATGAAAGGCCTGCAGTATGTAAGGTCAAACCGCCTTGGTGAGAGGTTAAATGATAACTAAGGCCAGCCAGTTCTGCTGGATAAAATTGTTCAGCGACACTGTCCATAAATAGGTCGGCAAACAAACGTGTGAGTGCCATATGCTTAACATCTTTTATCGCAAAGGAAGAGTCCATTGCTAAATAAAAATGCCCTTTTGCAACACGAAAGGTTGCATCTTGCTTAAACCAAAAATCAAAACCTTCTTGTTTTACAAGTAATTCTGGTGTTTTTGTTGGCGCGTCTAAGGGGAGTAACTCAACCTCTTTATTAAGGTAAGGATTGGCGCTTGGTAAGCACATTTTAGGCAGGGGGGTGTTTATTTCGCCGAGTGCTTCTAACCAGCAAGGAGAAATATCCTCAATTTTATAAGGCGTATTGTACCATGCTGTCGTATGCTCAGGTTCGACACCTGGGTGAATTAACACTAAGCGCATATTGTCTGGCGTAAGCCACTGCATAGCAATTTCATGGGCACATTGATTAAAGCCTTCCATAAGGTAGTCACCCTGAACATAGTTAGCTTCATCATAATGCTGCATGTTAATGCTTAAATTACTTACCCAATCAATTAAGCGTGCTTTTTCTTGATTATCAAAGGCGATTTGCAAAAGGTTCTTTTTATCTTGATAAAGACGCGGCAACTTATCGCAGTTTTGGTTAATTAAGCAGATATATTCAAACACCATTTCGACGATATCTTCATAGTATTCAATACCTTCATCTGTCAACGCCATGCTGATGTTAAAGTCTTTGAAATTACTGCCATTGATACCACCACCTGCAGAAAGCGCGTTGATCCAACCTTGCTCTTTCAAAATTGAATACAGCGACCCTTTGCCTTCATAGCCGAGTAAGTGAGCAATAAAGCTCACCGTTTTGTGACGATAAAAGTCATCAATGTTCGGCATTGCAAAACTTATAATTAGCTTTTGCATATGCTTGTGTGGCTCAATATGCAGTACTTTACCTAAGTCTTGTTTGCGATAAAGAGGCTGCTCAATGATCGCCTTACTTTTTTGCTGCCCTTTAATGGCGCTGAAATATTGGCTTACCCAGTCGCTCATTGTGGCAATATCTTCGTTACTGCAAATGACTAAAGTCATCCATTGTGCTTGGTAGTGGCGGTCAAAAAAGGCACGTAATTCATCGCTAATACAACCTTCACGATCTGCAAGTGTTTGTTGGTTACCAACCGAGAACTTAGCAAAAGGGTGAGCAGGATTAACGGTTTCTTTATGGGCTTGGTAAATACGACGGCCATCGTCTTTTATTTTTAATTTAAACTCTGCATCAATCGCATTTCGTTCTTTAGCAGTTTCGTTAGGGCTTAATAGTGGCGCAATAAAAAAGCGACTAAATTGAGCCAGAGCTTCTGAAAATTGTTGGTTATTGATATCAAAGAAAAAGCAAGAATGCTCAGTGCCTGTCCATGCGTTGGTACTGCCACCTGATTGTGAAACAAAATTAGAAAACCCGCCTGACTCTGGGTACAGATCGGTACCTAAAAAAAGCATATGTTCTAAAAAGTGAGCGAGCCCTTGTCTATCAAGAGGATCGTCAAAGTGACCAGCGTTTATCGCCATAGAAGCCGCGGATTTTGTTGACTCAAGGTCTTGCACCAAGAGCACTTTTAGACCATTGTCCAGTGTTAGGGGCTGATATGTTCTGTTATCATTGCGGCTGATATTCAAAAGATGCTCCTGAAAGAATGCGTTAACTCGCTAACAACAGATGATAACTTCAGGAAGGCTAAAAATGGCACAGCAATGAAAATCTACCTGAATATCAATAAGCGGATGTTTAATGTATCTAGTGATGATATTCTAATATAGCTAACAATCAAGCAAACTGGCTACTGTTTTATATTCTTTAATCGGTTGATTTTTTATGAAAACAATCTTAATCATGCGCCATGGCGAAGCAACGCCAATGCAAGCAGATGATGCAGCAAGACAACTGACCGAAAATGGTCATCAAGAAGCCAGTAGAATGGGGCAATGGTTAGCAACACATTATAAACCAGATGCTCTGTTGGTGAGTCCTTACATTCGTGCTCAACAAACCGCTACTGATGCAACGCAAAATATTTCGTTACAATTTAATGAAACTTGTAGCGATATTACGCCAGATGGCGTGCCACAAGTTGCTGCTGATTATTTAGAAACCCTCATTGCCATGCATCCTCAGTGTAATACTTGGTTAGTGGTAGCGCACATGCCAATAGTCAGCTATTTAGTTGATCAGTTGAGTCCTGGCCACATGCCTATTTTTAATACTGGCGCAGTCGCCGTAATTGAATATGATGAGCACAATCAGCGCAGTTACTACCATAGTATTCACTCACCAAATAACGTCGAAATATAACAGTGGATTTGCTAAATTAGCGCCACTGTTAATTTTTTAAGTCCTTACTATGACAATTGAACGCTTACAAACGGGTGCGCGTATGAGCCGCATCGTTAAGCATAACGGCACTGTTTACTTGTGTGGCCAAGTGTGTGCTGATGCCGAAAAAGATATCACTGAACAAACTCAAACTATGCTTGATAAAGTTGAAGCCTTACTCATTGAGGCTGGTAGTAGCAAAAAGCATATGTTAAGTGCCACTATTTATCTGAAAAGCATGGAATATTTTGCCGAGATGAATGCTGTTTGGGATGCATGGGTACCCCAAGGCCATGCACCTGCTCGCGCTTGTGTTGAGGCAAAAATGGCGCGCGATGCTCTGCTTGTAGAGATATCTGTTGTTGCATCTGTTAAGTAACGAGCAGCGAATTGCGCAGTTGATTGCTCGCTTTAATGAGCAATCTGGGTGCGCAGTTGTTCAATTACCAAGTTGGCATTTTTGTGATAATGAGCAAGATGCCAATGACTGCGCATTGCTGGTTTTAAAGGGTGTAAAACAAGCAACAACCCCTTCACTTTATTGGTTTAAAGCCAACAATGAAGCCCTTCCTGAAGTGGGTGATTTGGCCATTTTTACTAATTGGCTAGGACAGCCGCTAGGCATTATTGAAACTGTCTCTGTAACCATTACCTCATTTAATCAAATAAGCGCAGATTATGCCGCGCTAGAAGGCGAAGGCGACAAAAGCCTTGAATATTGGCAACGCGTACATTGGGACTTTTATCAGCGAGAATTAGCTGGCACAGGCTATCAATGTCATCCCGATATGCCTTTAGTGTGTGAACAGTTTAAGTTAATTTTTAAGGAGTGAGCATGAGTTCAAATCCTGTGGTTCTTATCACTGGCGGCGGACGAGGTATTGGTGCCGCGACAGCAAAGCTGTTTGCTAAACATGGCTATGATGTGTGTATTAATTATAAGTCAGATTACGCAAGTGCAGAGCAAGTCGCTGATAAGCTAAAAGCCTATGGCGTGAATGCCTATTTGTTGCAAGCCGATATCGCAGATGAGCAGCAAGTAATCGCCATGTTCGCCAAACTCGATGGGCTGGTTGCGCGCTTAGACGTGTTAGTGAATAACGCGGCGATGATGATGCCGCAAATGCCGTTATTAGAGATGGATGCTAAGCGTATTAACACTATTTTAAGTTGCAATGTCACAGGGGCATTTTTGTGTGCGCGAGAAGCAATTAAGCGCATGGATAAAGGTAGTATTGTGAATGTGTCATCGGGTGCGTCGCGAACCGGCTCGCCAAATGAATATTTAGACTATGCTGCATCTAAAGGAGCACTTGATACCTTCACTATTGGCCTTGCAAAAGAAGTAGCGAGTAAAGGTATTCGAGTTAATGCGGTAAGGCCTGGTCTTATTTATACCGATATGCATCGTGATGGTGGTGAAGTAAACCGCGTCGATCGTTTAAAATCTAAATTGCCGCTGGGGCGTGGTGGAGAAGCTGATGAGGTCGCTTCAGCGATTTACTTTTTGGCAAGTGAGCAAGCATCATTTACAACAGGCAGTTTTATAGATGTTTCAGGTGGTTTATAAAAACTAAAGTAAAATAGTTAACCAAACACTAAAGCTCACTACACTTAACACCGTTGAAAGCACAACGCTACTTGCCAGTGTCGCCTGATGTTGTTTAATTTGATTAGCAATTAAATAAGCGTTTACACCTAAAGGAGAGGCGCTTAAAAGGACAAGTACTTTCAGCAGAGATTGCTCCAAATTAAAAACGTGGCTAGCAAAAAAGTATACAGCACAAGGTAAAACGGCAAGTTTGATGATGGTAGCAATAACGGAGGCCTGCCAGTTGTCTGCAACTTTATAGAACACCAAATTTGCCCCTAACACGAATAGCGCACACGCAATGGCGGGTTTAGCAAGTAAGCTTAAACCATTTGCTAAATCATCAAAAAGTGTAAAACCAAATAGGTTAACAGCAAGGCCACTACTGATACTCAACACGACTGGGTTCAGTAGCATGTTTTTAGCAAACGCTCGCCAAGAGAATGTTTGCTGCGACTTAGCGCTGAGCAAAAAGGTGAGGGTAAACAATAATGCGCTGTGAAAAGTGATGATCATAAACACAATGCCGACCATTTGCTGCCCAAGAGCAGCAATAATAATAGGCAGACCTACCAGTACGGTATTTGAGTAACTACTGCCAAGAGCAAATACAGCGTGACGCGATGGTGCAGATTGCGTTGCTATAAAATACCGGTCAATTACATAGCCAAGGGCATAAATAGCTAATACTGGAATATAAAAACTTAAAAAGCCGGCAACAGAAACACTATTTTTTAAATCGGCTTGTGCCATATTCAAAAATAGAAAAGCAGGCACGCTAATGTAAAAGGTAAACTTGCTTAACCCTGCTATGTGCTCTTTCGATAAAAACTTGCTACGCGAGCTAATGTAACCACTTAAAACGATAAAAATCAGTGGAAAAATAATCGAAAAAATATGCACATTAGGCCTTATGACAAGAAGACGTTAGCGTCTGAACTCATCACTTTGTGGAAGATTAATTAAAATAAGTACCGCACCTTTACCGCCAAACTCAAGAGGTGCTTGATGCATAGCAATTACATCAGGGTGTTGTACTAAATATTGTGGCACTTTGTGTTTGAGTATGCGCTCACCAATACCATGCACAATACAGGCACAATAGTAGTGCTGTTTTTTACACTCATGAATTAATCCAGCCAGCTCATCTTTGGCTAACTCTTTATTTAAGCCATGTAAATCAAGGGTTAACTCAGGCGGGTAATCTCCACGACGAAGTTGCTTTGCCAAAAAGCTATCATGACCTGGTTTGACATAACTGACAGTGCCATGAGTGTCGATGTCTGGTACATATTCATCAGAAAAGAAAAATTCTGCCTGATGTTGCTTTTTTTGCTGGGAAAATTGCTTCGCTTGTGACACTTTAGGCTTATTGGTGAATCGAATAGTGTCTTGTTTAAAGGCTTTGGCACCACTAATACTCTGACGAAATAAATCAATATCGTCAGGGCTAATGTGATTGTTGGCGTGGGGATCTTTTTTCATGGCGGCAGTCTAAACAAAAAAACGCTAAAAATCGAGTAAAAACCAACTGAAAAGACGGTACAATACGCGTCAGAATAGACTTTGAAAGTTAAGGAACATACATGAACCATTTCCAGATTGAAGATGCAATTTTAGACGAGGCAATTGCAGAACTTTCAACGTTGCACGATTGGTTACGTTGGACAACCAGTCAATTTGCCAGCAGTGGTATTTTCTTTGGGCACGGCACAGATAATGCGTGGGATGAAGCAGTTAGCTTATTATTACCCGCATTAAGTTTGCCTATCGACGCGCCAAAAGAGCTAATGCATGCGCGTTTAACCAGCACCGAGAAGAACCGTTTAGCTGAACTAATTGCAGAGCGTATTAATGATTGTACGCCAGTACCATACCTGACCAACATAGCATGGTTTGCAGGTATGCCGTTTTATGTCGATGAGCGCGTGTTAATTCCACGCTCGCCATTTGCAGAGCTAATTAACAACCGCTTTGCACCTTGGTTAGAAGAGCCAAGCTCAGTAACGCGCATTCTTGATTTATGTACCGGCTCTGCGTGTATCGCCATTGCACTTGCACAAGCATTTGAAGATGCTCAAGTTGATGCGGTTGATATTTCTTATGAAGCGCTCGAAGTTGCTGATATTAATATTAGCGATTACATGCTCAATGACCGTGTACTGCCAATTCAATCAGACGTGTTTAGTGGCGTTCCGGGTCAAAAATATGATCTGATCGTAGCAAACCCACCTTATGTTGATGCTGAAGATATGGCTGATTTACCGCGTGAATTCCACCATGAACCAGAACTTGGTTTAGCATCGGGCCATGACGGCCTAGACGTAACGCGTACAATTTTAGCTGAAGCCGCAGAGCATCTAACTGATAACGGTTTGTTATTTGTCGAAGTCGGCAACTCTATGGTACATATGGAAGCGTTATATCCAAATGCACCGTTTGAGTGGGTTGAGTTCGAGCAAGGTGGATTAGGTGTGTTTGTGATCAGCAAAGAGCAACTAGTTAAGTATTTTGCTGACTAACGGCAGATTTTAAAAGCCGAGCCTGAGGGCTCGGTCTCAGTAGTCATTAGGAATGAGGAAAGTTAATGGCAGGTAATAGCATTGGACAACTATTTAAAGTGTCCACCTTTGGTGAGAGCCACGGCGTTGCATTAGGCGGCGTTGTTGATGGTACACCAGCAGGCCTTGAAATTTGCGAGGCCGACTTACAAATTGATTTAGACCGTCGTAAACCGGGGCAAAGTCGTTATACAACGCAGCGCCGCGAAAGTGACGAAGTTAAAATTCTTTCAGGTGTATTCGAAGGTAAAACCACAGGTACTAGCATTGGTTTACTGATTGAAAACACCGATCAACGTTCAAAAGACTACGGCAAAATCGCTGAGGTGTTTCGTCCAGGTCATGGCGATTATACCTATTGGCATAAATACGGTATCCGTGATTACCGAGGTGGTGGTCGCTCTTCTGCCCGTGAAACGGCTATTCGTGTAGCGGCAGGTGCAATTGCTAAAAAATACTTAAAACAGTTTCATGGTATTGAAATTCGAGCATGTTTGAGCCAACTAGGGCCAATCAAAGCAGAAGACTACAACTGGGATGAAGTAGAAAATAATGCATTTTTCTTTCCAGACACCAGCAAGCTAGAAGCGCTTGATGAGTACATGCGCGACCTAAAAAAACAAGGTGATTCGGTAGGCGCTAAAGTCAAAGTGGTTGCTAAAAATGTGCCTGTAGGCTTAGGTGAGCCAGTATTTGATCGCCTAGATGCAGAGCTTGCACACTCATTAATGAGCATTAATGCGGTAAAAGGCGTTGAAATTGGTGATGGCTTTGATGTGGTTGAGCAAAAAGGCTCTGAGCACCGTGATGAGTTAACTCCTGATGGTTTTACATCAAATCACGCGGGCGGTGTACTTGCGGGTATCTCAACAGGGCAAGATATCATTGCCTCTATCGCACTTAAGCCAACCTCAAGCATTACCATACCGGGCAACAGCATTAATACCAGCAACGAAGCGGTAGAGATGATCACCAAAGGACGCCATGATCCCTGTGTAGGCATTCGTGCTATTCCTATTGCTGAGGCGATGATGGCGATTACCTTAATGGATCACTTATTGCGCCAACGTGGTCAAAACCCACATGTTAGCCACGAACATGGACCAATCAAAGGTTCGATTTAAGCGCAGTCTTAAATAAAGTAAACGCAGTTAATGAGCGCGATGATTATCATCGCGCTTTTTTATGCCTTAATTATTTCCACAAGCTGTTTAATTTTTTCATGACTTAGCGGGTTGTGGGCATGATTACCGTAAAGCAGGACGATATCAATGACAGGCAGTATCGGAAGTGAGTTATCGCTGATTTCTTCCACACCTGATTGCATGCTGATTCGCGCCATACTACCTATTGCAAGTCCTTGTTTAATCAAGCCATGTAACGCTCCCGCTGAGCCACAGCAGGCAATAATATTAAAACGGCGTTCGGCCTTTAAAAGGCCTTCAATACTGGCTTGGTGAAACTTACAGTCTCGTTGAAACAAGGCGATAGGAAGTGGGGTTGAATCTTCAATCTCAAAACCGGGGCTTTTCACCCACACGCCTTGGCTTGATTGTAATAAATAACCTTCTTCGCTGTCTGGCGAGCGAGTGGCAATCACTAAATCGAGCATACCTTGGTCTAGCTTGGCTCTAAGCTCAGTACTTGGGGCGCAGCTTATTTGTAAATCTAGCGCATTAAACTGTTGATGTAAGGCATCAACAAGCTCTGGTAGTAAAGAGTGGGCATAGTCGTCAGGACAACCTATGCGTACGCGCAGATTGCCTGCGCCTGCTTTTAATTGCTTAAACGCTTCATCATGAAGCGCTATCAATTGTTTTGCATAGCTTGCTAGCTGGTGGCCTTGATGAGTTAGCACCAGTTGACGACCTTGCTTTTCAAATAGGGGGCTTGCAATGTCTTGTTCAAGCTTTTTCATTTGCATACTTACCGCAGATTGGGTTCTGCAAATCTGTGCTGCAGCGCGGGTAAAACTGCCTGTATCAACAAAGGCACAAAAAGTCCTGAGGGCATCAATATCCATAATGTATCAACTTTACTTATAGGTAGCATAAAAACAATTGGCGAGTAATTACCCAATTGCTGTTTTATAGTGAGCCTAATCTAAACGTTAAAGGAAGCGCAATGCAATTATTTATTGGCAATAAAAATTACTCAACTTGGTCATTAAGAGCGTGGTATTTACTGAGTAAATTCAATATTTCTTTTACAGAGCAACAGTTAGTTTTAGATACGCCTGAGTTTTATGAAGCATTAAAAAGCACGTTTCCGGTGCAAAAAGTGCCGGCACTTATTGATGCTGAATTAATCGTGTGGGATTCACTCGCCATTTGTGAATATATCAATGATGCTTATCTAAATGGTGCTGCTTGGCCTAGTGAAATAGCCCAAAGAGCAAAAGCTCGCAGTCTAGCTGCCGAGATGCATTCTGGTTTTGCTGCACTTCGCAATGAAATGCCGATGAACATTCGCGCTAAAAGGCATGTTGAATTATCAGAGCAAGCTAAAAAAGATATCGCACGTATCGATGAGATTTTTTCGGCTCAGCAGCAGCGTTATCCTAATGCGTGGTTATTTGGCGAGTTTTCTATTGTTGATGCGATGTTTGCACCTGTGGTGTTGCGTTTTAAAACCTATCAGGTGGAGCTGTCGAGTGCAGCACAAGCTTATTGCCAGCATGTGCTAGCTTGCCCTGTGTTGCAAACCTGGATCAATCAAGCATTAAAAGAAACCGATATTGTTGTATGTGATGAGGCAGGAAAAGAGATTTCATAACATAATTACGGAGTATTTCATTAATACTTCGTTTGCCCCTACTTATATTGTGCTGGTTAAAATGTGTTATTTTTATACAAAATAACTAGTTCAATTCTAATCTCTTCCTTCTATAATAGAGTTGTTGCTCTTTAATTCAACACTTCTCATTCTCCCTTTTGTTGTAGGCACATTTATGGGCGTTTATGCTGCAAAGTTATTAAACAAAGATATGACTATTAACCGTTATGCTTGTCAGTTCAAGTCGAAACAGGTTGAGTTGTTGTTTATACAAAGTAAATTGGTGCAAGATAAAAAGCTTGCTCAATTTCTTGCATGTATAATCGCCGTTGTGACTATGCTCGTCACTTTTTTCGATAAGATGATTATTCAGCCAGATTTCTGGCCTGATATTGCTTTGATTGGCAGAACTATCACTGTATTTGTATGCGTTAGCGCTGCTTTTGGTATTAGTTTTGTAAAGTCACCGAAGCAGTTAATACAGATGGTCATCGCCTTTATGATATTTATGTTTTTGAATATGCAATTTATGGTTATCACCTATGAGCGTCATTATATATTGCATATGTTTTTTGATGTCATTGTATTGATTACATTTTACTTCTCGACTTTGCTCTCCTTGAAACTATCAGCGCTATTAGGTGTGTTTTATAGCTGTCTGGCTATTTCCGTTATTTATTTTAATAAAGATATAAATTTGCATTCTTTTTATGTGGTTATTTTAGCTCACATAGCGGCTAATTTAGCGGGATCGATCATGGCTGCCCATGAACACATTATTCGTCGTGAGCTATTTGTACGTAATACGCAATTAGGTCAATTAGCTCAAGAAATGAAAAAGCAGGCCTTGAAAGATGCGCTTACACAGTTACCTAACCGCAGAGCGTTTGATAATACTTATGAGCATTACCAAAAACTCAGTAAAGAAAATCAATATAAATCAAAACAAGTATGCGTTGTTTTAGCTGATATTGATTACTTTAAACGTGTTAATGACACCCATGGGCACGAAGTTGGCGACGCTGTGCTAGAAAAGTTTTCAACATTCCTTACAAAGTCTTTGAGAGCTTCTGACGATGTTTATCGTTTTGGAGGAGAGGAGTTTGTAATTGTGTTGCCGCTTTGTTCTGTTGAAGATGCGACGATAATTGTCAATAAAATGATTGAAACACTGAATGCTGAGCCGTTACATCTTAATGATATGTCTTTATCAATAAGAGCAAGCTTTGGTTTGACAGTTATGCGTGAGGAGCTTCAAAAGTCTGTTATTGCTCGAGCAGATTCAGCGTTATACGAAGCCAAAGAGGCTGGTCGCAATCAACTGGTCGTTAAAATCTAGCGAGTCTGTCTAAATAAGTTGTTTTAGATTTCACTTTTATTTTTATTTTATACCTAGATAGGTATATTCAGCATGCAAGGAGCCGCAATATGCTACCAGGCCAACCTAAGGGCTTTAAAGTTTCAATTCGCGTCAGTGTGTTACTGGTGTTTGCCTTGGCAAGTTTATTAACAGGGATTGTGGCAATTAGTCTCCATTATTACTTTAGTGAAAAGTTTGTACTGCAGACAAAAACGGACCAATTTAAGCAGACCAGTCAACAAATAGCAGACCATATCTCGAGAATAAATCATCGGGTTGATAATACGCTCAGCGTAATGATCCATGATACTCGACTCTTTTCTGAAGATAGCAAGGATAAAGACACCTTGCGTAATGTGTTGATAGAGGTACTAAGTCGACATGCGGATTTTTACTCATTAATTCTTGCGCATCAAAATGGTG
This sequence comes from Pseudoalteromonas nanhaiensis, assembly GCF_051235485.1. NCBI lineage: Bacteria > Pseudomonadati > Pseudomonadota > Gammaproteobacteria > Alteromonadales > Pseudoalteromonadaceae > Pseudoalteromonas > Pseudoalteromonas nanhaiensis. The sequence goes on along the minus strand of NZ_JBPNYQ010000006.1, from coordinate 42,498 downwards.
ATATGCTGCAAGTAATTAATTTAAAAGGTGATGCAACCTTACCCGCTAGTTTTCAAATCCGGCCTTTGGAGCGTTGGTTGATTTATAAAGTCTCCGGGCAAGGTGATGCGCGCAAAACCGTAAAGTTATTCTTGGATGAAAGCCTTTCGGTTATTAGAGTCAACGAAGAAAAAACTGACTATGATCCTCGTACCCGAAAGTGGTTTAAGGAGGCCTCTAGTGAGTCAGTCTCAAAGTCTGAGCAGTATGTTTTTAATCTATTAGAAATGCCGGGCTATACCTATTCAATACAGTCAGCAGACACAGGTGATGTACTTGCACTTGATATAGCCAGCTCCAGTTTGAGCCACTTTCTTTTAGAGCAACAACTTAAAATGCAGTTCTTAGTTTCTTCTGAAATGTATGTTTACCGGGGTGATGGCGAAATCATCGCAGCAAGTCGTAATCAAAGTCAGCAACGAACATTCGACGACTTATCTAAGCTTATTCGACTTGATGAGCAACAACCTGGGCTTGCCAATAAAAAGCAACAGTTCGGTAAAATGCTTGATGTGCACGAAAATGGTCAAGAAAAATATATGTTTGTAGTGCCATTGCCACTTAGTGGCGATATGCACTCTGATGAAGTGGATTACTTTACAGTGCTAGTTGCGAAAGAAGATGTGCTAGCAATTATTAAAGAGAAAATCAGAATCTCAATTTTAGTCACAGGGTTATGTTTATTGTTACTTTTGCCCGTATCGTGGTTTTTTGCATCTTCGATTGTTAATCCCATTTTGAAATTGGTGGGCGAAAATAAAAAAATCCAACAGCGTGATTACAATGAGGTTTCTACACTTTCGAGCCATATTCTAGAGATTCATTATTTAGCCAGTTCTATGGTTGATATGAGTCGCTCAATTGAGCAGCATGAAAACTCGCAAAAAGCGTTAATGGAATCTTTTATTGAGCTTATAGCGCAAGCAATTGATGATAAATCACCTTACACGGCAGGGCATTGTGAGCGGGTGCCAGAGCTCGGTATTTGGCTTGCTGATGCAGCATCAGATTCAAAGGATGAGGCGTTTTCTGAGTTTAGTTTTAAAACCCCAGATGAACGACGAGAGTTTCGTTTAGCAGCATGGTTGCATGACTGCGGTAAAATTACTACGCCAGAACATATTGTTGATAAAGGCACTAAGCTTGAAACAATTTACAACCGAATTCATGAAGTTCGTATGCGCTTTGAAGTACTGCTGCGAGATGCAAAACTAGACTACTACGAAAAACTACTTGTAAACCCAGAACAAAAACAGCAGTTACAACAGCAATTAGACGCTCAGATTGAAAAGTTGCATGCGGATTTTAGCTTTATTGCGGCATGTAATGTCGGCGGAGAGTTTATGGATGAGTCGCAATTAAATCGTTTACATCAGATTGCCAGCATCAAGTGGTATCGTCACTTCGATGCTAGTCTTGGGTTATCGCCACTTGAAGAGTTGCGCATGGTAAACCTTAAAGATCAAACTTTGCCTGTTGAAGAATTACTATTGAGTGATAAACCAAGTGATTTAATTCCTCATGAAAAGGCCGTTGATTACGAAGCTGATTTAGGGATAAAAATGACAATCCCTGAGTATAAATACAATCTAGGTGAGATTTATAATTTATCTATTTCACGCGGTACGCTCACTGCTGAGGATAGGTTTAAAATTAATGAACATGTTATCAGTACTATTCGCATGCTTTCTAATGTTCCTTTTCCGAAAGAGCTTGCTCGGATCCCACGCTATGCCTCGACGCATCATGAAACATTAAAAGGTACTGGATATCCTCGCCAATTAACTGCAAAAGATTTATCAATACCTGAACGAGTGTTAGTGCTGGCTGATATTTTTGAGGCTCTAACTGCGACAGATAGGCCGTATAAAAAAGCCAAGCCTCTGAGTGTTGCAATTGATATTTTAGCGAAGATGGTCGATGACGAGCATATTGATCGTGATGTATTTGAGCTATTTTTAACCTCAGGCATATACCTAAAATATGCAAAACAGTTTTTAGATGAGTCGCAAATCGATTCGGTCGATATTCAAAAATATCTAAGGTAATTATTTGCTTATGCTTTAGGCTAATATTGCAGTGTTTTTGTTTGTAATACAAAGTTATTGGTGTATACATATTATACAAGCTAATATTATTTACGAACAAAGCATTGCAAGGAGATGCATAAGTGCTGGTATCTGCTTTTCAAAAACTCAAACAAAAAATTCGTTTTTCGATTCGTCTTACCGTTGTTGCTGTGTTCGTATTAGCAACCTCACTCACCGCGTTAATTGCCATCAGTTTGCAATATTATTTCAGTGAAAAAATGGCGTTAGAAGCCAGTGTCAAAAACTTTAATTTAGCCACAGGCTCTGTCGCTGATTATCTGACCAGTGTGAACGAAAAATCTGAAAACACTTTAAGTGTGATGGTACAAAACGGTAGTCTTATCAGTGCCAACAATGAAGATAAAAGTGAACTGAGAAATGTCATGAGTGAAATCATGCAGCTCAATCCATTGTTTTATGCTTTATATGTGGGGTATGAAAATGGTGACTTTTACGAATTAATTAATTTAGAGAGTAGTGAAATAGTTCGCCAACAGCTGCAAGCCATCGAAGCTGATCGCTGGGTGGTGATCCATATTACCGATGAAGGTGCAGATCGAGTTCAGCACACTCATTACTTTGACCAGCAATTTAATTTACGCATCTCTCAAACAAAAGGTACCAGCTATGACCCCCGAGAGCGTTTGTGGTTTAAGCAAGCAAACTCTACCCGTGTCAATAAAACCAAACCATACTTCTTTACCCACCTGCAAGCACCAGGGCAAACCTATTCGATAAAGTCAGCAAGCGAAAATAGTGTGTTGGCGTTAGACGTTAGCTTATCGAGCATTTCAGAGTACCTAAGCAAACAGCAGAGTAAAATGAGCAGTCAATATTTAAGTGAGCTGTATATTTATAATAAAGAGGGTGAAATTGTCGCCTCTAACCAACAAAAGCATAGCTTACTTCTGCCAACGCTCGAAAAACTCCCTCTGACTGAGGCCCAGCAAAGTGTCTTGGCTAAGTACCCTTATTTAAGTGTTTCAAACGAAACTAATTGGCCGCCAATGGATTTTAGTGTTGGCGGTAACCCCAAAGGCTATAGCATTGATTACATTAATGGCTTGGCCAATATGCTCGGAATTAAAGTGACCTTTATCAATGGGTTTACTTGGTCTGAGTTTTTGAATCAATTTGCTAAAAAAGAAATAGATGTTATTCAGCCTATTTTTAAAACGCCTGCCAATGAGCCGCTTGGTATTATGAGCCAAACCATGGCAACCTTACCATTTAGTATTATTACTGCACAAGGTACGCCCCCAGTTGTTAGTATGAAGCAGTTGGCGGGTAAGCAGCTTGCAATTGGCGAAGGTTGGTCGGTGATCAAAGTGATCAAAGAGCACTTTCCCGACATAGACATTGTTGAGCTGCCAAGTACAAAAGCGGTACTTGATGCGGTAAGCCAAGGGCGGGTCTTTGCAGGCCTAGATAACGAGGCGGTGTTTAAATACACCCAAAAGCAGTTTTTTATTGATGGGGTTCAATATAATCAGCTTGATAGTTACAGCCATGACCTTTTACCCGATACGCTGCATTTACTGTTTCACCCGGAGGATGCAGCGCTTAAAGATTTAATTGATATGGCAATAGAGCAACTGCCAGATTCGTATATTGCAGCACTTGAGCGTAAATGGTTAGGAAGCGACCCCAATCAGCAACCACAAGTGATTGGCACCGTGCCTTACCCTGAATTTTTAACCTTAATTAAAGATAAAACAAACTTTGCCCATTTACGTTTGATGACTCTTAATGGGGCTGAAAAGTACGTATATATCACCCCGCTTTCTGAGATGGGCGATAATAGCGATTTCCTAGCGATAGTGGTGCCCAAAGAAGGTGTATTAAGCTCTACTCGCGAGAAAATTAAGCTGTCAATTTTAATCACTGCGGCATGCTTAATTATGGTTTTACCCGTGTCGTGGTTTTTTGCTTCACCCATCGTTGCACCAATTAAGACCTTAGAGGGCGAAAACTTAAAGATTAAACGGCGTCAATTTGACCAAGTTTCTACGCTAAAAAGCAGTATTAAAGAAATTAACAACCTATCTCGCTCTATGGTGCAAATGAGTCAATCGATTCAGCAACATGAGCAAAAGCAAAAGGCCTTAATGAAGTCATTTATTGAGCTTATCGCACAGGCTATCGATGATAAGTCTCCCTATACAGCAGGGCACTGCGAACGGGTACCAGAGCTTGGCATTATGCTAGCCAAAGCAGCTTCAAACTCAAATGAACATGCTTTTAAAGAGTTTGCGTTTAAAAATAAAGACGAGCTAAGAGAATTTAGTCTCGCAGCGTGGCTACATGACTGCGGTAAAATTACCACGCCAGAACATATCGTAGATAAAGGCACTAAGTTAGAAACAATATACAACCGTATTCACGAAGTGCGCACACGTTTTGAAGTACTTTGGCGAGATGCAGAAATCGCATATCTAAAAGCATTGCAAGCCTCACCCGAAAAGCAGCCAGAGCTTGAGGCTGAACTTACTAAACGCCAAGCAGAGCTGCGGAGTGATTTTTCGTTTATCGCTACCTGTAATGTCGGGGGCGAGTTTATGGATGAAGCTAGCCTTGAGCGTTTAGAAGCACTCAGCAATATTACTTGGCAGCGCTATTTTGACGATAAAATAGGCCTTTCGCCAGTCGAAGAGCTGCGAGTTCATAGCAATGATGAGCAACTCCCTGTAACTGAAAAGCTACTTTCTGATAAGCCTGAGCATTTGATTGCCCACGATAAACCAATTCACTATGATGAACGGTTAGGGATAAAAGTAGATATTCCAGAGTATAAATATAACTTAGGAGAGTTATATAACTTACAGGTTCAGCGCGGTACTTTAACAAGTGAAGACCGATTTAAAATTAATGAGCATATTATTAGCACTATACGTATGCTCGATAATGTGCCGTTTCCTGAAGAATTAGCCCGTGTGCCACGTTATGCCTCGACTCACCACGAAACTTTAAAAGGCACGGGGTATCCGCGTAAGTTGTCTGCGGGTGATTTATCGATACCTGAACGCGTGTTGGTGCTTGCTGATATATTTGAAGCATTGACCGCAGCCGACAGACCCTACAAAAAAGCCAAACCGCTGAGTGTTGCCATTGATATTTTAGCCAAGATGGTGGCCGATCAGCATGTTGATGAAGATGTATTCAAATTGTTCTTAACGTCAGGTATTTACCTTGAGTATGCAAAGCGCTATTTAAACCCAGAGCAAATCGATGATGTTGATATCGCAAAATACCTGTAACTGAGGGCGGTTGCTTTTACTTTAGGCTGAAAAGTCCGTACAATTCGCCTCGTTTTTAGTGACGCTTTTAACGAGACAAATTCAAGCCGTATGCATCAGATTGCTGACTTAATCACTATTTTTGAAAACACCTTTTATCAAAGTCATAATACACGTTTGATAAAAGGTGATGATGAACCTATTTACCTGCCTGCTGATGAGCAAACGCCTTATCATCAAATTGTATTTGCCCACGGTTTTTATGCCAGCGCCTTGCATGAGATTGCCCATTGGCTGGTGGCAGGAGAGGCACGCCGGTTAAAAGAAGATTATGGTTATTGGTATTGCCCAGATGGCCGTGATAAACACCAGCAAGCTGAATTTGAAGCGGTTGAAGTAAAACCGCAAGCCATTGAGTGGGCGCTCAGTACAGCAGCGGGTTTCGATTTTAATGTATCAGTTGATAATCTTAATGGCGAGCAAACCTGCCGGTTTGACTTTCAAGCGCGGGTTCATCAGCAAGTATTGGATCTATTAGTATCTGGCTTTAATCAGCGCACAGAGGCGTTACTTAAAGCATTGAGCGATTTTTATAACACCCCATGGCCATTATCCGCTGCACAGTTTACGTGGCAGCGCGATTTTCATAGCAACCCAGGAGTTTTAGCTGATGCAGTTTAAATTAGGTTTGATTGTTAATCCGGTTGCCGGCTTAGGTGGCAGTGTGGCACTCAAGGGCAGTGATGGGGCAGATACCGCAGCAAAGGCAATGCAACTTGGCGCAGAGCCAAAAGCAAACTTACGCACCCGAGCGGCACTTGAGGTTCTGCTTGCACATCAAGATGAGTTAACCATTTACACTGTAAACGGTGAAATGGGTGAGCAAACGGCAAGCCAGCTTGGTTTTAATACTCACGTCATTTACCAAACAAATGAAATCACTACCCCTGATGACACAGAGCAGGCAGCCAAGCTATTGGTCGAGCAAGGTGTCGATCTTATTTTATTTGCTGGTGGTGACGGCACTGCTCGCAACATTTGTCACGCAGTTGGTGATAGCACACCTGTGTTGGGTATTCCTGCTGGCTGTAAAATACACTCTGGTGTTTATGCGATTACTCCAAAGGCAGCAGGTCGCGTTGTCGAAATGCTAGTAAAAGGTGAGCTTGTAAGCCTTGGTGATGCCGATGTGATGGATATCGACGAAGAAGCATTTCGCGAAGGCACGGTAAAAGCTAAGCGCTATGGTGAAATGCAAGTACCTAGTGAAGTGCGTTATGTGCAAGCAGTTAAAAATGGCGGCAAAGAAACGGATGAATTAGTCCTTGCTGATATTGCGGCCTATGTTGTTAGTGAAATGGATGAAGACTGTTTATATGTGATGGGCAGTGGTTCAACCGTGGCTGCAATAATGGAAGAAATGGGCCTTGAGAATACCTTGTTAGGTGTTGATTTAGTGGCTGATCAAGAACTCGTTGCACAGGATTTAACGGCTCAGCAATTACTTGAGCTTACCGAAGGTAAAGCGACTAAATTAGTGATTACCTTAATTGGTGGCCAAGGCCATATATTCGGCAGAGGAAATCAGCAATTAAGCCCTGCGCTTATTCGTGCTATTGGTCGTGACAATATTATTGTAGTGGCGACTAAAACTAAATTACAGGCCTTAAATGGCCGACCGCTGATTGCCGATACCGGCGATAGTGAGTTAGACGATGAATTAAGTGGTTATATACGCGTAACCACCGGTTTTAATGACCATATTATGTATGCAGTGGGTCATCAAGATGGGCTGCACCCAGAGGAGAAGTAACAATGAGTTTAGTAAGTTATATTGATGCAGCGCAGCAATATTTTGATGATTTAGTTGATAAAGCGACTGACGACGAACTGTTTGCGGGTGGCTATTTACGTGGTCACTTTGACTTAGCGGTAGGTTATGCACAAGTAGAAGAATTAAACTTGTCAATTGAGGAACTTAACAATCAAGTAGAATCAAGCTTAGTTAAAGCTTACCGCAATGGTGAGCTAAACGAAGAAGATAAAGAGCTTGTTGTGCGTCTGTGGGATGAAGTTAAAGCGCTAGCAGCTTAGCTTAGTATCTAAACCAAATTTATAAAGCGACCTGTGTCGCTTTTTTTACAGCTAGACCTTAGCTTTATCAGTAAAGCTATTAACTTAAAATTTACCTTATTACTTAGATACGTTAAGGTTAACGAGAATTTTTTCTAGGGAATTTGAAAATGAATAACAATAATGATGTGCAAGCACAAAGCGGTGCGATAGCACGTTTTCTAAATACGATTGAAAGGGTGGGTAATAAACTGCCCGATCCGGCGATTATCTTCTTAGTCGCTATGCTATTAATTTGGTTTTTATCTTGGCTCTTTTCGGGCACCACATTTGACGCTATAGACCCACGCACAGGCGAAGCCATAGTTGTAAATAACTTACTTGCGGGTGATTCATTAGCCACCTTCTTATCGTCGATGGTGAAAACATTTACCAGCTTCGCCCCGCTTGGTGTGGTACTCGTTGCTATGTTAGGTGTCGGGGTTGCTGAGCATTCAGGCTTCATCAACACTGGCCTCAAATTAATGTTAAAAGTAACGCCAAAACAGCTTTTAACGCCTTCTATTATTTTAGTGGCGATTGTCAGCCATACCGCCACTGATGCCGGTTATGTATTGGTGATCCCATTGGCTGGGGTTATTTTCTATGCGATGGGTCGTCACCCGCTTGCCGGTATTGCTGCAGCGTTTGCTGGGGTAAGTGGTGGCTTTAGCGCAAACTTTATTCCATCAGGCATTGACCCGTTACTACAAAGCTTTACCCAAAGTGCGGCGCAAATTATTAATCCTGATATGGCAATAAACCCGCTTAATAACTGGTTTTTTACCTCGGCTTCGAGCCTATTTATTATCTTATTAGGCTGGTATATCACAGATAAAATCATCGAGCCGCGCTTACAAAACACGCCACTTGATGGTGACACACAAGATTTACCTGCCTTTGATGAAGCGCGCAGTGATGAAAAACGAGCGTTTTATATTGCAAGCACAGTGATGATTGCAGGCCTTGCTTTACTTTGGTTTGTTTCGGCCCCAGCCGATTCAGCAATGCGAAGCAGCGATGGCTCTTTAACTAACTTCCGCTCACCGTTAATGCAATCAATTGTGCCACTTATCTTCTTACTGTTTTGGATCCCTGGTGCCGTCTACGGTTTTGCCGTGGGTACCTTTAAAAGCTCTAAAGATATGATAGATGCCATGAGTAAAGCCATGAGCGGTATGGCTTACTATATTGTTATGGCGTTCTTCTGTGCGTTATTTATTGCCGCATTTAGTAAATCAAACCTTGGCGCATTACTTGCGATTGAAGGTGCAGAGCTACTTAAAGCAATGGCACTGCCAAGCTCAGTCACTGTGGTAGGTATTATCTTTTTAACGGCGTTTGTGAACCTATTTGTTGGCTCAAGCTCAGCAAAATGGGCGCTGTTAGGACCAATCTTTGTTCCAATGCTGATGCAACTGGGTATTTCACCTGATTTAACGCAGGCTGCGTACCGTGTAGGTGACTCAAGCTCGAATATCATCACGCCACTGATGCCATACTTCCCACTGGTTGTAGTGTACTGCCAAAAGTATGTAAAAGGCACAGGTATCGGTACCTTAATTGCGATGATGTTACCTTATTCAATCGCCTTCTTAATAGGCTGGAGCATCTTCTTACTTGCGTACTGGGGCTTAGGTATCCCACTAGGTCTACAATCAAGCTACGCATACCCAGCCATTGGTTCATAATGATTAAGTTTTAAAGCCTCAGCAATCCAGCTTGAGGCTTTAAAAACTGCGGTCTGGTAGCTGACAGCTTTACTACAGACACAAAAAAACCTTGTCACTCGCATGACAAGGTTTTTTTATTGCTTAAAGCTTCAATTAGTTCGCAGTGAAGCTCACTGGACGACGCTCTTTACGAGGGCCTCCACGTTTTTCACCACGGTCTTTGAAGTTACGCTTTTTATCACCACGGTCACCACTTGGGCGTTCTGCGCGAGGAGCAGCAGGACCTTGATCTTGTGTTAGCGTCATATTCATAGGACGTTTACAGATAAATACCTTTTGGAAGTGATCAAGCACATCTTTTGGCATGTTCTGTGGTAATTGTACTGTACTGTGGCTGTCGTGTAAGCGAATATCACCAATAAACTTGCTTGAGATATCAGCTTCGTTAGCAATCGCACCAACAATGTTTTTAACTTGTACACCGTGCTCGCGACCTACTTCGATACGGTAAGTATCCATAGGACCCATGCTGCGGCTATTGCGCTCACGCGGCTCGCGCGGTTCACGAGGTTTACGCTCGCGTGCAGAACGCTCACCACCACGATCACCACGTTCGTTGCGACGACGGTCGCCACGTTCGCTGCGTTCGCCACGCGGTTGAACTTTAACTTCTTCAACCTTGATTGGTGATTGTTGCTGCGCTAAACAAAGTAACGCACCTGCTAAGTCTTCAGTACTTAACTTAAGTTTTTCAGCCATGTTAGCAGCTACTTGATTAAAGAACGTAATGTCTTTGTTTTCAAGCGCAATTGTTAACTTGTCTTGAAGTGCTTTAATACGCTTTTCTTCAACGACTTTTGCAGTTGGTAAATCAACTTGTGCGATCTCTGATTTCGTATGACGAATGATATTTTTAAGTAAATAACGCTCGTTGTGTTTTACGAAAAGAATCGCTTTACCTGTACGACCTGCACGACCTGTACGGCCGATACGGTGAACGTAGGCTTCAGAGTCTTGCGGGATATCGTAGTTGATAACTAAGCTTAAACGGTCTACATCAAGACCACGTGCAGCAACGTCTGTTGCAATAACGATATCAACTAGGCCGTTTTTCAAACGGTCTACTGTACGTTCACGTGCTTGTTGGTTCATGTCACCATTAAGTGGTGCCGCAGAGAAACCTTCGCGCTCAAGTAATTCAGCTAACTGTACCGTGTCGTTACGCGTACGTACGAAAACAATTGCACCATCGTATTCTTCAGCTTCTAAGAAGCGAACGATTGCTTTGTTTTTGTGTACATGTGCATTCCAAAATACTTGCTCAACTGTTGATACAGTTGAGTTACGAGCAGAAATATGAACTTGCTCAGGCTCATTCATGTACTTGCTGCTAATATTTTGGATTTGCTTAGGCATGGTCGCAGAGAAAAGACATGTTTGCTTTTCACGTGGCGTTTTCTCCATGATGCTTTCTACATCATCAATGAAGCCCATGCGTAACATTTCGTCTGCCTCATCAAGAACAAGGGCTTGTAAGCTCTCAAACTTGATAGTGCCACGGTTAATGTGGTCAATTAAGCGGCCAGGCGTTGCAACAATGATTTGCGCGCCACGACGAAGTGCACTTAGTTGGATGCTGTAGCTTTGGCCACCATATAGGGCTAAAACTTCAACACCACGAGTATGCTTAGCATATTGTTCGAATGCCTCAGCTACTTGGATCGCAAGTTCACGCGTAGGCGTTAAAACAAGGATCTGTGGCTGCTTCACAGACGGGTCAATATTATTTAGTAACGGCAGTGCAAATGCTGCTGTTTTACCTGTACCCGTTTGCGCTAGTCCCAGTACGTCCTTTCTTTCTAGCAATAACGGTATACATTGAGCTTGGATTTCAGATGGAGTCTTGTAACCCAACTCTTCAACTGCTTTAAGGATTGCAGGAGAAAGATTTAGAGATTCAAACGTGACTGGTTCTGACATTAATACGCCTCAACGAATTTAAAGAGGCGCGCATTGTATAGGAAATACAAGGCAATTGCTTGTATAAATTACAACTAATTTGTATGTGGTTGATGTTGGTCATAATTTAATCAATTTAAATTTGCAAAAATCAACCACGTTTACAATTTATTGATATAACCCTAAATTTTCTTTAGCGTATGCTTCGAACTCAGTGAAGCCACCAATGTGGGCTTGGTCAATAAAAATCTGTGGTACGGTTGGGCAAGGTTTGCCAGCAGACTGCTCTAAATCTGCTTTGCTGATCCCTTCTTTGATGATATCGATATAGCGGTATTTAAAATCATCACGCTCATTAGCTAGTTTTTCAGCAACGTCTTTTGCACGTACACAGTATGGGCAGCCTTCACGGCCAAAAATTACAGTTAACATATCGCTCTCCTCGATGTTCTTTGTCTGGTTATCATCTTAACGAATTAAATGAATAAAAACAGTGCATAAAATCGATTGTACTGTTCTATTTTTTCTCAGCAAATGTGATTGAGCTAATCAAGTGTGCGTATTCTGAGGCCAAGTTCTGTTGAGTAACCCATAGAATGCGCAGTGATAGCCAGCTGCTCATCAATAACATAATAAGTTGGGTAGGCACTGATTTTATAATCTTGGCCTGTACTTTTACTGCCAAGTAACACAGGCATGGTTAATTCGAGTGAATCAGTAAACTGTTTTACTTCAGTAATATTCTCATAATCGAGGGCAATCGCTATCGCATTTAACTTACCTTGCTGATAGGCAGTTTCTAAATTTGGCATACTGTAGCGGCAAATTGAGCACCATGGCGCAAAGAAATACACCACTGTTTGCTTTCCTTGTAATTGTGCAATGGTCATCCGCTGTGTCGGGTCTTTTAACGTGGCCAAATTAAAATAGGGGGCAGGGGTTTTATCTGTTGAGAGTAAATTTCGCTGCTGAAATGTGGTCACAGCATACACAATGACTGCCATTAACACGACATTTTTTAGCACACTTAAAAATTTTTTTAAAAAAGTTGGATTTTTTTTCATTGTTATTTTGTACGTGGTTAGCCCTTTAAAATCAACTTATTCAGACCAGTTTGAGAGCACTTAACTTTCATTTATTTTAAAAAAATTGCAATTTTTTTTGCTAAAAATCTTGAAAAGAATTTACCCGCCCATAAATAGTTTAGTGAGGACGCCTGATGGGTCCCAAATAAACTAAAGTAATTGAAATATATAATATTAATTTAACTTTGTTAGCGCTGGTTCAATAGAAGAGCACTAACAAAATATCGCTTAAATATGAGGATATAATTATGCGTACAGTAGACTTATCACCACTTTATCGTTCATTCATCGGCTTCGATCATTTAGCATCATTAATGGATGCGGCAGCTCGTACAGACAAGCAGCCAAGTTTTCCTCCGTATAACATCGAAGCGCTCGATAAAGACAAATATCGTATCACTATGGCTGTAGCCGGTTTTAGTGAAAGTGAATTGACCATCGAGTCAGAAAACAACACATTAAAAGTCAGTGGCACAAAAGCTGACAAAGAAGACAATGCAGAGCGTAAGTTCATTCATCAAGGCATTGCAGAGCGTAACTTTGAACGTAAGTTCCAATTAGGCGACCACGTTAAAGTATTAGGCGCTGACCTTGAAAACGGCTTACTAAGTATCGATTTACAACGTGAAATTCCAGAAGCGCTGAAACCACGTAAAATCGAAATTGGTAATGGTAAATTACTCGAGAATAAGTAATTTTATACTTATCAACAAAGCATTGTTTCCCTAGTTATTTGTTAGTTATAAGCCGCCTCAATTGAGGCGGCTTTTTTATTACAGCTTTTCTAAATTATTTAAACACCATTTGGCTCGCTCAAGCGTCGCTTGCTGAAGAGCTTCATCTTGTTTATACCAGTTTTTATAGATCATACCGATCCGTGGGTTTTGCGATAACTGTTCCTCATGCTCTAACATAAAGTGCCAATATAAACTGTTAAATGGACACGCATCCTCAGTGGTTTTCTCTTTTACTTTGTAGCTGCAGTGTTTGCAGTAATCACTCATTTTATTAATGTAATTGCCACTAGCAGCATAGGGTTTAGTGGCAATTAACCCACCATCAGCAAACTGACTCATTCCCCGAGTATTGGGCATTTCAACCCATTCAATAGCATCGATGTAAATACCTAGATACCATGCATCAACTTCAGTTGGCTCGATTGCGGTCAATAAGCAAAAATTCCCAGTGACCATTAAGCGTTGTATGTGATGGGCATAAGCTGTTTCAAGACTTTGTTTGATGGCATGCTGCATACAATTCATGTTTGTTTTACCATGCCAAAAATACTCTGGCAGGGAACGCTGCGCATTTAAGTGATTTTTTTCACTGTATTGAGGCATATTCTGCCAGTAAATCCCTCTTACATACTCGCGCCAGCCGAGGATTTGTCTTATGAATCCTTCAACTTGCGCAATATCTATATCATCAGTATGTTGCTCGTAGGTGACTAACACTTGTTTAATGACTTGCATCGGATGCAGCATCTTGATGTTAAGAGCAAATGACAAGCGGCTATGATACAAAGACCATTGATGCTGTGAATTGCAGGTCATTGCGTCTTGAAATTGGCCAAAATGGGGCAGCAGGTTTTCACAAAAAAAACGCAGCAGTTGTTTGGCATCATTACGTGTAGTTGGCCACAGCAAAGTTTTTCCGCATTCGCCGAAGGTATTTACTTTATGTTTTTCGATACGTTTTAAGATGTGGCTCACGTCATGGCTAAAACATAATGGAGCTGGGATTTTATCAAGGTCGTTTTGTTTTAACTTATTTCTGTTTTGCTGGTCAAAATTCCATTGCCCGCCGCAAGGTTGATTATCGTCGTCTATGAGAATATTAAAGCGCTTTCGCATTGCACGATAGAAAAATTCCATTTTGACGTGTTTATCTTTTTTAAAGTGCGTACTTATATCTTCAAACGGCAGTAGAAAGTGCTCTGTATCATAGCCTTTGACGTCTAAATCACTTTGCTCAGCAAATTCTGACATTTGTTTTTTTAGTCTGAACTCATCAGGGTATTGATATTCAATAGTGTTGCACTGATAGTGTTTGGCCAGTCGGGTCAATAATTCACACAAGGTGCTGTCATCTTTTGTATCATCAAGCGTAAGGTGTACGCAATTTAACCCGACTTTATCAAGCGCGTTAGCAAAGTTTTCCATGGCTGCGAAAAATGCAGCTACCTTTTGGATATGGTGCTTCACATAGTTTGTTTCTTGTTTTAATTCGGCAACAACATATAGTATATGTTGTTGATCTTGCTCTTTGTACCAGCTGTGGTTGGCGTTTAGCTGGTCACCAAAAATAAATCGGATGGTAGAAAATTGCACGCTGTCTATACCCAGTCTGAGGTAAATTATGCTTTACGACGTAAACCTGAATATCGATCTATTATAGAGTATGAATAGCTATTAGGGTGTTACCATTTTATTGATGTACACCACTACGGAAGGTGAAATATGAACAATAATGTCATTCAATTAGTAATTGTCATCACAGGGGTGTTGGCAAGTTCAATTGCAAATGCGGCCATTTACAAGTGCGAGCATGATGGTACTGTTGAATTTAGTCAGCAACCATGTGGTGTTGATGCAAAGCTGATAGTTATCGAAGACCATCAGCTTCAAACTAACCCTAACTCAGTACCTAAACCTGTCGCACTTGCTAAACAAAATGATGAGCTTGATAGATATATTCGTTTGAAACAAATCGCTGTGAAAAAAGCTGAGCATTTCGATAAGATAGATACCTATACCGCGCGATTAAATAGTGAAATAGCTGCATTGAATAATCAGGCAGATGAGTACTTTCGTTCTTCATTTGGAGCAAAAAAGGCAGCCGCAGTTGCTGAACAAATGACTGCTGTTTCAGAGCGTTATAATTTATTAATCGATAATGAACAACGTAATATTGATAGATTAAATGCAGAGCAAGCTAGCTTAGAGTCAACGCTATCAAAGACTGAAAACACCGAGATTGATAGCTATATTCGCAGTGAACAGATCAAGCGAAAAATGACTGAACACAAGAACAAGATAGACAGCTATTACGATGAATTGAATCAACAGATAGCCAAATTACAACAGCAAGCTGATAAACAGGCAATTAATCTTAGTACTGTTAATAAAGATTATGCGTTGTCCGCCAAAATGAGTGCAGTAACTAAAAAGTACAATACTCTAATTGCGGTAGAACAACGCCAATTAGACAGATTGAGTAATGAGCTGGTTAAATTATGAGGTTCGTCTTACTGCGAAATTATCTTGCAGTGGTATGACATTGCTGTATGAAAACAAATAGCACTTAACGATATTTGCAAAAAGGCGAGTTGCTAATTGCCACGCATCTTTAAGTTGTTCACTCATAGGTTCTTGCATTGATTCAACGGTTTTCATAAAAGCATTCGTTAAATTATCTATATCTTGACTTGTTACGTTTAAAAAACTGAGGTTGTTGGCTAAGTATTCTATGAAAGGTGTTACTTGTTTCAAATCATCTAAGTGCATGACAACTTTATTCAAAGCACAAAAAAGCAGATAACTACGTCTATTAATACTTTCTTGACTGGGCAGGGTCATGTGTAAACTATGCTTATTGGCCAGTGTGTGGAACTGTAAAGTAAATTGATGGAAATTAGGTTTTAAATGTTTAATGTTTTGCTGTAAAAGCCTTTTTTGTGCAGTGGATAAACTCATCGCAGCTCACTTATATAGTCTTGGCTATAGGTTGTTCTTATTATATGACTTAATATAGACCAGATTTAATAAAACAATAAATTTTATGACAATGCTGTCATAAAATTTTTAGGTAAAAAATAGTCTAACTAATTCATGCTGGAAGGTTGCTAATTGAGCGCTACATGCTTATAATGGCCGCCATTGAATTGAGGTGTTAATACTCGATTAGATGATATTAAGTAATTTACTTTAATATCGATTGGCGCGGGATGGAGCAGCCTGGTAGCTCGTCGGGCTCATAACCCGAAGGTCGTCGGTTCAAATCCGGCTCCCGCAACCAACTACATACTAAGGCATTTTAAATGCGCTTAGTGTGCTCAGTAATTAATTTACTGTATGAAGTCGCGCATTCTGGGTAATGCGCGTTTTGCGTTTAGGCTATCTAGTTTAATTTAGTCAGATATTTGACTCGCAACCAAGCTTGGCCCTAGGCCACACAGTTTTATGCTTTAGGTGTGACGCCCCGCTTGGTTCGGGGCGTTGTTGTATCTGGTCTAGCATGATGTGTTTTAATCATCATTAAACTCAGTATTTCAGGGCTTTATGCCCTTTTTTTGTTTGTATGGAGGATTTTCGTGACAAAACTTGAGCAAGATTTAGTAACCATGCTCTCACCAGCCGTAGAAATGTTAGGCTTTGAGTTACATGGTCTTGAGTTTGTGCAAGCTGGTCGCCACTCTACATTACGTGTTTATATCGATCACGATGCAGGGATTACGGTTGACAATTGTGCCGACGTAAGTCGTCAAGTTAGCGCAATTTTGGATGTCGAAGATCCAATTACAAATGAATATGATTTGGAAGTGTCGTCTCCTGGTGTTGATCGTCCATTATTCAAACAAGATCATTACGAGAAGGCGCAAGGAGAAGAAGTACGCGTGCGTACTAAGCTTCCACAAGATGGTCGTCGTAACTTTAAAGGCGACTTAGTATCAGTTAGCAGTGATATGATCACACTTTCGGCAGATGGCACTGAGCATATGATTATGCTTAGTAATATCGAACGTGCGAACATCATCGCAAAGTTTTAATTCGAGTGCGAAGGAATAGGGCAAGCGAGGCATAACCCATGGCAAAAGAAATATTATTGGTTGCTGAAGCCGTCTCCAATGAGAAAGCGGTTCCAAAAGAAAAGATTTTTGAAGCGTTGGAGTTCGCATTAGCGACTGCTACAAAGAAAAAACACGATGGCGAAATTGATGTTCGCGTAGCAATTGATCGTAAAACAGGTAATTACGATACATTCCGTCGTTGGAAAATTGCAGAAGTTCTTGAAGATGGTTCATTAGAACATCCTTACAGCGAAATCACATTAGAAGCAGCACAAGTTGAAGACCCGTCTTTACAACTTGGTGATTACGTTGAAGAGCAAATCGAATCAATTAAATTTGACCGTATTACAACGCAAATGGCGAAGCAAGTTATCGTACAAAAAGTACGTGAAGCTGAGCGCGCACTTGTTGTTGAAGAATATAAAGATCAACAAGGTGAATTAGTAACAGGTGTTGTAAAAAAAGCAACACGTGACGCTATTATCCTTGACCTAGGTAACAATGCTGAAGCGGTTATTTACCGTGACGACATGCTACCGCGTGAAAACTTCCGTCCGGGTGACCGTATTCGTGGTTTACTTTACGAAGTAAAACCAGAAGCACGTGGAGCACAATTGTTCGTTACACGTTCTAAGCCTGAGATGCTAATGGAGTTATTCCGCATTGAGGTGCCAGAGATTGGCGAAGAAATGATTGAATTACGTGCCGCGGCGCGTGATCCTGGTTCTCGTGCAAAGATCGCTGTTAAATCAAACGACAAACGTATTGACCCTGTGGGTGCGTGTGTTGGTATGCGTGGTGCACGTGTACAAGCTGTTTCTACAGAGCTTGGCGGTGAGCGTGTTGATATCGTTCTTTACGATGACAACCCAGCTCAATTCGTTATTAATGCGATGGCACCAGCAGAAGTTGCGTCAATCGTAATGGACGAAGACACGCATTCAATGGATATCGCTGTAGAAGCAGATAACCTAGCGCAAGCAATCGGTCGTAACGGTCAGAACGTACGTCTTGCTAGCCAATTAACTGGCTGGGAATTAAACGTAATGACAGTTGATGAAATGCGTGAAAAGAATGAAGCTGAGTCTGATAAACTAATCAACTTATTCACTGAGTACCTAGATATTGATGATGAGTTTGCAACATTACTTATCAACGAAGGTTTCTCAACACTTGAAGAAGTTGCTTACGTTCCAGCATCAGAATTCTTAGAAATCGACGGTTTAGATGAAGAAACAGTTGATATCTTACGTTCACGTGCAAAAGACGCGTTAACAACAAAAGCGCTTAAGACAGAAGAAAGCCTTGAAGGTGCAGAACCTGCAGAGGACTTACTTGCACTTGAAGGTCTTGAGCGTCACCTTGCATTTGTTATGGCAAGTAAAGGTGTAGTAACACTAGAAGATTTAGCAGAGCAAGGTATTGATGAGTTAGTGGATATCACTGAACTTTCAGAAGAAGAAGCTGGCAAGCTAATTATGGCTGCGCGTAACATTTGTTGGTTCGCAGAAGAGTAATTTATTAACGGAGGTATTACACACTATGGCAGAAGTAAATGTTGAAAAACTAGCCGGAGATATTGGTACAACTGTTGATAAACTACTACAGCAGCTTGAGCAAGCCGGTATTTCTAAAAAAGCAGGTGATATGGTAACTGAGTCTGAAAAGTCGACGTTACTTGACCACTTGAGCAAGCAGCATGGCGGTACGGGTTCTGAAGGCCCAGCCCGCATGACTTTGCAACGTAAAAGCAAAAGCACGCTTAGCGTGACTGGCTCAACAGGTAAAGCAAAGTCTGTCCAAGTTGAAGTACGTAAAACTCGTACTTATGTTAAGAAAAGCGCCATTGAGCAACAGCAAGAAGAAGAGCGTTTAGCTGCAGAAGAAGCTGCCCGTAAGGCAGCAGAGCTTAAAGCCCAGCAAGAAGCTGAGGAGCTTAAAGCGAAACAAGAGGCAGAACGTAAAGCGAAAGAAGAAGCTGACCGTAAAGCCAAAGAAGAGGCTAAACGCAAAGCTGAAGCTGAGCGTAAAGCGAAACAGAAGCAGATGACCCCAGAGCAAAGTGCTAAGTCTGAAAAAGATCGCGCCGAAGCTGAGCGTCTGCAAAAAGAAGCAGAAGAGGCCGCATTGAGAAAAGCTGAAGAAGAAGCGAAACGTCAAGCAGAAGAGGCAAGAAAGCTAGCTGAAGAAAATGAAGCTCGCTGGAAAAAGGAAGAAGAAGAGCGTAAGCAGCGTGAAGAAAACGCTGATCACCACCTTACAACTTCAACTTACGCACGTGAAGCAGAAGATGAGTCTGATGCACGTGAAGAGCAAAGCGCTCGTCGTAAGAAAAAGAAAAAAGGACCTCAAAAAGAGAAAATGCCTGTTGGTCCTAAAGGCAAAAAAGGCAAGCTTAAAGCACCAACGTCTTTACAACATGGTTTCCAAAAACCAACGGCTGACGTGAAAAACGAAGTTCGTATCAGTGAAACAATCACTGTTGCAGAGCTTGCATCACGTATGGCGGTTAAAGGTGCTGAAGTTGTTAAAACAATGATGAAGATGGGTGACATGGTTACCATCAACCAAGTGATCGACCAAGAAACAGCACAACTAGTTGCTGAAGAAATGGGCCACAAGGTTATCATCGTTAAAGAAAACGAATTAGAAGAGAAAGTACTAAACGACCGTAGCGAAGAAGGTAAAGCCATTCCTCGTGCACCGGTTGTGACAGTAATGGGTCACGTTGACCACGGTAAAACGTCAACACTTGATTACATTCGTTCAGCAAAAGTAGCTTCTGGCGAAGCCGGTGGTATTACGCAGCACATTGGTGCATACCACGTTGAAACAAATGGTCACATGATCACGTTCTTAGATACTCCGGGCCACGCCGCGTTTACATCAATGCGTGCTCGTGGTGCGAAAGCAACAGATATCGTAATTCTAGTAGTTGCTGCGGATGATGGTGTAATGCCACAAACTAAAGAAGCGGTTCAGCACGCCCGTGCTGCAGGCGTTCCTTTAATCATCGCAGTTAACAAGATGGATAAAGAAGGTATCGACCCAGATCGCGTTAAGAACGAGTTAGCTCAGTTAGACGTTATCCCTGAAGAGTGGGGCGGTGATACGCAATTTGTACACATCTCTGCAAAAACTGGTTTAGGTATCGATGACCTACTTGAAGCAGTATTAATGCAAGCTGAGATCTTAGAACTTACTGCACCAGCAGAAGGCATGGCGGCAGGTGTTGTAATTGAATCACGTCTTGATAAAGGCCGTGGTCCAGTTGCGTCAATCCTAGTTCAGTCTGGTACGCTTAACCAAGGTGATATCGTACTTTGTGGTCTTGAATATGGCCGTGTACGTGCGATGAAAGATGAGAACGGTAAAGACATCAAGTCTGCAGGTCCATCTATCCCAGTTGAGATTTTAGGTCTATCTGGTATCCCTGCTGCAGGTGATGAAGCTACTGTTGTTAAAGATGAGCGTAAAGCGCGTGAAGTAGCACTTTATCGTCAAGGTAAATTCCGTGAAGTGAAGCTTGCTCGTCAACAAAAAGCGAAGCTTGAAAACATGTTTACTAACATGACTGAAGGCGATGTTTCAGAAGTTAACATCGTACTTAAAGCTGACGTACAAGGTTCGATTGAAGCGATTGCTGATTCACTAACTAAGCTTTCTACTGATGAAGTTAAAGTGAAGATTGTTGGTTCAGGTGTAGGTGGTATCACTGAAACTGATGCAACGCTTGCTGCGGCATCTAACGCAATCGTTGTTGGCTTTAACGTACGTGCTGATGCTTCAGCTCGTAAAGTGATTGAGTCAGAAAACCTAGACTTACGTTACTACAGCGTAATCTACAGCCTGATTGAAGAAGTTAAACAAGCGATGTCAGGTATGCTTGCTCCAGAATTTAAGCAAGAGATCATTGGTCTTGCTGAAGTTCGTGACGTGTTCAAGTCACCTAAGATTGGTGCAATCGCAGGTTGTATGGTTACTGAAGGTATCGTTAAGCGTAGCGCGCCTATCCGTGTACTTCGTGATAACGTGGTTATCTATGAAGGTGAACTTGAGTCACTACGTCGCTTTAAAGATGACGTACAAGAAGTACGTAACGGTATGGAATGTGGTATCGGCGTTAAGAACTACAACGATGTTAAAGTTGGCGACCAAATCGAGGTATTCGAGACGGTTGAAGTACAACGTTCACTTTAATTTCGTTTAAGTCACTATTTTAAATGGGGGCCTAGCCCCCATTTGTGTATTCGTAATTAAATTAACTTATTGTTTAACATCAATAAGTTATTATTTTAGAGTGAAATGAAATGAGAGAATTTTCTCGCACTGATCGTGTTGCTCAGCAAATTCAAAAAGAGATTGCTGTTATTCTTCAACGCGAAATCAAAGATCCACGCTTAGGCATGGTGACAGTGTCTGCGGTTGAGGTATCTCGCGACTTATCTTATGCAAAAGTATTTATCACAGTGTTTAATACTGATGATGAAGATAAAGCCAAGCAAAGCGCTAAAATCTTAAATGAAGCAACGGGTTATATTCGTTCTTTATTAGGTAAACGCATTCGTGCGCGCATCATGCCTGAGTTACGATTTGTAATCGACAACTCGCTAATGGAAGGTATGCGTATTTCAAACTTGGTTGACTCAGTTATTCGTGAAGATAATGCCAAGCATGTAAATGAAGATGATAGCGAAGAAGGCACTAAAGACTAATGGCTAGACGCAGTAAAGGTCGTGCTATTGACGGCATTTTATTACTTAATAAGCCGCAAGGTATTTCATCAAACAAAGCATTGCAGCAGGCAAAGGGTATTTACTTTGCACAAAAAGCAGGCCATACAGGTGCGCTTGATCCGCTCGCGACGGGTATGCTGCCAATTTGTTTTGGTGAAGCGACTAAGTTTACCCAGTTTTTGCTTGATACAGACAAAACTTATGTTGTACGCGCAAAACTTGGCGAGCGAACTACCACATCTGATTCAGATGGTGAAATCGTTGAGACGCGTGAAGTATCAGTTACGCGTGAGCAATTAGCTGAGCAAATTGCCAGTTTTATAGGTGAGTCGGATCAATATCCTTCAATGTATTCAGCGCTTAAATACCAAGGTCAGCCTTTGTATAAATATGCGCGAGAAGGCATTGAAGTGCCGCGCAAGTGTCGAAAAATTAATGTATTTAGTTTAACGCTTGATGAGTTTGACGAAGCGAACAACGAAGTACAAATGACGGCGCATGTGTCTAAAGGTACCTATATTCGTACAATTGTTGACGACTTAGGTGAAAAGCTAGGCTGTGGTGCGCATGTTATCATGTTACATCGCAGTGCTGTGGGCCATTATCCTAGTGAGAAAATGGTCACTCTTGAGCAACTTGAAGAAAAGCTACAGCAAGCAAAAGCAGATGATGTGGCACCTTCAAGCTACCTAGATGAGCTACTTTTGCCAATGGATACCGCGCTGGTTGATTTACCTGTGATTGAAATTACACAAGAGCAGGGCGTGGCGTTCAGCCATGGTCAAACAGTGGTAATTGGTAAACCTGTGCCTGATGGCGTGGTAAAAGTTATGGCTGATGGCGTGTTTATTGGCACTGGTGAGCGCCATAAAGATGGGCACCTAAAATCAAAGCGCGGTTTATCAAATCAATTGCCTGAGTAAAGATTACCTTGTAGTTATTACTAAAGCTGGTAGAATACGCCCGCTCAATCGTTTTGGCTGAATTAGTGATCGGCTAAAACACAATTTAAATTAATTTTTGGAGTTACTATGTCACTAAGCAATCAAGAAAAAGTTGAAATCATCGCTAAATTTGCACGCGCTGAAGGCGACACTGGTTCACCTGAAGTACAAGTTGCACTTCTAACTTTCGATATCAACAAGCTTCAAGGTCACTTTGCTGATCACAAGCACGACTTCCACTCACGTCGTGGTCTTTTACGCAAAGTAAGCCAACGCCGTAAACTGCTTGATTACCTTAAAGGTAAAGACATTGCACGTTACACTGCGTTAATCCAAGAGCTTGGCCTACGTCGCTAAGAACTAGATTACGAGAAAAGGGGCTATATAGCCCCTTTTTTTGTGCGCTTATGAAAGGTATACTAGCGCACATCTTAGTAGGCAAATCTGCTAAGTGATTGAAAAAACATCATTGCCAATTGTAGTACTTAATTAATTTTTCTTAAGTTTAATTAAGTACTGTAATTGGTACTTTGATGGACTATTTTTTACCAATTCGGAGCACTGCTCTGAGTTGCTTTTACATTTAAAGGACATTTTTAAGTGCAAGCAATTATTAAAGAATTTCAACTAGGTCAACACACTGTGACTCTAGAAACAGGTGCTATCGCTCGTCAAGCTGACGGCGCAGTACTAGCAAGCATTGGCGACACTTCAGTATTAGTTACTGTTGTTGGTAAGCGTGATGCACAACCAGGTCAAGACTTCTTCCCACTAACAGTTAACTACCAAGAGCGTATGTACGCTGCGGGTCGTATCCCTGGTGGTTTCCTTAAGCGTGAAGGTCGTCCAAACGATGGCGAAACACTTATCGCTCGTCTAATCGACCGTCCGATTCGTCCACTTTTCCCAGACGGTTTCGTAAACGAAGTACAAGTAATCGCGACAGTTGTTTCTGTTAACCCAGAAATCCAACCTGACATGGTTGCTATGATTGGTACTTCAGCAGCACTTGCTATCTCTGGTATTCCATTTAATGGTCCTATCGGTGCAGCACGTGTTGGTTTCATCAACGGTGAATACGTACTTAACCCAACACTAGCTGAGCTTGAAGAAAGCCAATTAGACCTAGTTGTTGCAGGTACTGATAACGCAGTACTTATGGTTGAATCAGAAGCTGAAACACTATCTGAAGACGTCATGTTAGGTGCGGTTGTTTATGGTCATGAGCAATCTCAAGCTATCATCAACGCAATCAACGAGTTCAAAGCAGAAGCTGGTAAACCAGCTTGGGATTGGACTGCACCAGAGAAAAACGTAACTCTTGCTGAGAAAATCTCTGCAATCGCTGCTGAAAAAGTAGGTGAAGCTTACCGCATCACTGACAAAGTAGCGCGTAAAGAAGCACTTGGTGTTGCGAAAGAAGAAGTTGTTGCTAAATTAACAGCGGAACTTGCTGAAGGCGAAGAGCTAGATACACAAGAAGTTGGCAAACTATTCGGTTCGTTAGAAAAAGAAATCGTTCGTGGCCGTATCATCGCTGGTGAAAAGCGTATCGATGGTCGTGAACCAGACATGGTTCGTGCACTGGACGTAATGACGGGTGTTTTACCACGTACTCACGGTTCTGCAATCTTCACTCGTGGTGAGACGCAAGCACTTGTGACTGCAACACTTGGTACTGAGCGTGATTCACAGTTAATCGACGACTTAACTGGTACTAACAAGCATCACTTCATGCTTCACTATAACTTCCCTCCGTTCTGCGTAGGTGAAACAGGTTTTGTAGGTTCTCCTAAGCGTCGTGAAATCGGTCACGGTAACCTAGCTAAGCGTGGTATTGCTGCGGTATTACCAACATTAGCTGACTTCCCATATTCAATCCGTGTTGTTTCAGAAATCACTGAATCAAACGGTTCATCGTCTATGGCATCAGTATGTGGTACATCACTAGCACTTATGAACGCTGGTGTACCAATCAAAGCATCTGTTGCTGGTATTGCGATGGGTCTAGTTAAAGAAGGCGACGATTTCGTTGTTCTTTCTGACATCTTAGGTGATGAAGATCACTTAGGTGATATGGACTTTAAAGTAGCGGGTACTTCAAACGGTATCACAGCACTACAAATGGATATCAAGATCGAAGGTATCACTAAAGAAATCATGCAAATCGCGCTTAAACAAGCGAAAGCTGCACGTTTACACATCTTAGGTGTTATGGACGAAGCGATTTCTGCTCCTTCTGAAGAGTTATCTCAGTTCGCACCACGCATCTACACAATGCAGATCCCTGCGAAGAAAATCGCTGAAGTTATCGGTAAAGGTGGCGCAACTATCCGTCAACTTACTGAAGAAACTGGCACAACGATTGAAATCGAAGATGACGGTACAATCAAGATCGCTGCAACTGATGGCATGAGTGCAAACGAAGCTATTAAGCGTATTGAGCAATTAACTGCTGAACTAGAAGTAGGTGCAATCTACACTGGTAAAGTTGTACGTATCGTTGATTTTGGTGCGTTCGTTAATATCCTTCCGGGTAAAGACGGTCTAGTGCACATTTCACAAATCAGCACTGAGCGTGTTAACAACGTAACTGACCACCTAAGCGAAGGCCAAGAAGTTAAAGTTAAAGTTCTTGAAGTAGATCGCCAAGGTCGTGTACGTTTAAGCATCAAAGAAGCAATGGAACCAGCTGCTGAAGAAAAAGCTGAAGAGCCAAAAGACGCTTAATGATGATTGAGTAGCCAGTTATTTGCTGGTTATAAGAAAAAGGGGCTGTTTAGCCCCTTTTTTTATGCTTTAATGAAACCTATTAGCTTCGATTTTGTCTACAGAAAATTCAGGTATTAAGGAATTTAATGATTTTTAAACACTTAGCATTGACCGCAGTGGCTATTTTTTCTTTAAGTGCGTGTCAAACAACCTCACAACCTGAGTCAGTTCCGATTGTTAATGTTCCATTCACTGCGCCGCTACTGCCTGATTTCCGCAATGAAATTACGATTGCGCGCTACTCTGAACTTTTAAATCGTGCAGATTTGAGTGCAGAACAACAAGCCAAACTTTATTATGACCGCGGTGTATTATTTGACAGCTTAGGCATGTCGACACTGGCACGTATCGATTTTAACCGTGCGATTAAGCTTAAACCTGATTTAGCTGAGGTGTATAACTTTTTAGGTATTCACCACACACTCATGCAACAGTATGAACAAGCTTATGAGTTTTTTGATTCAGCACTAGAATTAAATGAGCAGCATGAATATGCTTATTTAAACAGAGGGATTGCGCTCTACTATGCTGATCGCCCGTTACTTGCTCAAGATGATTTGCAACAGTTTTTAAATCGCTCACCAAGCGACCCATACCGTGTACTTTGGCTTTACTTAGCACAATCAGAAGCCGATAAAGCACAGGCCTTAATTGACTTAAAAGCAAATGCACAAGGTGTTGACGAGTCTCAATGGGGTTACCAGTTACTTGCACTGTATTTAGGCGATGTCAGTGAGTTTGAATTCTTGTCTGGTATTATCGAAGGGGTTACCTCTGAACAAGAGTATGCACACCGCTTATGTGAAGCCTATTTTTACCTCGCTAAGATGCATCAAGCGGCAGGTGATAATTACTTGGCTGCTGATTACTTTAGACTTGCCCTTGCCACCAATGTGCATGAGTTTGTTGAATATAAATACGCTCGCTTAGAACTTGAGTTAATGGCTGGTGAAGACGCGAGCTAGTGTTTATTTGTTGGTTATTACTTTACTGAGCTTGGGCTGTGTTTCAAGCTCAGTATCATTGTTTTCTCCAAGTTACGTTTTTTACGCTCAGAAGAGACCTTCCCAAGCCGTTGCTATTTATCACCTAGCGCCTAATGCTCTCAACACGCAATTGGACACACTTTCAACCCTGCAATTACGAAGGCTCGCTGAACTTAAAAATATTAATGCAACCTATCAACTTGCCATGCGATTTTTACAAAAGGGTGATTACTCTGCTGCGCAATTATGGTGGCAAACTCGGTTTGATAGCTTCAGTCCTTTACAGCAACAACGCTTAGCTGATCATCTGGCAGCGGATCAACAATGGCAGGCTATTTCTATGCTGTGGCGTAGCGGCCAATTACCAAATGGTAATGCCAAACAATCTTGGTATTTACGACAAAGCATGGCAACAGCAAATATAAGTCCTCAATATGCTGAACAACATCAATTTGTGTTATCGCTAAATGAATTGAAAGCACAGCCACAGTGCCATTTTAATGTGCTGATGATGACTGATCACGCTGATGGAATTGCTACGCTGAAGTTGTTTAAGCAACGTTACGAGTCAAAGCCAGAACCTTCGCTCAACAGTTTTTGTTTTAGCGAAGTTGTTTATGTCGCAGACCAATTTCAATGTAACAGCAGTGATAATGTGCTGCAGTGTGATTGGTATCAGGCAGAAGATTACACGTGGCCCGCTGGATTTGATTTTATTGTTATGATGTCTGAACAGGGCAGTGCTAACGTGCGTGGCGGAATAATGCATATTAATTCAACACAGCCTTATGCTGTGTTTTTACATGAGTTGATGCATTTTAATGGCTTTGAAGATGAATACACATTGCCAACTCAAAAGCAGCAGTGGCTATGTCAGCAGCAGGGTCATGTTGCACCAAATTTATTTATAGCGCGTCAGCTTAAACCTCCAGTAGGCTGGCAAAAGAGTATCGCTTGTAATAATAATTTGGCCTATAAGCCAAGCCCTGATTGGTCAATTATGCAGTATCAGTTAATGGGGCTGTCTGAACTGTATCGACAACTTTGGCAAAAGCAAATTAACCAGCCCTTAACAAAGCCTGTTCGATTTTTAGATTACTTTGCTTTTTTGGGCTTAAAACCTTCAATTACAATGGCTTCAACTAAACATAGTTTTTCTGACTAATCGTCAATTTATTGCTATTTTAGTATGTAAAGTGGTTAAAACTTGTGCGAATAGGTGTGGCTGCTATAGACAAAATAGCCCCTGATCAGTATAACTATACGCATTGTAAGCTTTTTTTGAAGCCAACTTTTAACCATCCAAATGAACAGTACGCAACTAATTATAACTAGCAGCAGTATTGATATTCTTATGACACTAAAAGGCTCTTAATTATGACTTTGCTCTGGATACCCCTGTTATCCTTAATCGGCAGTGTTATTTCATCCTGCACCTCAAAACTAACGCGTAATCAAAGTACCGCTTTGACTATGCTAGCGCCTTTGCTTGCCCTTGGAATAGTATTCTCGTACACACCTGCGGTATTTTCTGGTGAAATGATTCGCTACAGCGCAGAGTGGATCCCGTTATTAAACATGCAAGTGTCTTTTAGACTTGATGGTTTAACCTTACTCTTTTTATACATGATCTTAGGTATTGGTACCTTAGTGATTTTCTATGCGCGTTATTATTTAAGTAATAACGACTCCCTGCCTAAGCTTTATTGCTACTTAATGCTATTTATGACCGCGATGGTCGGAATAGTAATGTCGAATAATGTTATCCAGCTTTGGCTATTCTGGGAGCTTACCAGTAT
The DNA here is from genome assembly GCF_051235485.1 of Pseudoalteromonas nanhaiensis. NCBI lineage: Bacteria > Pseudomonadati > Pseudomonadota > Gammaproteobacteria > Alteromonadales > Pseudoalteromonadaceae > Pseudoalteromonas > Pseudoalteromonas nanhaiensis. The sequence continues at coordinate 14,278 of NZ_JBPNYQ010000006.1, read as the reverse complement.
TAGTTCCTTTTTGCTTATTAGCTATTGGTGGCATAAATCTGAAGCCCGTAAGGGCGCGCGCATGGCGCTTGCCATTACAGGGGCGGGCGGTCTTGCGCTATTGGCAGGCTTATTATTGATTGGTGACATCGTTGGTAGTTATGATCTGGATGTTATCTTAGCGAGTAAAGCACTCATTCAATCTCATGCGCTCTACGAAGTGGCGTTAGTATTGGTGCTTTTGGGGGCGTTTACTAAATCGGCGCAATTCCCGTTTCATTTTTGGTTGCCGCATGCAATGGCTGCACCTACACCTGTCAGTGCCTATCTACATTCAGCTACCATGGTTAAAGCTGGTATCTTTTTGCTTGCCCGTTTCTACCCAGCATTAGCAGGCACTGATACGTGGTTTATCTTGGTTGCTATGACTGGTCTTGCTACTTTATTGGTTGGCGCTTATATCGCATTATTCAAGCATGACTTAAAAGGTTTACTTGCTTATTCAACCATCAGTCATTTGGGTCTTATCACGTTATTACTTGGCTTAGATACTGAACTTGCCACGGTTGCAGCGATTTTCCATATTATTAACCATGCAACGTTTAAAGCCTCATTGTTTATGGCAACCGGTATTATTGACCATGAAACGGGTACTCGTGACATGCGCAAACTAAACGGTATGTGGCGCTTTATGCCTTATACTGCCACGCTTGCAATGGTTGCTGCGGCTGCGATGGCTGGTGTGCCATTGTTAAATGGTTTCTTATCGAAAGAAATGTTCTTTGCTGAAACCTTGCATCAGCAAGTACTAGGTTCGATGTCGTGGCTCATTCCGGTTTTAGCAACTGTAGCTGGTGCTTTATCGGTCGCTTATTCTGCACGTTTTATTCATGACGTGTTCTTTAATGGTGACCCGATTGATTTACCTAAACAGCCACACGAACCACCACGTTACATGCGTGTGCCAATCGAAATTTTAGTGGTGTTATGTTTATTAGTGGGTATGTTCCCTCACTTTGCTGTGAGCGATATTTTAGCGTCTGCTTCGTATGCGGTACTTGGTGATGCAGCTCCAGATTATAAGCTCTCGGTATGGCATGGCTTTAATTTACCTTTATTAATGAGCTTTATTGCTACTTGCTGTGGTGTGCTTATTTATGTGCAACGTAAGCACCTGTTCCATTTCCAAGCTTCATTACCGACATTAAATGCTAAAAAAGGCTTTGAACGAGGCCTGTATTCTGTGATCAAGTGGTCACAAGCTAAAGTTAACCGTATTGAAAATGGTTCATTGCAAAGATACGCTTTTGTAATGATTGTGGTTGTTTTGATGTGTGCTGGTTGGCCATTGTTTGAGATGCAACAACTCGCGGGCACAAGTGAATTAACACCTATTGATTTTCATAACGCCATTGGCGCGGGTCTGTTAATTATCGGTGCGCTTGTCACTGTTATTTGGCATCGTTCGCGAATGATATCTTTGATTATGATTTCAATTGTAGGTCTGATGGTATCTGTAGCTTTCACTCGATTCTCTGCGCCAGACTTAGCACTGACTCAGTTAACAGTTGAAGTTGTCACTGTGATGCTACTGATGCTCGCATTATTCTTTTTACCGCAGCGTACCCCTAAAGAATCTAGTTCATTGCGTGTCTTGCGTGACTTAGGGATTTCCTCAGCTGTTGGGGTTGTTGTGGCCAGTATCTGCTACGCGCTATTGACCAGACCGCTTGAATCAATTTCTGATTTCTTTATTGCCAATGCTAAAACTGGCGGTGGCGGTACTAACGTTGTAAACGTGATTTTAGTTGACTTCAGGGGCTTTGATACCCTTGGTGAAATAACCGTACTGGGTATTGCCGCATTAGGTATTTATAAATTACTTATTAATCTGCCATTGTTTATGCCGGCAAGTGATAGCGAAGGGCGCCCATGGGCTAGAGAGCGTTATCCAATCTTACTGTCGAGTATTTCGCAAAGTCTATTACCACTGGCATTATTGGTGTCTGCTTATATTTTCTTACGAGGCCATAATTTACCGGGTGGTGGTTTTATTGCAGGTCTAGTAACAGCGATTGCGTTTATTTTGCAATATATGGCAAATGGTTCACACTGGATTGCAGACAGATTTGATGTGAATTATCGCAAAATTATTGCATCAGGTATTGCCATTGCGTTGTTCACAGGTGTGGGTAGTTGGTTCTTTGACCGTCCGTTCTTAACAACGTGGTTTGATTATTTTGATATTCCGTTAGTCGGCAAAACAGAACTTGCCAGTGCTATCGTATTTGATTTAGGTGTGTATTTAACTGTTGTAGGTGCAACGCTGATGATTTTGGCAAGTTTAGGTAAATTGACTGCCGATACACCCAAGCGAGAGGTAAATATTTAATGGAAGTATTGTACGCATCATGCGTGGGCGTGCTGGTTGCATGCGGGATTTTCTTAATATTAAGAGCACGTACCTTTCCGGTTGTGCTTGGTTTAACCATGTTATCGTACGCGGTTAACCTATTTTTATTCTCGTCAGGTCGCTTAACGATTAATAAAGCTGCAGTACTAGGCAGTGCTAGTGAGTATGCGGATCCATTACCGCAGGCACTTGTGCTTACCGCTATAGTTATCGGTTTTGCGATGACCGCCTTTGTGGTTATTTTAGCTATTCGTGGTCGTGCTGATTTGGGTAATGATCATGTTGACGGTCATTTATTAAAATCATCTAAGGAGCAAAAATGATTCAGCATTTAGCTTCTTTACCCATTTTAATCCCTATGTTGGCGGGCGTTATTTTATTAATGCCACCGTGCGGTAAAAACTTACATATTCGACGTGTAGCTTCCGTTATTTTATCGATAGTTACGTTGCTAATAAGTGCTTATTTGCTATTTCATGTTAATACTACTGCATCACTGGTTTATGCTATCGGTGATTGGTCAGCACCTTTTGGTATTGTACTTGTGGCTGATAGGCTCTCTGCATTACTGGTGCTACTAACCAGCCTATTGGGCGCGGTGATTGTGCTTTATAGCTGTGCAGGTGACGACAAAAAAGGCAGCTTTTTTCACCCGCTAGTCCATTTTTTAATTCTGGGTGTGAATGGTGCTTTTCTAACTGGTGATGTGTTTAACCTATTTGTATTTTTTGAGGTGTTACTGATTGCCTCTTATTCGCTATTGATGCATGCCGGTGACAAACACAAAACACGAGCAGCACTGCAGTACGTGATATTAAACCTAATTGGTTCAAGTGTATTCTTAATCGCGTTAGGTATTCTATATGGTGTCCTAGGAACATTAAATATCGCTGATTTAGCACAAAAAGTCCCTTTACTAAAAGGTGATGATGTATATCTTGCGAAAATAGGTGGCTTGTTACTGATTGTCGTGTTTGCACTAAAGGGCGCGCTCTTACCTTTACATTTATGGCTACCGAATACTTACGCAAGTGCAATGCCATTGGTAGCTGCATTATTTGCTATTATGACTAAGGTAGGTGTCTATGCCATGCTGCGTGTATACACCGTTATATTTGGTGAGAATGCAGGTGAGCTTGCTCATATGGCACAACCTTGGTTGTGGGGCTTAGCACTGGCGACAATTGTGATGGGCGCTATTGGTGTTTTAGCTAGCCAAGATTTCCGTAAGTTGATTGCCAACTTGGTGGTGGTGTCGGTTGGTACTCTCGTTGCGTTGGTGGCCATTCAAAATGTCTCTGCCACAGCTGCGTTACTATACTACTTAGTTCATTCAACTTTAATTTGTGCTGTCCTGTTTTTATTGGCTGATTTAATTGCGCAGCAGCGCGGTAAGGTCGCTGACCGCTTAGTGGCGGGGCGTGCAGTTGCTCAGCCATTCTTGTTAGGTATTTGTTTTGTGATTGCGGCACTTGCCGTGGTGGGTATGCCACCATTGTCAGGTTTTGTCGGTAAAATTTGGATTTTAAAGAGTACTCTAGATAGCGAAAAAGCCATGTTGTTTTGGCCTATTTATATTTTATCTAGCTTGGCACTGTTGGTTGCGATATCGCGTGCTGGTACAAGCCTTTTTTGGGATCACAAATATAAAGATAGTGAAGCAATTGAGGGCGTAAAAGCACACCCTTTACAAGTGACTGCGGTCATTGTGCTGTTAGCATGCTCTCCGTTAATGGTTATTTTTGCAGGGCCAATATCTGAATATATGCTAGCAACCTCTGAGCAATTGTTTAATATAAACCAAGGCATTCAGAATGTATTACAAGGAGGCCAATAATGCGTTTAGAAGCTCGTTTTCGTTGGCTACCGACTCCATTTCGTAGTGTATTACTTTTTGTTGTTTGGTTATTACTCAATAATAGCGTGTCGCCAGGGCATCTGCTGTTAGCTACTTTTTTTGCTATAACAATTCCGTGGATCACTTTTCCATTTCGCGATCCACAGCCCCTTATTGTTAGACCAGGATTGGCGTTTAAGTACTTACTTTTAGTGTTGTACGATATTGTCACTGCCAATTTACAAGTTGCTCTTTTAATACTCGGGCCGACTAAAAAGTTGCGTCCGGGCTTTATAAAAGTACCACTTGATTTAAGTCATGAAATGCCAATCACTATTTTGGCAAGCACTGTGTCACTAACCCCAGGCACTGTGAGTGCAGAGGTTTATCCTATTCCTGAGTCACTCGAAGAGGGCGAAGAAATTGAGCAGCGCTATTTACTGATCCATGTGCTCGATTTAGCAGATGAACAGGCGTTAATTAATACTATTAAGCAGCGCTATGAAGCACCGCTTAAGGAGATTTTTAGATGCTAGATACCGTATTTTTAATTGTCTATGCGATGATCGCCATCTCGTTATTACTAAATTTATGGCGCTTAATAGTGGGTCCATCGGTACCTGACCGTATATTAGCGCTAGATACGATGTTTATTAACACCATTGCGCTGATAATTCTTTATGGCATGAGTATGGATACCGGGCTTTATTTTGAGGCCGCTTTATTAATTGCCATGCTAGGTTTTGTTAGTACCGTTGCAGTATGTAAGTATTTGCTGCGCGGCGATATTATTGAATAAGGTAACAAATAATGAGTGAATGGATTGTATCAATCTTACTGTTAATTGGTGGTTGCTTTATTTTGATTGGTTCGATTGGTTTAGTGAAAATGCCAGACTTTTTTATGCGTTTACATGGGCCAACTAAAGCCACTACTTTAGGAATGGCATCATTACTTATCGCTGCAATGGTGTATTTTAGCTATCACCATGATGGAGTGAGCGTTAAAGAGATCCTAATTTCAATTTTCTTACTGATCACCGCACCTATCAGTGGTTACATGTTGATTAAGTCAGCTATTCATCACAAACTTCGCGCTAAAGAAGGTACCAAGGGCTTAGACAACGTCGAGGACGATTAAAAACTAATCGTGCTAACAGGGTGAAGTACAAGGGTGCTTTTATTGCGCGAGCAGATCGCATAAAATGCCCCGTCATTTAGCACAGTAGGTAAATAGGTCATTATGCGAGTAGCACTTGGAGTAGAGTACAACGGCGCCCGTTACAGTGGTTGGCAACGTCAATCACATGTCAATAGCGTACAGCAAGAAGTAGAAACGGCGTTGTCGCGGATTTGTAATCACCCAGTCGAAATCGTATGTGCTGGCCGCACTGATGCTGGTGTTCACGGCACAGGGCAAGTGGTTCACTTTGACACTCATGCAGAACGTGAAATGGTTGCATTCACAATGGGCATGAATACCCTGTTGCCGAAAGATATTTCTATTCGGTTTGCCGAGCCTGTCAGTGAAGATTTTCATGCTCGTTTTAGCGCCACAGCTCGTCGCTATCGTTACGTTATTTATAATTACACCTATCGCGGTGCAATCATGAGCGAAGGGGTGACGCATTTTCATCACCCACTCGATGAAACTAAAATGCAAGAAGCCTGTCAGTATTTAATTGGTGAGCATGACTTTACCTCTTTTAGGGCACTGCATTGCCAAGCGAATACAGCAAATCGTACGATTCACCATTTGTCGGTAAAACGCCAAGGTGACTATGTGATAATTGATATTAAAGCCAATGCATTTTTACATCATATGGTACGAAATATAACTGGCTGTTTGATGGATATTGGTCTGCATAAACATGAACCAGTCTGGTTAAAAGAATTACTTGATTTAAAAGAACGCGCTAAGGCAAGTGCCACAGCAAAGGCTGCTGGTCTTTACTTAGTGGATGTGGATTACCCTGAACACTTTGGTATTCCTAAAACACCATTAGGACCTCTGTTTTTACCTGATTCAGATAGTTAACTGAAAGTGCTGCACTACTAAGACCAGTTTTTTATATCGTCTACGGGTAATTCATGTTTTAATTGAAAAAATCTGTCTGTTTAATTACTAGAAGTAGTGCATCGAGCGTACTTGATTAAACAGACTGCGACACAGAACAGCATTTAAGAGAGTTGCAAATGAGTTGGTTAGAAAAAATCTTACCTAAAACGACTAAATCATCAGGTCGTAAAGAAATCCCAGAAGGGGTTTGGGCTAAGTGTACAGACTGTGATTCAATTTTATACAAAGCAGAATTAGAAAAAGCACTTAACGTATGTCCTAAGTGTGATCATCACATGCGTTTAAGTGGCCGTAAACGTTTAGAAAACTTTTTAGATGATGCTGATCGTCACGAAATTGGTGCTGAACACGAACCAAAAGACGTATTAAAGTTTAAAGATTCTAAAAAATACTCTGACCGCATCACCCAAGCACAAAAAGCAAGTGGTGAAAAAGACGCACTTGTTGCAATGAAAGGCCGTTTAAAAGGCATTCCTGTTGCTGCTGTTGCATTTGAATTCTCATTTATGGGTGGTTCAATGGCGTCAGTAGTAGGTGCACGTTTTGTTGAAGCTGTTGACCAATGCTTAGAGCATGATATGCCACTTATCTGTTTTTCTGCATCGGGTGGTGCACGTATGCAAGAAGCCCTTATGTCATTAATGCAAATGGCTAAAACAAGTGCTGCGCTTGCAAAGATGAGCGAAAAAGGTTTACCGTTTATTTCAGTATTAACTGATCCAACAATGGGTGGTGTATCTGCATCGTTGGCAATGCTTGGTGATGTGAACGTTGCAGAGCCTAAAGCATTAATTGGTTTTGCGGGTCCTCGCGTAATCGAGCAAACAGTACGTGAAACGCTACCAGAAGGTTTCCAACGCAGTGAATTCTTGCTAGAGCATGGTGCAATCGACATGATTGTTGACCGCCGTGAAATGCGTGACACCCTTGCACGTATCTTGGCGAAATTTATGAACTTGCCTTCTACTGAACAAGAGCATAGAGTAGCGTAAATTTCAGCTGAACTGATTAAACGCTATGACAGAAATCCTTCCTAGCCAATCATCAAGCCTTGATGATTGGCTTTGTTATTTAGAAAGTGTCCATCCTGCTAATATCGAAATGGGTTTAGAGCGCGTAGAACGCGTGGCAAACCAAGTCGGCTTACTCGATACATCAAGCAAAATAATCCTAATTGCAGGCACCAACGGTAAAGGGACTACAGCCCGTTGCCTAGAAAGCTTATTACTTGCACAGGGTTACAGTGTGGGTACTTATGCTTCTCCGCATCTTATTCGTTACAACGAACGCGTGCGTATTAATGGCCAAGAGCTTGATGATCAATACCATGTTGATGCTTTCGATATGCTCGAAAAAGGTCGTGGTGACACACCACTGACTTACTTTGAATACGGAACACTGGGCGCTTTAGCTATTTTTAAACGCCATGCGGTTGATTATGTACTCTTAGAAGTGGGTCTAGGTGGTCGTTATGATGCTACTAATATAGTCAACCCATATGCTTGTGTGATCACTACGATAGATTTAGACCATAAAGAATACCTTGGTGATACTCGTGAGTTAGTTGGCTACGATAAAGCAGGTATATTCCGTACTAATACGCCCGCAATCGTTGGCGATTTAGCTATTCCACACACAGTAACTGATTACGGTAATGAAATTAACGCCGATATGGTGTTATCAGGTCGCGACTTTAAATTCACAGAAGACAGTGAAGGCTTTAATTGGCAATACAAAGCCAATGACTGGCGTTTAGCTAAACCTGCTATCCCTTGTCAAAATGCTGCTACAGCATTGACTCTACTTAGTAAGCTTGATTTATTACCAAATGAACAACAAGTAAGAGACTGTTTAGCAAACTTAACGGTTGAAGGTCGCTTTCAGCAGCTAAGTGAGCAACCACTTATTTTTACTGATGTAGCTCATAACCCAGAGTCGGCTCATTATTTAGCACGTAAATTAAGCGTGTATAAAGATCAAGGGTTTAAAATTCATGCATTAGTCGCTATGCTTGCAGATAAAGATAAAGTGGCTGCTATGTCGGCTGTGGCCGATGTAGTTGATGAATGGTCGTTGGCGAGTTTAGACTGTTTTCGTGGAGATACCGTCGAAAACCTTGCCAGCGCATTAGCAGAAACGCCATCAACAGCGCCTAGCACCCATTATGAGAGTGTTGAAGCTGCATTAGATGCAATGTTACCAAAGCTAGATAAAAGCACCTTATTGATTGTGTTTGGGTCATTTATAACTGTGGCTGCTGCTATCAATTACTTTAAAGAATAGAGAGGAAATCGGTGAACGCAGGGTTTATTAATCGCTTAGTAGGAACCACCATTGTGGTTGTAGCGGCTATTGTCTTCATTCCAAATATTTTGGACGGAGAGAAAGTTCATCATGCAGAAAACTTTAAAGCGATCCCTGACCGCCCTGAGTTCACCACGATTGACTTACAACAAGCTATAGACAATAAAGTGGCATCAGCTGAGCAACCCGCTGAAGTTGCTGTTGAAGATGTTAAAGCTAATGATGCCGAGTTAACGGCAACAGAACAGCAATCATTTAGCGATGCCCCGAAAATGATTGAAGCATCAACAGATGAGCCTGTGATTAATAAAGCTGAGCCAAAAGTTGCAGTGCAAGAGCCTGCAAAGCCGGTCGCTAATACTCCTGAGCCAACCCGTAAGCCAGAAGAAAACCTCACCAAAATGGCGTATGTTATTCAATTGGGGAGTTTTTCTCATGCACCTAATGTGAAATCGCTTCAAGAAAAACTAAAAGCGAATGGTTTCAAAACTTTCACGCGCCCGATAAAAACCCCGAACGGCACACTGACAAAAGTCTTTGTAGGACCTTCACTTAGCAAGAAAGAGTTAGAAAGTAAGCTTCCTGAGTTAAAGCAGTTAACCAAGTTAAACGGCAAAGTTACTCAGTTTGAAATTACAAAGTGATCTGATAAAGGATACCCAAACCACCTGTAGATCCATGATTCAGCGCTATCACAGGGCTTTCAATACACGGCGTGGCAATACAGGAATGTAGGTACCTTTCAAGTTGCCACAACACAGTAGTGGAAGCCCTGTGAAGCGCCCGAAGGGCATGGCTAAAACGCATTTACTCTGCGTTATTGATTTTGCTAATGGGTACACCATTACCTACAATCAATGCCTTGCCTAAATACGTTTTATCTCATGCTGAATTCTTGCATCTACAGGTGGTTCTTATACCCAAACCACCTGTAGATCCATGATTCAGCGCTATCACAGGGCTTTCAATACACGGCGTGGCAATACAGGAATGTAGGTACCTTTCAAGTTGCCACAACACAGTAGTGGAAGCCCTGTGAAGCGCCCGAAGGGCATGGCTAAAACGTATTTATTCTGCGTTATTGATTTTGATAATGGGTACACCATTACCTACAATCAATGCCTTGCCTAAATACGTTTTATCTCATGCTGAATTCTTGCATCTACAGGTGGTTTGGGTATAGAATGCGCCCCAAATTAACGACTAGTTGGTTCTTATGATCTGGGTTGATTACGCCATACTTGGCATTATTGCACTATCCACTATCATCGGTTTAATACGTGGCTTTATAAAAGAAGCAATGTCTTTAGCGGTGTGGGCTGGCGCATTTATCATCTCTAGTTTGTTTTACCAATATTTAGCATCCTTCCTAACGAGTATTTCAGAACCCCTTTTAAGAAATGCAGCCGCAATTGCCATATTATTTTTTGCGACACTCCTGTTGGGTGGTTTACTAAACTATATTTTAGGTGAACTTGTACAGCGTACTGGTTTATCTGGCACAGACCGTGTTTTTGGCATTGTGTTTGGTGCTCTTCGTGGCGTGTTGGTCGTGAGCGCGTTACTTTTCTTTCTTGATGCTTTTACCGGTGCACCAAATACGCATTGGTGGGGCAACTCTATTTTGATTCCAGAATTTGGCTTTGTTGTTGAGTGGTTCTTTTCGTACCTCGAAAACAACTCAAGCTTTTTAAATTCGGTAAACCGTTAATCGGCGAGGATAAATTTAATGTGTGGTATCGTTGGCATAGTCGGCACTTCTCCTGTTAATCAGGCGTTATATGACGGCTTAACTGTTTTGCAACACCGTGGTCAAGATGCAGCGGGCATCATTACCATTGAAAACAACACGTTTAGCTTACGCAAAGCCAATGGCCTAGTGAAAGATGTGTTTCATACCCGTCATATGAAACGTCTGCAAGGCACTATTGGTATTGGCCATGTACGCTATCCGACAGCTGGTTCATCTAGCTCGTCTGAGGCGCAACCTTTCTATGTTAACTCGCCATTTGGTATTGCGCTTGCGCACAATGGTAACTTAACAAATGCAGAAGCATTAAAGCAGCAATTATTTTCAGAAGCTCGCCGTCATGTTAATACAACATCAGACTCTGAAATCTTACTTAATATCGTGGCGCATGAGTTAAGTAAGTCAAATAAGCTTAAGTTAGATGCAGAAGATATTTTCACCGCGGTAACCGAAGTTAATAACAAAGTGACAGGTGGTTATGCAACAATTGCAATGATCATTGGCCACGGTATTGTTGCTTTTCGTGACCCTAACGGTATTCGTCCATTAGTTTTTGGTAAGCGTGAAACTGCAAATGGCACTGAATATATGTTTGCATCTGAAAGCGTTGCATTAAAAACTGATGGTTTTGAGTTTGTGCGTGATGTTGCGCCAGGTGAAGCAATTTACGTTACTGAAGACGGTCAGTTTTTCTCGCAAGCGTGTGCAGAAAAAGCTACTTACTCACCATGTATCTTCGAGTTTGTTTACTTTGCGCGCCCAGATTCAACAATTGACCGTATGTCTGTTTATGCAACGCGTGTAAACATGGGTACTAAGTTAGGTGAAAAAATCGCTCGCGAATGGGCCGACAAAGACATCGACGTTGTTATTCCAATTCCTGAAACATCATGTGATGTAGCACTTGAGATTGCCTCAGCTCTTAACTTGCCATACCGCCAAGGTTTTGTTAAAAACCGTTACATAGGCCGTACTTTCATCATGCCTGGTCAAGAGATGCGTAAGAAATCAGTTCGTCAAAAACTGAATGCTATTGACCGTGAGTTCAAAGGTAAAAACGTATTACTTGTTGATGACTCAATTGTTCGTGGTACAACGTCAGCACAAATCGTTGAGATGGCTCGTGAGTCAGGTGCAAAGAACGTTTACTTCGCTTCAGCTGCGCCTGAGATTCGCTTCCCGAACGTATATGGTATCGACATGCCATCGGCTGCAGAGTTAATTGCTCATGGTCGTGAAGTTGAAGATATCAATGCTAGCATTGGTGCGGATGGTCTCATCTATCAATCGCTAGATGACTTGATTGCGGCGGTTAGCCAAGAGAACCCTGAAATCACTCGTTTCGAAACGTCTGTATTTGATGGCCAGTACATCACCGGCGATATTGATCAAGAGTACCTAAACCACATTGACCGTTTACGTAACGATTCAGCAAAATCAACGCGTGAAAATGCTATGTCTGCGGGTTTAGAACTTCATAATCAAGAAGAAAATAGCGCTGACTAGTCACTGTTTTCAAGATGATAAAAAAGGAGCTTTGCAACTCCTTTTTTGTTTTGGAAAGAAAGGAAATAATAATGAAATCAAGTAAACATGGGGTGAACAATACCGTTTGTCCAGAGTATAGCTGTTGCAGCTAAAATAATTACTAACAGAATAAGCCCGCAAGTAACGACCGAGCTTGCATAAATAAAACCTCTTTCCTCAGGTATGTGCATGAGAATAGGCACGCCTGTGTAAAGTAGGTAAACAGAATAGGCAAGTGCAACTAAGCCAACACACACTACAAACCAAAGCTCTGGCAAAAATGCTGCAAATGACGACATAAACACTGGCGTTGCTGTATAAGCGGCAAGTTCTAGGGTTTGTGTGAAAGTGGGTTTAGCACCAAATGTTACTGCCATCCAATGAGCTAGATAAGCAAGCGCAAATACGCCTACTATGAGTGCAAAATACATCGCTACTGCGATCATCAATGCACTATCATGGGTTAAAAATACAGCTTCACCAGAACCAATACTCCATCCTAAGTGAACCGACGAATAGTAGCCCATAATTGAAGGGATACATGCAATTAATAGGATATGAGATAGGCTATAGCGCAAACTCTCATGGCGATTATCAATCGTTTGCCATTCTTCGAGTGGATGGGCGTATAAGCCCCATAAGTGGTTTAAAATCATAATTGTTGCCCCTGTAAAAAAGGAATAGTAGCTGTTTTATTTTTGTACAGCTTTGATTAAGTTATGGTTCAGTAATTAAATCTTGTCAAGAAGCTGAAATAATCGAAACAGTCGATTGAATGTAACTCTTTAGTGCATATAGGAAATTACTTTGCACTGATATGTGGCGTAGATACTATTAAATTAGTGTAAAAATTCTAAACTTTATATTGCTGCAGATGATTATTTGCTTTTATTAATACCTTTATGCTCTTTATACATTAATACGCGCCTGCTAAGGCGCGTATCAATAGTTTCACTGCTTTAGTGAAGTTAGCCATCATTTCTTAAATTATGAACTTTATCCTCAGCATTTAAGTATCGATTTCACTATTATTTGCATCAAATAGATACCAAAGCTAAAAAGGTACGGCTGTTTAGAATTGAATTTTTATAACGAGTTTATTGTCCTTCGTAATTTACAATGATTTCGTCCCTTTTGCTTTCATGATTACCATCAGATACGGTTAAGCCCACGATAACCTGACCAACATAGTTTTCATCCGTTACTAGGGTTACTTTTTCAGATGTATGATTTAGTAGGCTAGGTTTTGTCGCATCGTTACCATTTAAGCCAATGATTCTCCATTGATAAGTTAATGTTTCATTATCATTATCAAAACTTTTTTCGGCAGAAAGTTGAACATTCTCGCCACTTTGTGTTGTGATATCTTCTCCAGCTTCAGCTACTGGGACTGCATTTTCATATGAGCGAACTGTTAAGTGCTCAATAGAAGTAACTTGTTCATCTTTAATTAGTCGCAACTGAAATATAAATTTACCATCTACATCTAAGTGAAATGAAGGGGTTAAAGATTCCCTATTTGTAATTTCAGACGTTGAATTATATGGGGCGTTAATTAAATCCCAAGCTATGGTGACAGATTCATCTATACCAATACTTTTACTGCCATCAAGAGTAATTTGTGTCCCTTCTTGGGCTGTTATTTCATTTTGAGTAAATGCTACTGTAGGCGTCAATTGTTCATAAACATAAAACCAAGCGCTGTCTTTACTGTAGCCAGAGCTTGTTGAGTCATCGGCTCTTAAGCGAAAATTGTAAAATCCAGGTACAGTTGGTTTAAGAGTATGGTTAACACTATTAGTGTCTTTAAGCTTTAATTGTGAAGTTGGTGGCTGATAAGCCTCTTCCCAAAAATAACTCAGAACATCATTTTCATGATCAAATGATGATGCACCGTTTAGTAAGATTTCATCTCCAAGTTTAATGAAGTGTGGGTTTGAAGACTGGCTACTAGGCATCATATTTTCATCAGTTCCATATAACCTAACATATACATATTTGCTAGTAATGTTATCGCCATCTTTCATCGTAACTCGAAGTCGATAAAATCCCGCTTTATCACCTTTGAATTCAGTCTCTGCTTTATCGACAATTGATCTAGATAACGATGGTCTGCTGCCATTAGGCCCTGAACTGACTGTCCACGAATACTCTAATTCATTACCTTCTGGTGAATCGCTCTTTGCAAAGTCAATAAGTACTCTTTCATTAACTTTTCCATAATATTGATCTGTACCCCCAATCCTATGCTCATATTCATACTTAGGTGAGATAGTAGCTGTAACCAGTTCAGATTCTACAGAGTTGAACCCTGATCTGGTCAAGCTAGGCCGCACACTTTTTCCTTACACTTTCAAACTCAATTGGCGACATATCATTTAATGAAGTA
>NZ_JBPNYQ010000005.1:203242-209750 GCF_051235485.1 Pseudoalteromonas nanhaiensis | reverse complement strand
ATTATTGATTGAAAAAGATCAGTTACCTGAATTTAAGTAGGGGCAACTGATCAAAATATATGTGAAAGAGTACTAGGTTGTTTTCACCATCAATATAAACTTTGTCTGACTTTTTAAGTTTTTCTCGTAAGTTCTTTTCACCTAGAGCAGCAGCAACAGTTGGGAAAACATCTTCATGTGAAGAAATACCATTTAGCTTTAAGCCTTTAGGTATTTTGTTTGGCCAACGAACTAAGAAAGGCACACGTACGCCACCTTCCCAGGTTGTCATTTTTTCACCACGGAATTCAGTTGTACCTGCATCTGGCCAGCTTGATTGCTCAGGGCCATTATCACTGGTGTAAATAACAATGGTGTTATCGGCAATTTTTAGCTCATCAAGTTTATCAAGCAGCTTGCCAACATGGCCATCATGTTCAATCAGGCCACTACCAAATACGTCTTCTTCAGAGCTAATACCCGTCGCTAAATTACGGCTTTCTGGTTTTAAGTGTGTGTAAACGTGCATACGGCTGGACGCATGCCAAATAAAGAAAGGTTTTTTCGCCTTAACTGCACGTTCCATAAAGTTAAGTGAGCGCTCTAACACTTCTTCGTCAAAGGTTTCCATACGTTTACGAGTAAGTGGGCCAGTATCGGTGATTTTGCCGTTGGCGTAAGATTCGATCACACCACGAGGACCAAATTTTTTCACAAACTTAGGATCTTTCGGGTAATCCGCTTGTTCAGGCTCTTCGGATACATTGAGGTGATACAAGTTACCGTAAAATTCATCAAAGCCATGCTTTGTTGGTAAGTGCTCATCTAAATCACCTAAGTGGTTTTTACCAAATTGCGCAGTCATATAACCGCGATCTTTTAAAAATTCAGCTAGCGTAGGATCGGCTTCTTTTATGCCAAGTGGGTTACCTGGTTGGCCCACTGTTGTTAAGCCTGTTCGAATTGGTAATTGCCCCATTAAAAACGCAGCACGCCCTGCTGTACAACTAGGTTGTGCATAGTGGTCTGTAAACAATGCACCTTCGTTAGCAATGCGATCAATATTAGGGGTTGGGTAGGTCATACCGTGCGAGTATGCACTGAGTGAGATTGGCGCAACGTCATCAACCATAATGGCTAATACGTTCGGTTTATCTGCAGCAAGGCTTACCGTTGAAACCAAGCCACAGATAGCCGCCGCTATTAGTTTTTTCATAAATTATCCCTTTTTATTAATAGTACTATTTACTCCTAAAGAGCTCAGTTTAGTATAAGATGAAAACAAAATACGTCTAGTTTCTAATCTAGTAAAAAACGATTTAAATCAATTATTCATAAAATCAAAATTTTTTTATTAAAGTATACTCTCTACTGTTTTTACTAGGTTAGCCATTATCATAATTAAACCCAAACCCACTTTATTATATTGCAGCGGGTAGATTCTAAACCGCTATATTCATTTAAAATACTCCAAATTATTTAGCGGCTTGATGATTGAATTCAATAAATAAATAGACTATAAGTACCTTAAGAATTAGTAAGCAACTTTTTATTACTTGTGTAAGGAAAACACATGCCTTTTCTACGAATTTCGTTCTTATTTTCACTTGCGTTTCAACTATCAAACTTGTCAGCTAATGAAAAAGAAGTGCAAGATATGTCGGACCCACTTGCGGTGTATACCCAAATAGGCGCAGGCTCAACTAACAAGGGGATTAACCTTAAAGTAGGACAAGCCTATGACACCGGTATAACAACAACTGCTGGCATGAATGTTATCGAAGTGAAAGGGATTTACGGTGATGCGCTAGGCTGGGAGAGTGATAACAAAACCACTGATTCCATTGATTCTTTTCGCTTTCGTAACTTTTCGGTTGATTTAACTTCGATGAGCGCTAAACAACTTGATGCTTCCTACAACCTAAATGCGAATTTGGTTGCAGATGAAAGTATGGATGTTTCGTATAGCTACATAAAAGCATTAAAACCAGTGGGCAAGTTTAGCTTTTACCCGCTTGCCGGAGTCGGAGCATCGATTGGAGAAAATGCCCTTGAAGATGACGGTAGTCGAGACAGTGGTTACTCCATAATGGGAGCCTATGGCTTAATTGGCATGTACGCAAAAGTGACTATAACTGACAAAATATGGCTTAATTACAATCCTTTTTGGCTAACCACCATTGGTGGAAGCGATAATTATAAAGACCATTACTATGGCCTAAACCAAAGCCATATTTTAACTCATGAGTTTGCTGCAAGTTATCAGATTAACCCGCGTATGAATCTACGCTATTTCGCTAACTGGAATAGAAACGTTGACTTTATGGATGGCGATCATCGTCTAGAGTTTAACTATCAACTTTAACAAGACAGCAATTGATATTTAAGGTAAGGGATTAAGTGAAAAAAGTAGTAGTAATAAGTGTATTGTCAGCAAGCTTACTAAGTGATTATTGCCTTGCCTCTAGCTATGATGAATACGCAATTAAACCAGCAGAGCAACAATTAAGTAATCAGCAACAAAAAATTGATGAGCCCATTTCGTTTTTACCCATCCCCACGTTTATTACAGAGCCAGCAGTAGGGCCTGGTCTTGGTGTGGTTGGTTTATTTTTTCACGATAATGAAAAGAAAGCTAAAAAAAAGAAAGAGGGCTCTACCCTACCTCAAAGCATCAGTTTAGTTGGCCTAATGGGCACTAAAAATGGCACAAAAGGGGGTGCTGTTGGCCACATAACGTTTTGGGACGAAGACAGAATTCGCTACCAAGGGATTGTTGGCTGGGCGAGTATTAATCTCGATTTTTATACCTTTGATGAAATAAAACTACTCACACCACTTTCGCTAAATATTGAAGGCCCTGCAGTATTTCAAAATCTTAAATTACGTTATGACAACAGTAACTTTTTTTATGGTTTTAAGCAGATTTATCGCCAAGTGGATATTAGTCTAGCAGAAAATCCAATTGAAGATTACTTGCTCGAGAATGGCATTATCAAAGAACACCTTTCTCTAGATGTAAATACGTCAGGTATTGGCCCCTTGTTAGAGTACGATAGCCGAGATAACCCACTTAACCCTGAGCGTGGCTTTAACTATAAAGCCGAGTACTTATATTTCGATGAGGCAATTGGCAGTAAAGTTGATTACAGCAGCTTAAAATTAACTGCTCTTAATTACTGGCGTTATACCGATAAGTTTAACTTTGCATTACGTATGCAATATGACTCTGTTAATAATCGAGGTGAAAAACGCTTACCAGTTTATATTCCGCCAAGTATTAGCCTGCGCGGTGTGTCTGCTACCCGTTATCAAGGTTTGGATGTTTTTGTTACTGAAGCAGAAGCAAGCTATAAAATCACCCATAAAATAAAGCTTAATGTGTTTACTGGCATGGGCTGGGCTGCTGATAATTTTTCTGACTTATCAAAGGCAGAAACCATTGATACAGTCGGTGCGGGCTTTCGTTATCTCATCGATGAGCATTATGGTATTACCATAGGGTTAGATGTAGCACATGGCCCAGAACAGAATGCTATTTACATTCAAGCCGGTTCGACTTGGTAATAAAAAAACAATACTTTTATTGTTATTTTAGCAATCTTGTTGGGCTAAATATTGAATTAATCTATTACACTGCTATTATCAATAGCTTAATAAACATTCAGGGATTGAACGGATGCATAACAAAGTATCAACTAACCATTATCCATTCAAAGATTTTAAGCCACATGGTCTTGTCGAGTTTTGCCAACGAGAACACACGCTTTTAACGACTGCTACAGGGCCGTTCAACGAAGAAATAATTGAAGCTCACTCTTTCATGCAACAAGATTATATCAACAAACTCACCACGGCTTATGGTCAATGGTATGAATTGGTTGAATTTGAAAACTCATGCATGGCAACACCTGGGGCTCTTGAAAAACTAATGGTGTATTTTGTTGAGCTTCGACGCAAAGGCATTGCGCCGGCTAAAACAGCCTTAGTCATAAAAGAGGGGCTTGAAGGTGGTAGCCTGCTCACCGATACCTACTGTAATTTATATAAACGAGCAGGTATGGTGATGAATGTATTTAAGTCAAAAACAGCGGCTCTAAATTGGTTAGCAGAAGAGCCTGTTGCTGAATTAGCTTAAAAAGTGGAGCTCTTCTTCGCGCAAGGTTAGCACTTTCCCCCCCCTCAGGAGTCTAGCAAACGCTTTGCTAAAGATACTGCTTAATTACAACTCAGCTATCATTTTAACAAGCGCTTGTGTTGTCCATTCAAGTTCGTTGAATTTAATATCAGGTTGATAGTAAAAGCCTTTTTCGCGAGGCCTATTTACATATACTTTAATAGGCAAAATGACTTTAGCAAAGCCTGAAGGTAGGGTTTCGAGCCTCACCTCCATGTAGGTAGAATCTGTACTACTTGGTGCGCCAACTAATTGTGTGTTTGCAAACAGCTTAAAACTATCCAGCGCATCTAAACAAGCACTGGCACATTGCCCAGGCACAATCACATAAACAGGTGTAGTAAACTGACTGGCGTTTTTTGGCATTGCTTGTTGCTCTGCGGAGACTATCTCGACATAAAATTGTTCACCCTTTTCATAAGCCGCCTGCATACTTTCGTGGGTTGTCTTTAACCAGTGATACCAAGGACTAGCCGTATCATAGCTTGCGACTACATCGCCAAAATAGTCAGTATTGCCTTTAGAAGTTCGCCACCACACTTGGGTATTTTTGTGTAGCTTATAGCGGCCATATTTGAATTGTTCACTGCCCCAAAGTGCTGAGGCTATTTGCTCACTCCACATCGATGAGCCACCTTGATTATGGCGAAGATCAAGCACCACAGCTTTAGCTTGCATTAACTTACTATGCTGCTGTTCAATAGCGCTCAACATCGCTTGATAATCCGCTTGCTGCTGCTCATTAGGTGCATACGTTGGCATACTGATCCAAGCAATATTCTCTAAAGGCCAATTAAGTTCAATTGGCAACTTATCGCCATTGTAGGCATTTTTAAGTTTTTCAGTGACATCATCAGGCCTAACAGTCCAGTTTAATTTTAGGCTATAGGTAGAACCGTCGGCTTTTTCAAATGTACAGCTTTCAAGCGGCGACAAAAACGGGTTGCCATCATCAATTGTTAGTCGCCAGCCATGGTTCCACCAACTACCAGGCTGCTGAACTTCGCCGTAATAGCGAAAAACACGCTCAACCAGCAAAGTATTAATTGCTGTATTGTCACAACTCACTAGTTTATCGCCCTTGGCAATTGCATCTAACTCACTGTAATACACTTTTAACGCATCACCGCGCCATACTGTTGAAAACCCCGGCCAGCTTTTTTGTGGCTTTAATTCTCTTGGCAAGATATCGATAGCTCCTGCATGACCATCTTGTAGAACAGTTCTAAAACGTGAAATAGCCGCAGCAAAAGCTTGTGAACTATGCGCTTTTACTGCCAGCTTTAAGCCTTCTTGCTTTGCTTTTTCGAGCTGTTTAGCAAAGCCTGGATTACGTACATCATACATACCAGGGTGATTAATAACCGATAACTGATAGGCCGCTTCAACATCTTTTACAGCAAGTTCAGACCAATTAATCTCAGAGTTAGTTACTGAATGGCTATCTTCGCCATTACATAAGCCCACACCAAGTGGGCTGAGGTTAAGAGCTGTAAAAATAAGTGATGAGTAAAGCGTCAAGGGTTTCATAAAAATCCATTTTAAATAATTATTATGTTTAAAAAACATCCCATTTAAACACTAAGGCATTGTTGTGACAATAAAAAGTACAA
Source organism: Pseudoalteromonas nanhaiensis (assembly GCF_051235485.1). Lineage (NCBI taxonomy): Bacteria > Pseudomonadati > Pseudomonadota > Gammaproteobacteria > Alteromonadales > Pseudoalteromonadaceae > Pseudoalteromonas > Pseudoalteromonas nanhaiensis. The sequence continues at coordinate 203,981 of NZ_JBPNYQ010000005.1, read as the reverse complement.
CACATGCCAATAGATTAAAAAAATTCATCTATCAAGTTTATTTTAATCGTTTGTCGGTTTAGATGGATTACTCTAAAGTTAACTCATCAGCAAACGATGCTGCGATTAATGAGGAAACCAATCATGTTTAAACCACTTTTAAAACGACTTGCTCTTAGCTCTTTACTAACATGTTCAGCTTTTGCAATCGCTGATCAAAGTGACTACAAACTGATGGTAATTAGCGACTCAGATTCATCGCAAGCTATTGTGCAAGGCCAATATGAAGCAGTGTTAAATAACACAGCTAAAGCGTCTGACGTAAACAGCCAATACGAACTTGCATTTAATCGTTGCGCAGCAAGTGTGAAGTCTAAAAACTTCAGCCACGCAGAATCACTTTGTACTGAAGCTATCAAGCTTCTTAATCAAAGCGAAGTACGCGGCTACAAACGCCGAGAGCTTACTTCATTCGCTTTAAGTAACCGTGGTATCGCACGCATCATGTCAAAAAACGACACTGCTGCACTGTCTGATTTTTATGAAGCGGTAAAAATGTCGGGTAATGATTTAGTTAATCACAACCTAAACCGCGCTAAGCAAAACTTAGCTTTATAACCGAATTGTTGTCACAAAAAGTCTAGTTTGTGTGTTCTCTGGGCTTTTTTATACACCGAGTCATTGCACATGCGGTGACTCATCCAAATTGTTGTCAAAAGCTTAGTTTGTGTGTTCTCTAAGCTTTTTTATTCCGAGTCAT
>NZ_JBPNYQ010000005.1:0-203145 GCF_051235485.1 Pseudoalteromonas nanhaiensis | reverse complement strand
CATTGCACACGCGGTGACTCAACCAAATTGTTGTCAAAAGCTTAGTTTGTGTGTTCTCTAAGCTTTTTTATTCCGAGTCACTGCACACGCGGTGACTCATCCAAATTGTTGTCAAAAGCTTAGTTTGTGTGTTCTCTAAGCTTTTTTATTCCGAGTCATTGCACACGCGGTGACTCAACCAAATTGTTGTCAAAAGCTTAGTTTGTGTGTTCTCTAAGCTTTTTTATTCCGAGTTACTGCACATGCGGTGACTCAACCAAATTGTTGTCGAAAAGCCTGGCTTGTGTGTTCGCCGGGCTTTTTTATGCCTGTTATAAAATAAAAACGCCACTAGATGTGGCGTTTGGGTAGTTTCGACAACAATAAGAAATTGCTTTTAAAAGAAGCCCAGTGGGTTTTCGCTATAACTTACTAATAAGTTTTTGGTTTGTTGGTAATGATCAAGGGCTAGTTTATGTGTTTCTCGACCAATGCCTGACTTTTTATAACCACCAAACGCAGCATGCGCTGGATACATATGATAGCAGTTGGTCCAAACACGGCCCGCTTCAATCTTACGACCAAAGTGATAAGCACGGTTCATGTTTCGACTCCACACACCCGCACCTAAGCCGAACTCTGAGCTATTAGCAAGCGCTAACGCTTCATCTTCATCTTTAAAAGTCGACATTGAAATAACAGGGCCAAAAATCTCTTCTTGGAACACACGCATGTCATTGGTGCCTTTTAACAGTGTTGGTTGAATATAGTAACCGCCGTTAAACTCATCTGACAGTTGCTCGACTTCACCACCAGCAAGGACTTCTGCCCCTTCCTTTTTACCGATTTCGATGTAGCTTAGGATCTTATCAAACTGAGCTTGTGATGCTTGAGCACCTACCATGGTTTCAGTATCAAGTGGGTTACCCCGTTTAATTTGTAAAGTGCGGGCAAGTACACGCTCAATAAATTGCTCGTAAATGTCTTCTTGAATAAATAAACGCGACGGACACGTACAAACTTCGCCTTGGTTAAAGTACGCAAGTACAGCTCCTTCAACAGCCTTACTCAAAAACTCATCGTCTTTTTCCATTACATCATTAAAGAAAATATTTGGCGATTTACCACCTAACTCAACCGTCGAAGGAATAATATTATCAGCTGCACATTTTAAGATATGCGACCCTACGGGTGTTGAACCTGTAAAGGCAATCTTCGCAATTCGAGTACTGGTTGCCAAAGCCTCGCCTGCTTCTTTACCATAGCCATTCACTACATTTAATACACCTGCTGGTAATAAATCACCGATTACTTCAAGCAGTACTAAAATTGATGCAGGCGTTTGTTCAGCTGGTTTTAAAATAACACAGTTACCCGCAGCAAGAGCTGGAGCAAGCTTCCACGCAGCCATTAACAGTGGAAAATTCCAAGGAATAATTTGCCCTACTACACCTAATGGCTCATGAAAATGATAGGCAACGGTAGTTTCGTCTATCTCACCGATTGAACCTTCTTGCGCGCGCACACAGCCTGCGAAATAGCGAAAATGATCAGCCGCGAGTGGCACATCTGCCGCAAGTGTTTCACGAATTGCTTTACCGTTATCCCAAGTTTCTGCAACCGCGAGCATTTCTAGATTTTGTTCAATGCGGTCGGCAATTTTTAATAAGATATTGCTTCGCTCAGTGACTGACGTTGTTCCCCATGCTGCTTTTGCATCGTGTGCTTTATCAAGTGCCAGTTCGATATCTTCTTTTGATGAGCGAGGTACTTTACAAAACACTTTACCGTTTACTGGGCTAATGTTTTCAAAGTATTCACCCTTTACAGGGGCAACCCACTGGCCGCCAATATAATTCTCGTACTGCGCTTTAAAGTTAACTTTTGCGCCTTCACTACCTGGGTTTGCATAAATCATAATGTGTTCTCTCTTCAAATTGTTGTGTTTCATTTAGCATTGACTAAATTATGCGGTAGGTTATTGTTTAATGAACCGCTAGCATTTGAAGTTAGCTCAGTTACTGAAAACACACTTGATTCCTAGTCCAGACTTTTTGACTATTTGTCCAGAATTTAGGGCAACAGCGAGGCAACAATGAACACATCAGTTAGCAACAGAAGTTTAGATAAAAAACGACAACGTATTGATGTGCTTATTGAAAATAAAGTTAGTTTTGCTGGCGAACATGCCGAGTTAAGTATTTACGACACCTATTTAGATGCGCAAAAAGTAGCCTTACATTCCACTGAGTTACTATTTTGTGGCATGATCAGCGGCAAAAAAATCATGCATGTTGCCGACAGTGATTATCATGAAGAATTTTTGCCAAACCAGTCATTTGTGCTTGCTCCAGAGCAAGGAGTGTTAATCGATTTCCCTAATGCGTCTCTTAATCAACCAACAACCTGTTTAGCGATTGAAATCAGTACCGATAAGATAAGCCAAGTAGTTGATGCTCTTAACTTTAATCAACAAATTACACAGGATGACTTTTTCCAATATCAAGCAAAGCTAGTTCATGCCCAGCATAACCAGCAAACTCAACAACTACTTGAACGGATGATCACCCTGTTTAGTGAAAATGAGCAACACCGGGATTACTTAATTGATTTATCACTCAATGAACTCATAACCCGCCTGTTACAGCAGCAAAGCCGAGATTTAATGATAGCAAGCTGTAAACAAGGCAAGCTTGCAACCCCGCTAAGCCATGTAATTAGTTATATTGAACAGCACCTTGCTGAGAATATTGATATTGATGTGTTATGTAAGATAGCGTGTATGAGCCGCAGTAAGTTTTATCAACAATTTAAGCTAGCGTTTGGTGTTACGCCAGCTCTTTGGCAACAGCAATTACGCTTACAAAAAGCGTATAAACTACTTCAAAAAGGTGAAGCGATTAGCCAAGTTTGTTATCAGTTAGGCTTTAATAACCCAAGCCATTTTAGTCGTGTGTTTAAACAAGCCTTTGGCGCAACCCCCAAAAGTATCGCTAATCATTAATTTTTGGGTTTCGATGAGAATAAACCCGATAGGTAAATGCCAACAATACACAAATGGCGCTTGGCACATAAAGCGCTGCAAAGCTTAATTTAGCAAATAACCATGCCCCAGCTAAGCCACCAAAGATAAAGCCTAAAATGATTAGGCCAAACAGTTTAGCCTTACGTTGATCAAGCGCCTCGCCGCGGAAAACTCGACCAAACATAATACCTAAATCGGTAAAGATACCAGTTACATGGGTAGTGCGAACAATTGCGCCGCTGTAAGTTGTTGCCAATGCATTTTGTAACCCACATGCCGCAGAGGCTAAAAAGTGCCCGTAGCCAGAGCCATTGCACAGTAACCAAAGTGCACCGAGTAAAAACCCTGCCTCAATAAATAGTGCGGTGTCGTAATGACGCCCTAACTTAAGTGCTGAACTGTGCAATAAAAACCCAGCAATACCAGACCCAACTAAAAATGACAGTAATACGCCTAATAAATGTAAAGCATCAAGGCTATTGCCATGCATAAGATCTGCTCCAAGCAGGGTTGCTGTTCCCGATAAATGCGATACCGCTTGATGCTCAAAGCTAAGTAAACCAACCGCATTCACGCATCCGGCAACCAATGCCAAAATAAATGCGCCTACTTCAACCCATTTTGGTAACTTAGAAATCACTCGCTCTTTACCTTTTTTATGACCTGTTCTCTCATTCTTTTATGGTACGCCTATTTTTATGACTAAAAACACTTTTTTTCGACTCTTTATATGGTAATTTACAGGTAAGTAAATCGATTAAGTGACGATAATGCCCAAGCCAAAAAATTGGACGCTAAAAAGTATTGCCCAAGAGTTAGGCGTTTCAAATGCCACCGTATCAAATGCGTTTAACCGCCCTGATCAACTATCAAAATCTCGCCGCGAGGAGATTTTGGCTGCCTGTAAAAAACTCGGCTATTTTGGCCCTAACAAAGCGGCGCAATCGCTGCGCAGAGGGACCTTTAATATTGTTGCCTTGGTGTTGCCAGACAGTGTTGAATACATGGTATCAGATCCGGTTGCAAGCAGCTTTATGCGGGGCGTATCGGCTGTACTCGAAAAAAATGGCATTAACCTTTTATTATTTTCTGGTAATAGCAATAACCTAAATAGCGTAGTCGATTTTGTAGATGGCTTTATCTGTTATGGCCGCCCTCGTAATAAGCAACTTGTTGAACAATTGAAACAAGTACCAAAACATGTGGTGACGGTTGATTTTAATATCGGTCGCGATGCCTCGGTAAACGTTAATAACCAACAAGCCAGTTTTGATATTGCTAAACACGCACTCCAAAAAAATGATGATCGGGTGGCAATTTTAGGGCTGCGCTTACTTGATAACGACGTACTATGCCGAGTTTACGAGCATCACGAGTTTGAAGCTGGTCAGTCTATCGCTCATCAGCGACTACGCGGTTATCACCAAGCAATCAGTGATGCTGGCATCACCCTTGGTGATGATAGAACATGGAATATTCCAGAAAGTAGTGAGCGTTTTGCTAGTATTGCCGCCAAAGAAGCGCTTAGCAGTACACCAAGACCAAACGTTTTGTTGTGTATGAGTGATTTAATCGCCCTTGCTGCAATGCGTGAAGCATTAAAAATGGGCTTATCGATTCCAGAAGATGTCAGAATTGTTGGTTTTGATGGCATCGATGAAGGACAACGATTTGTGCCAAAGCTTACGACTATTCACCAAAACAGCGAAGAAAAAGGCCGCTTAGCAGCGACCTTATTTTTATCGAAAGAGCAGCAAACAGCCGAAATCGACTATCAACTGCAATTGGGGCAAAGTAGTTAAGCTAAAAAGTCAGCCAAATCAACTATGCTTTGTTCGCTGTCGCGGTGATCGACAATGAACACTTCACGGCTAGTAAAGTTGACTTTTAACTCAATTGAGCTGGTATCATCATGCCAGCTTAAACGACACACACTGCCTTCACCGTTCACTGTGAATTCACCGTTAAAAGCTGGGTGCTCATTTCGCAATTGAATAAGTTTAATCAATCCTTTAACCACAGGTTTTGCTAGAGCAGCTTCAATATCTTGTGCATTTAGATAAGGACGATTGATATCACGGCCAACATTTGTACGTGCCAGTAATTCCATATCGTTTTCACAAGCGAACAGACCGCCATAATAAACTTGTGGAATACCTGGCGCGAAGAATTGAATCGCACGCGCTAATAGATAATCAAAGTCATCTGCACCCAGGGCATTATAATACGTACAATTTACTTGATATAAATCAACGTTACTGGCTGCAGCCCCTGTTGCAAGGCGACTTTGCCCATCACTTTTTTCATGAATGGTTTCAACCAAGTTATCAATTTGCTCGGCGTTTAGTAAGCCTGGTTTATCACCCATTGGACCTGCGTCAATAATGCCAATGCCATCATGAGTATCAAGCACTGTTAAACAGTTACGCGGTGAAATTGTTAGCCAATTCACCAATGCTTGCGCATCATTGCTAAATAAACTGTGCAAAATAAGCGGTGGAAGTGCAAAGTCATATACCATATTTACACGTTTTGCGACTGCTACCTGAGTTTGATAATGGCTATGAATTTCGGCAATAGTCTCCATACCAGCATCATTTGCCTGTGCTGAAAGCTTATTTAAATACTCAAACGTTTCGTCCAGCATAAAACAGTTAGTGCCAGCTTCTTTGATAGCATAACCAGCGGCGTCTAAACGAATGATATTGACATTATTATCAGCAAATTTGCCAAGTACAGTGTTTAAGTACTCAATGCCTGCTGTTGATTTCACATTAATATCAATTTGGTTATCGGTAAATGTGGTCCAAAAATCATAGGTTTGGCCATCTCCACATTTAATTGGTGTAAAGCAACTACCTGGACGCGGACGATAAATCGCTTTTTGCTCAGCCTCCGACATGCCATTTGGGAATACATCGTCTTTGGTTAGAAATAAATCCCAAAATTCAGATTGTTTGCCTTTTGCTAGCACGTCTTTAAATTGAAACGACTGTGCTGAAACATGGTTAACAATCAAGTCAGCCATCAAATCATAGTTTGCACCAAGCACTTTGATGTCTTCCCAGCTACCAAGACGCGAGTCTACTTCACTATGATCAATAGGATCAAAGCCAGCATCACTGCCATCAATCGGATTATAAAATGGCAATAAATGTACACCTGCAAACACATTGTTAAGTGGGCCATTTAATAAATTACTTAATTCATCAATACCTTGACCGGTAATACGGTCTGCGTAGGTGATTAATTGCACTTTATTGTTGATCATAATTGTTAATACCAAGTTGAAACTTAATCGATTAAGATATATCTTTAACCACGACAGCAAATTATTCAAGCAGTTTTTACAACTTTTATACACTAAGATACATAGTAAAGGTGTAAGCCTTCACATGAGGATACAACAATGAATAGAACACACGATCCTTTGCAAATGATTAGATGGTTGACATACATGATGTTTTTTATGTTTGCCATGACCTCTGATGCGGTTGGTATGATCATTCCTGAGTTAATAAAAGAATTTGACCTCAGCATGACACAAGCTAGTGCATTCCATTATGCCCCAATGGCACTGATTGCTTTTAGTGGCCTATTTTTAGGATTTCTTGCCGACAGTTTTGGCCGTAAACAAACGATAATGTTGGGCCTGGGTTTATTTACGATTAGTTGTTTTTTATTCGCGATAAGCAGCAGCTTTAGCATATTTGTAGTGCTACTTAGCTGTATTGGCCTTGCTATTGGTTTATTCAAAACAGGTGCTTTAGCATTGTTAGGCGATATCTCTAAAAACAATTTAGAGCACACAAAAACCATGAATTTAGTCGAAGGCTTTTTTGGTATCGGTGCTATCGTAGGCCCTGCTTTAGTGAGCTTTTTAATTACGCAAAAAGTTAGCTGGACTTACCTATATGTTATTGCAGGGGTTTTATGCTTAATTTTAACCATTATAGCTTGGCGTGCTGATTACCCTAAACCGAAAAAGCAAGAAGAACACGCAAAACCTGCCTCCCTTGCCACTACTATGAGCATGATGAAAAACCCTTACGCACTTGGTTTTTCTTTAGCGATTGCCCTTTATGTAGCAACCGAAGTGGCTATTTATGTGTGGATGCCTACCCTACTTGGCGATTACACTGGCCCATGGCAATTACTGGCAACCTACGCATTGACCTTATTTTTTATTTTACGCGCTGCGGGACGTTTCTTAGCGGTATGGCTGTTAAATCACTTAACCTGGCAAGCGGCGATGCTGTATTTAAGCTTAGGGATCGCACTATGTTATTTAGGCTTAATATTTGGTGGTGTTGATTGGGCAATATTCTTATTACCCTTATCAGGTCTGTTTATGTCAATGATTTACCCAACTTTAAACTCTAAAGGTATTTCTTGCTTTGCCGTTCAGCAGCACGGTGCGGTAGCTGGGGTCATCCTGTTTTTCACTGCATTATCTGCAGCTGCAGCCCCACTACTTATGGGTATGATCAGTGATTTCTTTGGCCACATTCGTTATGGGTTTTATCTCGCAACAGGTTTCGCATGTTTACTGTTTTTAGCCATGCTATATAACTACTTACGCAACCCTGCTGAGCAAGCTTTAGCGCAGCACAGTGCATTAAGCCACTAAATAAAAATCGTTAAAAATCAATTATCGAACATAAATTGTGCAAGTTTTTCGCTAAAAAGACTTGCACTGTGTAAAATTATTGTTATCTTTACTTAATCGATTAAGATAGCAATTTAGACAACAAACCATCTGGGATTGACACGAGGCACATTATGACAACACACAAACATGCCCTTTACACATTAAGCGCGCTTGCGCTAGCAGTAAGCCAAAACTTACACGCCGAAGAGCAAGCACAACCAGCAGAGGCTAAAAAAAGCGGCCTTGAAACAATCGTTGTAACAGGTGTACCGCGCCGTACAACGATTATGGCATCAAGTTCATCGGTTAGCAGTGTTACATTAGCAGAAATTGAAGTATCAACACCACGCTCTACAGCAGAAGCATTCAGAACAATCCCGGGTGTTCGTTCAGAATCAACAGGTGGTGAAGGTAACGCGAATATCGCAGTACGTGGTTTACCGGTTGCATCGGGTGGTGCTAAGTTCTTGCAACTACAAGAAGATGGCTTACCTGTTATGCAGTTTGGTGATATTGCCTTTGGTAATGCAGATATCTTCATGCGTTTAGATTCAACAGTACAAAGTGTTGAATCAATCCGTGGTGGCTCAGCTTCGACAGCAGCAAGTGACGCACCAGGCGGTATCATCAACTTTATTTCAAAAACGGGTGAGAACGAGTCAGGTAGCGTATCAACCACGGTTGGCCTTGATTATGACTCTATTCGTACTGACTTTGAGTATGGTACGTATCTAAACGACAGTGTGCGCTACCACATTGGTGGCTTTGTTCGCCAAGGTGAAGGCCCACGTGAAACCGGTTATACATCAAATAAAGGTGGCCAAATTAAGGCAAACCTGACTAAAGAATTTGATGCCGGTTATGTTCGTGTTTACTTTAAACACCTTGATGATAAAAGCGTAGGTTACCTACCTATGCCAATGTACTCAGATGGCGATTCAATCCCAGGCTTTGATTCGCAATCAGATACGCCGCATTCAGCACTTTTCACACAAACTCTGCGTTTAAATGGCGATAACCAAATTAGTACTGGCGATATGACCGACGGTATGAATCCGGTTGTTACCTCAGTCGGTTTTGAAGCGGCATTTGATTTAGAAAACGACTGGCGTATCGAAAACCGCTTTAGAACATCGTCAGTGAGCGGTAACTTTATTTCTCTTATTCCAGCTGAAGTTGCATCTGCAAGCTCTATTGCCTCTAGCATTGCTGGTGATGGTGCATCACTTGTTTATGCAAATGGTGGCTCAGCAGGCGAAGCTTACGGCGATGACGATTTAGCAATGCGTATTCACACATTCGATGTAACGCTAAATGACATGGGTTCAATTGTTAATGATCTTAAGTTAACTAAGTCGTTCTCTGATGACACTAGTGTTACTTTTGGTTACTTTGCATCAAGCCAATCAATTGATATGTCTTGGCTTTGGAACTCGTACGTTATGGAGCTAAAAGGCGACAACGCAGCATTACTTGATGTTACCGCTGCTAATGGCGATAGCTACTCTGATAATGGCTTGTACGCTTATGGTACTCCATACTGGGGTAACTGCTGTCAACGTAACTACGACACAGAATACGAAACGCGTGCACCTTACATTAACTTAGCAACTAAGTTTGGCGATTTAAGCATTGATGCAAGTGCTCGCTATGATTCAGGCGAAGCACGTGGCAACTACGCAGGTGCAGTTACATCTACGATTGATATGAACGGCGACGGTACCATCTCAATTCCAGAGCAAAATGTTGTTGGTATTGATAACGCAAATCCAAGCATTGTTAACTACGACTGGCACTACAGCTCATACTCAATTGGTGCGAACTACCAAATTGACCCAAGTTTCGCGACATTTGCCCGCTTAAGTAAAGGTGGCCGCGCAAATGCAGACCGCTTACTATTCGGTAAAGTAGAAGCTGACGGTTCAGTTGCCGAAGCCGATGCAATTGATGAAGTAAATCAATATGAGTTCGGTGTGAAAAAACGTTTTGATTCACTATCAGTATTTGCAACAGCATTCTACGCAGAAACTGAAGAGCAAAACTTTGAAGCAACATCACAAAAATTCTTTGACCGTGAATATGAAGCAAAAGGTATTGAGGTTGAATCAACGTACTACGTTGGTGATTGGGACTTCCGTGGAAACTTTACTTGGACAGATGCAGAAATTGCTAAAGATGCGTTATCGCCAGAGTTAGTTGGTAATACACCACGTCGTCAAGCTGACCTAATCTACTCATTAATGGCAACTTACAACTTTGACAAAGGTGCTGCTGGCCTGAGCTTTATTGGTACAACAGATGCTTACGCACAAGACAGTAACGACCTTGAGTTTGATGGCTATACACAAGTGAATGGTTTTGTAAGTTACAATTTATCTGAAAACTTAAGTCTATCGCTTAACGTGAACAACCTGTTCGACACCGTAGGTATCACCGAAGCAGAAGAAGGCTCAGTACCAGATAACGACATTATCCGTGCCCGTACTATTAACGGCCGTACAACGTCGCTTACTTTAAAATACTCTTTCTATTAATTACCCTCCTCCCTCGTTTTAGCCCAGTTTTTACTGGGCTTTTTACGTTTTATGTGTTCTTAGTAACAGCAACAAAAGGGCTTTGTATAAGACTAGGTTGTTGCTCTTTTCTTTTCACATAACTAAACAGTATTAAGCAGCCTAAAGCTAAGCTTACAGCAAGCATTGAACCTAGGCTTGCAAATCTAAAGCTGTGAAACTGTGCAATAACTCCTGTTGCCCCCGCCCCACACATAACCCCTAATTTAATCGCGTTCGTGTAAAACGCCGAAGTAAACCCAATACGCTCTGGTAGCTGATCTTGTAATACGGTTAAACCAATGCCCGCAAAAATACCGTAAAACAGGCCATTTAAAACTTGCAGCGCGATTAAATGCCATACCTGTGTGGCAAAAAACACCCCTAAATAAAATACAATGGCGCAACAAAATGCGACTACAAGCATCGAAACCTTACTGTATCTTTTAGCAAGCTTTGCCCCATACAGCATGATAGGAATTTCTAACAGTGCCACAACACCCATAAATAGCCCAGGCGTATGCTCAGCAAATCCTAGTTCAGTAATGCTATAGAGCGGCAGTGCCGATGAATACATAATATTGCCCGTTGAGCCAAGCATAATAGCTAAGCCTAGCAACCAAAATGATAAACTCGCAGCGGCTGCTGGCTCTGAGCTATGTTGTGACTTTTTAGCGCTATAGTCAGGAATGAACTTAAATGCAAAGATAAGCGCAACCAATGCACACGCTGCAGCAAAGTAAAACGAGCGGCTAAACTCGCCTCCCGAGGCTAACAAATAGCCAAGCGGCGGGCCGCCCACCCAAGCAAAAGAAATAGCGGCACGTAAACGCGAATTAAAACTGGTGATGTCGATGTTCTGTTGACGCCCTGCCCATTGCCTTGCCACGGTCATCATTTGCGGAATTGCTGCATTTCCCATAGCTAGAAATAACACGCCCGCAAGTAACACTTGCCAAAATGCAGTGGCATTAGCAAAGGTCACTAACGCACACACCATACCTGATACAGCCACCATAAATAACTTACGTGCACTAGTTCCTTTATCAGCCATACCACCCAGCCATTGACTAATAATTAACCCCGTAATAGTTACTGCTACCATATAAACACCCAAATAAACGGGTGGTGTCTGCAGCCCTTCTATAATGAATAAGCTCATCAAAGGGTTAACGAATGCCCCCATTAATCCCGTTAGCATGCTTAGAAGAATAAAAATTACACCATGCTGTTTAAGCAATGCTTTCACCAACAACCCCACATCAAAACGACAATTTAATAAACAAATTAAAGGGCGCAGATTATACACAGCTTTGCTGTAATTTTCATTTTGTAATACAAATAATAGAGAAGGAGTTTCGCATAATGAAGCTATGCTTTTAAGAAGAGACAATTAACTGTTAAGAACAAACAGTTACTTGCCAATAGGGTTATCCCTTAAGCTGTACTATGACTGTAACAACTTAAGAGATACAGCTTGAACTCGCAATATACTTACAGCTGCGAGAATTGCTTGAAGTGATAAACCAATACCTTTAAAGCGTGCTATTTAGTAATTTATAAAAGCGAGATGTCACCCCGTTTGTCCAGCCAAACCCTTGTTGCACAGTATATTCACCGCCACCGGCTCGACTAACTAAATCACAAACGTTATATTTTTCTAATAAGCACTTATCTTCAGTAAAACGCATTTCAATCATGCTCAACCAATTTTTCATAATTGCCTGCGCTTCACTAACATAACCATAATCAAAGAGCCCTTTTACAGCAAACCACTGCAGAGGAGCCCAGCCATTAGGGCTATCCCATTGTTGTGAAGTACTACATAAGGTTGTTACTAATCCACCCGGTTTTAAAAACTCTGACATCAGCTTTTGCTTTACCTGTTCGGCTTGCCTAGCAGACGCTGCGCCAACAAACAACGGCACCGCTGTTGCCAATGAATCAACCTCACTTTGCTGATTTAAACGAATATTAAAATCTCGATATACCCCAGCCTCACTATGCCAACAATATTGGTCAATTGCTTGCAAACGAAGAGCGGCTAATTCTTCTATGGAATGACATTTTTGATCCTTACCCAGCAGTCGATAAAAGTCTCCAAGTGTTCTTTCAAGGTTATAAAGCAAACAGTTTAGGTCAACTGGGACGATATTGGTGGTTTCAATCGTTTTTAAATCATGATGATCTACAAGCCAGCGACTACTGAAGTCCCATCCTGACTCGCATGCCGCTCGTATATGTTGAAAATAACTTAACTTTTGTACCTCATCGAGACCTTCAGCATCGTGTAAATCTTCTTTTAATGATTCAGGTCGAGGAGTTGTAGAGCTATCCCAATAACGGTTTAAAATTGCGCCATCAGGCATTCTTACAACTCGCTTTATTAAAGGTGTTTGCGTTGATAATTCGCTACAATCTTGCATCCAAAATTGATACTCAGACTCTAAAGCTTCAATAGCACTTGCAAGCCAAGTTAAATCATCCTGATGCTGATATTTAGCTTTCCAAAGCATAGTAAGCATGAGTGCTAATACAGGTGGTTGTGAGCGACTACTGTAATAGATTCGATTACCATTTGGTATGCAACCATTGCGATTTTGCAGGTCAATAAAGTTGTTTACCATTGCTTCTATTGTTGCAAGATCACCAATATCCTCAAGGCCTAATGCGGTAAAATAACTGTCCCAATAATATATTTCCTGAAATCGTCCACCAGGCACAATATAGTCATAAAACAGCGGTAACAATGAGCTTGATAAGTCTGTATCTGCACTGCGGTGTAAGTGAGGCCATAAATCAGCAATATATTGTTGTACTGAAGAAGTATCTATCTTAGCTGTTGGGATTGTTTGGTCGGCAAACATAAAATGAGTCATTACAAACTCACGAAGCTCCTCGCCTCTCAAAGGCCCAACGAGCAAATATAATTCACAAGCACTTTGCCAAGACAAATTAGGAATGGCATCAGCAAACATCTTAGAATCAGCAAACACCTCTTCTAACTGCACATCTTTAAATAATTGACTATCAAGAAAGCTCATAAATACCCTTTATTGTTCAGCTGAAGTTGTATGAGAAAGAGGTTTTAACGTGTGTTTCTTGAACACTGAAACACTCACCAATAACAATGCAATAGGCACCAAAGTTAAATAAAAGGCATGTTGGCCACTAAATTTATCAAATACCAACCCTGTAATAATTGAGCCAGTAGTCCCTCCAAGAGCAGAAAAAACAACTATCAGTCCTGTCATTGCTGCGTGCTGATACTTAGCCAATGAACTCAACATAACTGAGTTAAGTACCGGATAAATCGGTGCCATAAAAAAGCCAATCAGGGGTAACATGAATGCAGCAAGTGGTACATCAAATATTGTTTTTACTTGGCTACCATCAACGTTGTGCGTCATAGGTAATACAAGTAAAACCAGCACAGCCATAGATATTAAGCAACTGATTAATATACTAAACCAATTTAGATAGCGCAGTAATTGACCAGCAACCAAGCGACCTAGCGCAAGCGCCGCAGCAAATATACTTGCTAGCTGAATACTTACATCAACGGGGAGCATTAAAACTTGATTATTAAAAGTAGGTAACCAAGTACCTACTCCCTGTTCGATTAATACATAAAGAAAGGCACTGATAATAAAAATTAACACCAACGGTTTATACGCAAGCCTTAGCATGTCAATAAACGCGTGAATTTGTGAGTAATGCGAGCCCTTTAATTCAGGTGATTTAATTGGTGCTGTAAAAACAGCTAAAAAGGCTACGGCAACAATCAAGGCAAGCAAATAATATACATTTAACCAGTGAGTGCTCTGCACATCATTTGGATCGATAAATAAAGCAAAGATCCAATAGCCTGCTAACACACCTAGCATAAACACCCCTTCAATGGTGTTTAGCAACGCTGAGTGCTTATTAGCACTGTCTGTTACCTGGCCAATCACTGAATAAACAGAAATTTTCATCACTGCAAAGCTACAACCAATTGCTGCAAACAGTGCCTTTAGTACCCAGAACTGTGCAATTGTTGGTACAACTAAACACATAACAGCGACAAAAACTAAGGCAGCCAACATCGCGATTTTATAACCAACCCTAGGAATAAACGACGCAACTAAGAATGAAACAATTGCTATGCTTAAGTCTTTAAAACCCTCTAAAACAGATGCGTCTGTTTTAGTCACACCTAAACTATTTATTGCTTGCAAAATAACAGTACCGACACTGTTTAGCATAATAGCAAATACAAAATAGCTGCACGCCAATGCGACTGTTATTCTGATCGGATTCATTCACTCAAACCTAAGATTATTTTTATTTAGTCTAGTTTAGCAATCAAGTAAATGCAAACGTTTGCAAACGCATTTAAACAAATATTTAACAACAGCTCAAATCAACGCTGACTGGATTGTCTACAAATTAATTCAATATCAACAACTTGAGAGGTGGTTGTTTGCCCCGAAAACTGCGCTATTAATTTTTCCACAAGAATAACTGAGGCACGCTGCGTATTCTGTTTAATGCTTGATAAGGAAGGATGGCTGATATCTGCCATTGCGATATCGTCAAAACCGACTAAAGCGACATCATTTGGAATACTAATATAACGCTCTTTTAACGCTTTCATAGCGCCAAGTGCCACCATATCGCTACATGCCATAATACCGTCAAAATATAGGCCTTTTTCAACCAAGAGTTTATTTATACTTTTGTAAGAAGCGCCGCTTGTAATATCAATAGAAACCACATGAGGTGTGGCTTTCGCACTCGCTATCGCATCTAAATAACCTCGGTGGCGCTCACCTATTTCGGCATGCCCAGGATCACCTAAGAACAAAATATTCTTGGCTCCTTTATTCAATAAATGCTCAGTAGCAAGCCTACCACCTAAATAATTATCGCTCCCTACAATAGGGTAATTGCTGGGCGATTTAGGATCTCCCCAAACCACTAGGGGCACACCAGCATCTGCTGCAGCTTCGATATTTGCTTGATTCTTACCCTGCCCAACTACTATAAGACCGTCAGCACGACGACTATTTATGAAGTAGTTGGCCCAATCGTCGCTCGCCATAAATGAGTTTGAAAGCAGCAATTCTAAGCCAAATTTATTCAATGCAAGATTAATTTCGCCAACAACTTTAAGTAGAAAAGGGTCATTTATAGACTGCTCGGTGTCCCCATCTAGGTTAATTATCACGGCAACAACATTGGTTTTTTGTGTTCGTAAACGACTTGCAGCAGTGTTTAAACTAAAATTATGCTGTTTGGCTAAGCGTTGAAGCTTTACCCTTGTTTCCTTTTTAATCAATGGGTTATCATTCAGGGCGCGAGACACAGTTGATGTCGAAACCCCTGCTAATTTAGCCAGATCAGCGAGCTTCAATTTTTTTTCATTCATAATGCTAAAACACTGGGTGCTGTCCTTAGAATATGTGCCAGCAATATAACATCATTTTAACTAAACCGCTGCGTTTCAGCAGATAATATTTTTTCAGTAGCACGCATTTCATACTCTAATCCTGTGTTCAAATTTACAACAAAAAGTTATAAAAACCATTTGCAAACGTTTGCATTGATCTTTATGGTTTAAAAAAGCAAGGTATTAACAATTGCAAAAATCGTTTCAATAACTTGCTTTACACACAAAAGGAAATGGGAACACACAATGATGACAACAACATATACTCGCAGTGCATTAGCCTCTGCAATCCTGCTAGCAATCAGTGGCCAAACTGCAATGGCCGAAGAACAGCCACAAAAATCAGCAAATGAAAAAGTAGAACGAATTGTCGTATCGGGCACACCTGCCGGTATCGGTGTTCGTAAAATCGACGCTGGTTACGCCGTGACAAACATTGATGCCGATCAAATTGTTAAACTATCGCCAAAAAGTACAGCTGACTTGTTTAAAGCCGTACCAGGTGTGTGGGTAGAAAGTTCAGGTGGTGAATCTGGCGCAAACGTGTTTGTGCGTGGTTTTCCCGGTGGTGGCGATGCGCCATTTTTAACATTGAGTCTTGAAGGCTCACCAATTTACCCTGCACCTACTTTATCATTTTTAGAAAACTCGTCGTTATTCCGTTTAGATGAAACCATTGAAACAATGGAAGCACTGCGTGGTGGTCCAAACCCTGTTGTATCAAACGGCCAGCCTGGTTTAACAACGAATTTCCGTTTAAAGCGTGGTGGTGAATACACTGAAGGTGTTTTCAAATACACGACCTCAGATTATTACTTGCAGCGACTTGATGCTGTGGTAAGTGGTGAGGTTTCTGATGATCTATACTTTATGGTGGGTGGTTATGTTAAAAGCTCACCAGGTATTCGTGATGCTGGTTTCACATCAGAAAAAGGCAGCCAGTTCACAATTAATATCACAAAAGAGTTAGAAAACGGCACCATTAATTTATACACCCGTCAAACAGATGACCACGGTGCTTGGTACTTACCAACACCACTGAATGTTGACGGTATTGATGCTGAGTACACGCAACTAGGTACTTTAAATCGCCAAGCAACTATTTACACAGGCCCAAATAATGACGAACGACAAATCGACTTAGGTGAAGGCCGTGGTTGGAAAGGTCATGTTTCTGGCGGTAGTATCAAACTTGAATTTGATAACGGCTGGAGCTTTACAGATCGCTTTAACTTCACCAAGGGTGATGCTAACACATACGGCTTAGTACCGGCAGGCTCTGCAACAACGATTGAAACAGCTGCTGAAACCGGTGAAACGATAACAGGTCCAGTAACAGGTGCAGTAACTGGCACAGAATACGGCGCAGACACGGCGGTGCAAAAAGTTGGCCGTTGGGTGGCATTAAAAGAGATCAGCGCATTCACCAATGATTTAGCGTTTGCTAAAAAGCTTGATAATCTATCGCTGGCATTTGGTTATTACACAGCAAGCACATCAGCAAATGACTGGTGGAGCTTAGGCAATGTAGCGTATCACGTGCTTGAAGCAGGTGGCGAAATGCTAGACGGTTTCGAATGTAATGCAAGTGTTGATGGTTGTGGCTTTAACTACGATATCAATTCAACAGGTGATGCACGCACCAATGCGTTTTACACAACAGCTCAATATAAATTCAACGATGACTTTACGCTTGATGCAGGTATTCGTTTTGAAAACCATGAAGTGGAATACTCAGTTGATGAAGGTCTTGACGGTGTGATCACTAAGTCTGTTCAATATGACGAAAGCAAAACATCGTGGACAACAGGTATTAACTACTCAATTTCCGATGACATGGGCGTATTTGCTCGTGTAAACCGTGGTTACAAAATGCCTTACTTCGACGACTTCCGTGATAACTATGGTGCTTACCAAAATGGCGAAAAGCTAATTAAAGAAGTAACACAAGCTGAGTTTGGTTATAAATTATTAACAGACAGCACCGACTTTTACGCAACATTCTTCACTAACGAAGTAAAAGGTGACACATTTAATCGTCGACCAGGTGACCCATCTGAAATTTTAACCAACGAAGCATACGGTATTGAGCTTGATTATAACTACAACCATGAATCTGGTTTCTCAGTTAACTTAAACTCAACGCTTCAAGAAACTGAAATAACAGAAAGCCCAACTAACGAAGGAAACGAAAGTCAGCGTCAGCCAAAATGGCAAGTACGTTTAACACCAAGCTATGACTTTGAAGTTAGTGACATGTATGCAACCTTGTACGGCACAATCTCAGCGGTTGATGACCGCTACGGAAACAACGAAAACTCAGTTACTTTAGAAGGTTACGAAAAAGTAGACATAGGTTTAATTGTTGAACCTATGGAAGGTATTAAAGTGCAGTTAGCGGTTGATAACTTAACTGACGAACAAGGCATAACAGAAGGTGACCCTCGTAATGCTGATGCACCGAATGGTCGTTACATTATGCCGCGTACTACACGCTTAAGTATTAGCTACGAGTTTTAATAATAACTCCCTAATCCCTTGATTTTAAAATCAATACCCAAGCCACTGAGTTATTAAAACCTGTGGCTTTTTTCATTTATTAGTAACTCTAGCAAATGCTCTGCAATAGCTCGATGCGACTCAAGGGTTAAATGTATACCTTCTTGCTGGCAAGGCGGAGCTATTGCTGTGATATCCAGGAACAGCGTTTGCTGTTTCACACACAGTTCAGAAAAAGCCTTAACTAGCTCATTAGACTTTGCAGCCGCCCCCGCATAAATAGATTGATATGCGCCAACTTCATAAACCCTAGCAGCGCTTAGTATTATAATTTTGGGTAAGTCTCGATGTAGATAATATTTCTTTATGTTTGAGATGAGGGCTTCTAGTGCCTTGGCAATATCAGCAACCGACAGTGCAAAACGGCGCTTTAAATCATTCGTGCCGAGCTGAATAACAATCACATCTAAATGATAAGCCGCTAGGTAAGGCTCTAAGTACTTAATACCCAGTTTATCGCCACTGAAAGGTGGGTCGTTCACCAGCGTGCGATTAGGCTGGCCAGCTTCAATAACTTGGTAGCCGGCACCTAATTTAATACCCAGTAAACTAGGCCAGCGCTCATCGGCTGCAAAGCGCTTACCATCGACGGGCGAAATACCATAGGTGTTTGAGTCACCAAAACATAAGATATTCATTAGAATGGATTCAGAGTGTAACCTTGTTGCTGCAACTGTGCATGCGCCGTCATTGCCGACAGCGCCATTTGCACACCAGGAATAAGCTGTTGCAGCTTTACCTTCATGTGCGTTGCAGACTGCCCACACACATACACAACGGTATTATGTGCCAACAATTGTGAGATCAATTGCTGATTTTTATTGTCACTATCAAAGCGCTGTTTATAAAAACTGTTTTCCAGTACATCAACACTTGCGCCACCATGCACAACTAAAGCAAGTTGAATGTTCTCAGGCTTCACACCATGGGCTATATGCATATTAATGAACCGTGCTAATGAGTTCATTTTATTATTCTGCGCCCCTTTTTCTGCCGCATCAGCGACATCAAATGCCACTTTGAACACCGTTTGATCAGAGATTGGCGCATGATTTGGCACATCATAATAAAAACCAAAACCTTTGATAGCAGGCTCAGCTTGCTCTGCATAACTAAACGAAGATAATAAGGCTAAAGATAAACCTAATAGTGTTGATTTCATGAAAGTTCCTGTTGTTTTTTACTTTAGCCTACCTTGTTTAGACGCGTTTAACTAGCATCAATATGTTGATGCGCTTTAAAGGTCATTCCTAAGTAATTGAAGGTGTTTTTAAACATCTCGATAAACGCGTTAGGTGCGTGTGCAGAACCTGCATTTGACAGCAATGAAAACTGCTTTTCACGCAGTGTTCTCAGTTTTTGCCTTAGCGTTTCATCATCCATATAATCAGTGATCCGGTCTAAAAATGCTTTAAACTGCGGTGTGGTGTTATACCAATATACTGGTGATGCAAGCACCCAATGTTGATAATTTAACAGCGCTTCAAATACCGCATAAAAGTCATCATTTTTATATTGCTTGTCATAGCAATAAGGCGAGATAACATAGTCATCTAGGCATACCACATCGCCACCATATTGCGTTTTATAATCATTAACTTGCAAACTCGTATTACCCTGTTTTCGCGCACTTGAATAAATAATTACCGTATTTGTTGTTGGTTTTTGTTGCATTACTATCACTCCTTTTTTTATGATGTGCGCAGCGTAAAACCTCAAGCTAACTTTAGGTCAATACCTTGGAGCAAATTATGGCAGATAAAAAACTTATTGATGCAAACCTATCTGTTGGCTTTGTCGCAAAACGCAGTGGCGTAAAAGTTTCAACCTTGCATTTTTATGAGTCGAAGGGGCTTATTCGCAGCTGGCGAAATAATGGTAATCAGCGCCGCTATAAACCCGATGTATTGCGCCGAATTGCTGTAATTAAAGCTGCACAAACTATGGGCATAACCCTTGAAAACATTAAACAAACATTAAGCACCCTACCTGATCAGCGTACACCCACTAAACAAGATTGGGCAGCTCTTTCAAATGTATGGCAAACTCAACTAGATGAACGAATTCAATACATGCAGCGTTTACGCGAGCGCGTTAACGGTTGTATTGGCTGCGGCTGTTTATCAATGGCAAAATGCCCTATCTACAACAAAGACGACTATTTAGGTGAAGAGCACAGCGGCGCTGTGCTTTTAGAAAGAGATTAAAGTTTATAAATTAAACAGCTGTGAAATACTAAGTAAAAATAATAAAAGGAATTTAATAATGGATATAGGAAATAAAAATACCCCAAAGATAACCACCGCATTTAAAACCGTTGATAATAAAGAGCTAAAAAGTATTGGCTTTTGGCTAAACCAATTATTCCTCGTTTTTTCAACTATTTTTGGGGTTTATCTTGCAGCCCAAAGTGGTTTAGAGCAAGCTTTAAAATTCGACTCATTCAGTAAAATGGAAGATAATTATTATCTTAGAACCTCTCTATATGATGAAGTTAAAGATAATGCTGAACATCTCAAAAAATTTGCTAACTTACTAGCAAAAAGCCCGCCTAAGTCCGAACTTGAATATAACAAGCCAACAATCGAAAAGTATATTTGGCAGACCATGCAATATTCCCCCACAACTTTAGAAACGCCTAGTGAGTTCTTAACTGAAATTCGTCGTTTTTATAACAAAAGTCAATTTATAATTGATGCAGCAATCAGTAGAAAAATGTCGGCTAAACATGCTTCAGAGCTGTTAAATGAAGAGGTCGATATCATAAATAACAAGACGCTACCAAACTTAAAAAGCAGTGCATTAAAGCTACAAAATGAGCTGAATAAGAATGGAATACAAATAAGCTCATTAAAAGAAAACTAAAAATAACAAAGTGGGCATGCTATTCAGCATGCCCACTTTGTTATTAATCTAAGCCATTTAAGCCGTCTTTTGCGGCGCGATAAAGAGCACCAAGAGTCGAGTCAAAAGCCCACTTAATAACACTGTATGTTAGTTCTACGGCTTTGCTAACAACTTTGCCAGCAAAGACCAACATATGACCAATGAGGCCTAGTGTTTGTGCAGCAAATGATGCTGATGCTTTCGCTATTTTATCTAAAGTTCGAGCAAGCATGTCGTAAAATGTCAGGCCTGTTCCAATCGCTGCTTGTGCTGCAACAGCACTGTAATAACCAGCGTCTTTTAATAAGGTAACAAGCGCCGCACCTAATTTATCTGCCCAATGTGAATTGAATGATGCTTGATTACGATCTTCAAAATTTAAACGCACAGGTGTATTTAGATAATGATTCGCACGAATAGTCAGGTTACCCCAATCATTACTATTTGCGGTATTGATGTAGCCAGGTGTACCACTGAGTTTGTGGGCAGCACCTTTTAAACCTTGCCCGCTGTCTAAACGAATTTCTTGGCCCTTATAAGGAGCATGAGAAAATGGCCATAACGGCACTTTAGTGACAGGATCGGCACCATGAGTACAACGATAAATCTTATCGATTCTGCCTGTTGCGGCTCTTGAGAAGTTATCTAGACCAACACGAGGAGAACCAAATGTATACAGCTTTACAGGTAACGAATATTCAGCTTTGATCCAATCTGCCGCTAACGTTGCAAGTGCACCACCTAAGCTATGGCCAACTAAATGTACGCATCCTGTTATTTTGTCACGTATATTTGCTGTTACAAACTCTTGCAGGCCCGGCTTCATGGTGTAAAACGTTTTATTAAACCCCGCATGAACCATACTACCGTTTGAACCACCACTTAAACCGAAGTTTGCATCTGTTAAACCATCTCTTAAAGAGGCTGTGCCGCGAATTGTGATAACAGAATCACCTTGAAACTCATTTTTTCCGTGTGCAACTAAACCAAAGCCTGTGCTTAAGCCAAATAAATGAGAGAAAAACCCACCCGACACACCTTGTACAGCACTTGGGTTAATTGAGAAATTAAAATTATTTCGCAAAGATGCATGCAATGAGTGATTAAGTAAATTTGTTGTTTTAATACTTTTTGCTTTATAAGCAAGCTCAGCGAGTTGCACCGCTTGAGTAGGCGTCAAGGTATTCATATAAGTTCCCTTTGTATGAGTCGTTTTAGGTTAAAGTTTACATGATGTATAAATCGCAAAAGTATGGCTTGTATCTTCTTCGATAGGAATATCGTATGTTTGTGGCTCTTTAGAGATATCGCATTTTAAATCAGCAAGTAATCGTTTGAGGGTTTTACTGTTTTCATGAAGTGAAACAAGTGTATACCACAATACTATTCCCTCTGGCGTGCCATTCTCTAAATAAATGTGCTGTACCAATGAGTCATTATCGAACATGTTAGCTGGCTTACTGGTTTTAATTGTTTTTTCTGAAAACGTAAAATAGCCCTGTTCATCAGTTACTGTTTCGTCGATATATTCATCACCGTAAGTAAGTGAACGCATCACTTTGGTATTTGCAACAGGTTTTCCATCATCAAATAACTGCCCTTTTACAGGAGCAGACAAAATAAAATCACTTTTATTAAAGAAACCAAACATATTCGCAAATACCTGTGTTGTAGTGAATAAAACAAATAACGTAGCAATTAATATAGCTAAATGACTAATCCTTGATGAAAACACACCAAGCCTCCTTGCAATGCAATTTATGGCAACAAAAACCTTATTATGCTGACTTATACATTATTAATTCACGCAGAATAAAAACAACAAAACAGGTACAAATAATAACTGATAAATAAACCTACTTGCAAGGTTAAAAAATCAGACTTGAGTACTAAAAAACACTGCATATATAATTTTCACGATAATAGCTAATCCTATTCCCATTGATAATACATATGCATAGAAGAAAGCAATAGCGCCGCCAGAGGGATCATTTACTTTATCAATTGCTATACACATTGAGCAGAAAATAAAAAATATGGCTATATTTATAAACAAGCCAAGAATAAAACTGCCATCAACGAGTGGAGATATACCTATTAACGCAGCCGCAAGTATCAAGAAAGTACCTGATAATGCTGGCTTTAACTGAAAGCGAAACTCGAGTACTTTAAGTAAAAATGTAAAAACCATTAAACCTAAATAGTAAAATGAAGGCCAAAATAGCTGATAAAATGGCTCAACTAACTGATCAGTATCAGCAATTGTTGTCTGAACTTCTGGTGAGTCTGTAAATAATGAAATTAACCAATATATAACGCCAAAAATAAGCAGCCACGACGTCACAAAACGCAAAGTTAGGATGATATCCAATGGCCTTTTGCCCTTTGACTCTAAAGTTTTAGCGAGTGTTAAACCTAATAGTGTGACGCCACTTAACATCCCAACTGCGAACCAAAACTGCTCCATGTAAAAATAAGCAACACTAGGCGTGATACCCAAAAGACCAAAGTTAAATAGCATGACAGTTGAATCTTGCGAGTCTTCATTAAGATCAACTTCTTTTGCAAATAACGCAAAGTAAATAAACAATGGCTGTAACAGCAGCATAAAAATGCACGCATTCATTAATGACATAAACCTTCCTTGTTCTTTGTTTACCTAAACTCTGACTTTTGTAGATTACTGATTAATTCTTTGAAAATAAGGCTTAAGCTTTAAAAGTCCTGACTCAAGTTCAAACTTTTGAATGTTTGGATTGGTGGATTTTAGGCCATTAACTAAATGACTATGGATCATCGTAGCCATCCCCTCAAAGCCCGCTGGCGCACTGGCTAGCAAGTCTTTTAATAAGGGTTGAATAAGAACCTGATGTTCTTCGATTAAGTCCGGTTTGTTATAAACATCGTTAACTAGTTGAGTGAGTGTTTGTTGATGTTGTTGTTCCATACTGTTTCTATAGCGCATTTAATAGCGTTTATAGCTCCTTGCTGTGAGATTAAACTTCTTGATTTATAATAGGTGAATAAAGCCCATGAGTTTTAAATTAGCGTATATGGGCTTCATACAATATGACCTTGTTTAACTAATTCCAATATAAGGAGATACTTTTACTGCTGCTATTACTAACTGATTGAGTTTCTCTAGCATCCAATAAAGTATTTTCTTCACTTTGGAATAGGTAATATCAACCAAAGTAACGCCAGACTTACCAACAAAGTTAAGTATATGGCCTAGCACCCCTTTACAATCTTCTGCATATTTCGAGGACATTTTTGATATTTCAACCAAGCTACGCGCTAAAGCATCATATATAGTCAAAGTACCAGCAACGACACCTTGCGCTAATATGCTAGTTATTTTGCCACTCTCTCGTAAGAGCGTTAATAGTGCGCTCGTGATTTTATCTGCCCAGTGA
This sequence comes from Pseudoalteromonas nanhaiensis, assembly GCF_051235485.1. Lineage (NCBI taxonomy): Bacteria > Pseudomonadati > Pseudomonadota > Gammaproteobacteria > Alteromonadales > Pseudoalteromonadaceae > Pseudoalteromonas > Pseudoalteromonas nanhaiensis. The sequence goes on along the minus strand of NZ_JBPNYQ010000005.1, from coordinate 178,643 downwards.
GCATTAAATGATGCATGATGGCGATTAACATACTTTAAACGTGTCATCGTCAAATTAGATAATGAGCCTCTTTCCATACTTTTATAGTCTGGGTAACGAGATGCGGTATTAATATAACCTGGTGCATTCCCTGCCATTTTGTGAGCAGCCCCCGTTAAAGAAACACAAGTACTAAGCCTATACTCGCTCCCAGCATGTACAAATGGCCAAACAGGTACCATAGGGACAGGATCACTCCTGTGTACTGCACGGTAAATACCATTTAAATTTGTTTCAGTTTGAATCGCAAATGGGTTGCAACCGACTCTAGGAGCACCAAATGTGTATAACTTTACCGGCACCTTAAATTGCGCCTTAATCCAATTAGCTGCCAATGTTGCAATTGCTCCGCCTAAACTATGACCGACACAATGAACTGGTCTGCTACCTAATTTACTGAGTATTTTTGATAATTGTGGTTTAATAGATTCAAAAGTACGATTAAAACCTGCATGTACGGCTTTATAGTTTGGCCCCACCGTCATTCCGCAATGTAAATCTGTTAGTGTGTCAGCAATGCCTGCAGTACCACGGAAAGTAATGACAATTTCATTTTCATAAATACCACCGTTTCTTCCTTCACCAATATACCCAAAGCCACTACTATGATTTAAAACATGCTCCAAACAGGTTCCAGTAACCCCTTTTAGTGATGACTTACTGTTAAAAAGAAACTGCTTTGCCAGAACTATAGGTACATCTAACTTACCTGTAAGACTTTCATAAGCAAATTCGGCAAGGTTAACTGCCAATGTTGGGCTCAACGTTTTCATATTCATCCTTAAATAGAAAAGTTAACTACTAAAAAATTGTGTTCCATCATCCTCAAGTTCAAAAACTTCAAAATCATTTTCCCACCTGCAAATACTTAACCCATCGAATTCCAAACTCGGGTTTTTCTTATTGGGAAAAGTGAATCGCACTTCTTGTGAACTTAAATCTCCATTCAGGGTAAGTAATTTTTCTTCTATCTCTTTGAATGGTTCAATACCAAGTTGTTTTGTGTTCCATAAAACATACGCTTCTTCATTACTTAAAATTGTAATGCGTTGTAATACAACATCGTGAACAAACATATCACCAGGCTTTTTTGACGTTATTAAAATTTCAGGCATTGAAAAATAGCCATTAGCATCTGTTACCGTTTCATCAATTTCAACAACTGAGTGAGCATAAGTTAACTCACGACGTATCCTTGCTCCATTTACCGGCTCTCCATTATTCAAAATACAACCCTTGACCTCAGAGCACATATGAATGTCGTATTTTTTTATCAACCCAAACATACACTTAAACCTCCCTTTAATTTATGACTGAAAGAATTTGTTACCTTCTCGGTATTATAAGTTTTTAGCTAAGATGCTTTATCCCTGAAAATTATATGGTATTACTTTCGATTCTGATTTCTATTGCGGAACACTTCTTGCTCAATTGCTGAACGAGCCTCTTTTATATCCTTAAAAAAATCAAACTGATATTGAACTAAGTTTTGGTATTTTTCACTTTTAACTATATAAAACGCGAGTAACATCAATACGATATTGATAGCAGAAGCTATTTTATAGGTAGCTCCATCAATTAATATAAAAGCAGGCATACAAATAAGTGCTAAAAATAACGCGTAATACTTTAAAATTTTTGCACACGTATAAGAGCCGTGGCTCACTTTAAAGTTTATTAGACAAAACGCTGTACCAACAGAAAACAAAATACCGATAATCCATTCAGGCTCGGCACTAAAATATTGCGTTAAGAAAGTCATTCCAGAAAAAACAGTTCCCAAAAGTAAAAGCACGGTAACAAATAAAAATGACCGCAATAATTCCCAAGGTGGAAATATCGACACTCTATAGTTTTTTGACACTATTTACTAAACTCCTCATAAATTCCAACAGCAAGAGAGTTTACACCCCCTGATAATGCACTTCCGCTAAAGCTAATAGATGCACCTACAGCATCTTTGATTTGCAGCTTTAAAGCTTGTGTAATCTGTAGTCCACTATACCTTTTAGGAAATTGCCCTGTTCTGACCATTCTTTTCAAAATATTATTAGACACTCCAGGATGATTCATCCTAATTATATCCTGCGTTAAACGCTTCCTTTCACTACGAGTAAGCCCTTTTAGTAATACATCTGTACTCTTGTTTGTATTTGCTTTTAATAATTTCACAGCTTTTAATGTTGCAGCCCCCGCAGCTGCTGCACCTGCTAATGAAATCACATCTAACGCCATGGTTACATTTTGATACCATTCTTTAGAGTCGTACAAATCATTTAACTCTGGATTTACGCTTTCGTTATAAGTTCGTACCCCTCCGTTAATACATTGAAGTGAGCTTGCCGTACTTGCTGCTACAGCCAAATAAGTAACTGCTGAACTTGTCCCTCCAGAGAGTGGAATTGCAGCAGCACTTCCAAATACAACGATCCATCCTAACACTGCAGCGCTACAGCTTAAGACTGTGCCAGCAATTTCACCGACTAAACGAGATTCTCGTACATTGTTTTGACTATTTTTAAGATGGCCTGCAAACTCAGCCTGATTCATATTTCTAGGCTGTTCACGAAGTACTACCTTGGTGGGGGCTAAAGACGTGCCACTATAAGGTCTTAACTCTACGACAGTAAAACTTGAATCTATATATACAACCCCGGCACCTGCCAAGCGAGGTATCTTATCGATACTTTTAAAAAGCCGCTCTTGATCCATTTCAAAACTAAGGCGTGCTCTTAACCCCCTTTCTTTGTATCGATGATAGCCACTATTGAACATTATTGAATCCTTTCTTTTCATTTAACTTCTATTAATTCACCCAAATCATTCTACAAATTTTATTTGAAGTATATTCAAGCCTTCTGCTCTAATGGGTATAGTATGGTATTAATTTACTAAAGTATCCCAAGCTTTCATTTTATGGTTAATTCTGAACCAAATGGTACTTTAAGAGTTTCTCGTACATATACATCTTTAGTCACAGGAGTAATTCCAGATAACAAAAAGAAAGTATTTAAATCTAAATAAACGGTCAACTCTCCTTCAACAGTCTCAAATGGGTTGTTATATAAATCGCCCGAATTTTTAAAGCCCAATATATCAAAGCAACCTTCGATATCATTTAAATCTAAGTTTAAGTTTCGTAGAAACCCAAAGTGTTCATCACCATCATCACTTGAGGGTAGATGAAATAAGAAAACCCCTTGTTTTGGTACATTATATTTCTCAATACAGTCCTTACATAACCATGAGCAAGTATAATAGTCATCAGTAATTCCTATAACGTAAGGTACTGGCTCAATTTCCATCCTTCTATCAGCCTTCTTTTTTAAATGCCGACACACTTTTATAGGCTTGTTAAAGGGGTCAGGAGCATTGTCATAGCGACTCATTTAATTTTCCTGCTTTTAGATTCAATATTCTAGAATTCAGTTTATAGATTATTAATTTTTAACCCAATTGCATTCCATATGCTAATACCAAACTGCGCTGAAAATTAACCAAACAAGCATAAATATTAACACTGGAGCAACCTTGAAAATGACTTGTGGCAGATAAGTAGATTGATTCCAAGTAACTAGAACCCTATCCTTTTTAGGTAATTCTGACACCACCCTTAGATAAGCAACCATATACACTACAGAAGCGATTAGCCAAAGTAATATACCGGCACTTTTGGCTAACTCAGCAGCGTATAACGAAATAGGGAAAGGTATAAGAAATACGGCAACATATATGAGCGCATAAAGTTCAACTTTACACTTTTGTTCATCATTAAAAAACAAATCATTCCCCTGCATAAGTTAACACTCTTAAAATAGTGAATTTTATCACTATTTTAGCCACATGCCTTTCATCACCTCACGGCAAGCCAAAAAAACAAGCCAATAACTCCCCTCTCAAAAATAAGCGAATTAAAATAAATTTTAAATATGCGACTTTACATATTATTTACAAAACACAAAGACAATAAAAATAAATTAAAATACTTTTCAGCTTTCTCTATAATATTCCACACACTTTTTGATTCCAATTAACTTACTCAATACAAAAATACCAAAATGCAATCAATAATTAGTAAAAAAGTTCAGGAATATTTAGCAGCTATTTTTTTCATCTCTTCTAACAATCCACCTTTTAACATGTAATTAGGTATATCCCACCTTTGAGGTGCTATGTTAGAAATATAGCTTTTCCTATTTCCGTTCCAAATATTCAACCCAGGTAGGTTTTCAGCACAACAATGAATCATTGCATTAATACCAATCGTCTCTCCATCAAACTCAGCCGATATGCTTCGCTCAAAGTTTGAAAACCCCCCTTCACTTTTCTTTTTAAAAAAGCCATTTTCTATTTTATCAATTATCCAAGGCAATGCAGTTAACGGGTATTCAGACTGCGTATATCTTCTTATTTTTTTCATTTTAGAATAGAAGTTAGAGGACACGATTAAATAACCCCCTTTTTTAATAAGTAAGTTTCTTTCATCTTGAAACATCTCATAATTAAGAGCCAAAAGTACTACTTCATCACTCTGCAAATTTTTATGATCAATTAGCCCTAAAGGAGACTTTATTATATCCTTCACTGTATTTATCCTTTAATAGGTGTTAAATGGATTGTCGTTACATTTTTCATTTCTGCAATTGTAGGGGGGTCATTTTCCAATGTTAATGTTTCTACCACACCATGGTCGTTTCCGGCATGTCTGCACTGCGTCATCCCATCACCAGTAAATTCACTATTCGCGCCAAACTCTGTCCTAAGGGCATGCCGTGCTGCAAATTTATCTTCTTTCACCTTATCATCTAGAGATTCTATAAACTCATCTTGATCCTTCGGATTAAACTCATTTAAACCATTTTCCCAATATTCTCTCATATGAGCAGCATACTGCTTTTGATAATCAGAATTTAGAACACTACCTAAAGCATCATGGTGTTTTGGTTCAAGATGTTTCCTCGCTGGTTTTTCTAATTCACTCCACGTGGGCACAAAGGTATTTTCACCAAAACTATTCAAATCTTCACCGCGATCAACTATATGAAGCACATACTCCTTAGATGGGTCACAACCGGTTGCCAATAAATCTGCAATTATCTGTGGGTCGCTGTCAGCATTCTCAAGCATATCAAAACTAGTTGCCCACATTGCGACTAAACCATTTGGTTTTTGGAAGGCTAATTTTGCATCAGCATTATTATTCACTGGTTGAAAACTTACTAGGAATCGTGACTTCCCAACAGAACCATCTTTTGATTTTTTCACTAACTCAGCGTCAGTATATTTTGCTTTGTAGCCATCTTTAATAATATTCTTACGAGCAATATCTAACCTTTCCAAGCACTCTTCGAGAGATTTTGGTTCTGGATTTGAATCGACTTTTTCCTCTTGAACTAACTTTTCAGCAGTACCAAGGTTAATATGGTTAACCATTTCATCTGCTGTATAAGGAGATGCATCTTCTGGGAGTTGGGATAGTTTAATGATTTTTACTTTTAGTTCAGGTGAAATAGCTGAATTAGCATCAAGTGCTGCTTTTACTTTTGCCTGTCCTTCTTTACATAACAACCCAAACGGATCTACCCAATTAACCGGATTCGGCGCATATTGGTAGTGGTTTATGCCGCCTACTAAGCCTATCGGGTCTTGGTTTATAAAGCGTTGTTGTTTGGGGCTGTAATAGCGGTAGCGGTTGTAGTGTAGGCCGCTTTCATCATCAAAATATTGTCCTTGAAAACGTATTGGCTGAGTGAAGCTGTTTTCTTTATTAAAGTCAGTATCGGCTTTTGGTTCTTCATAGCCGTACACATCGGCGTGGTTTTGCCATACAACTTCTGCATTGTTGTTTGTAACAAAACGTGGGGTATTTAGTTGGTCTAGGTGATAGTAGTACAGCTCACCTTGTTTAATCAGTGCGACCGGGTGAAATTGATTGGGTAAGTTGATGTACCAGGTATACTCGCCGTGCTGGTATTCACCTATTAGCTGGTCGTTATCCCAAATATAATCAATCTTGCCATGCTCAGTCTGCTTAGCAATGCGACGACCCAGTGGGTCGTAGTCGTAATGTGTTAGCGTGCCGTTGTTGTTAAAGCTGCTTAATTGGTTGAACGCATTGTATTCACGGTGCGTTTTTATACCTTTGCCCGTTTCGCGTACTTGGTTACCACAGTCATCGTATTCAAAATCGCTATCGCCAAAATGGGTTAACCTGTCAGCATCGACTTGGCTATGTGTAACAGCATCATTAGCTTCTTGTTTATTGACTGCTTCATCATGCTGCACTTGAGTTTGGCTAATCGGGTTACCAAAGCTGTCCCACTGAAATTGCTTGGCTTTTTCTGGCGCTTGTGTACCCGAATTTGCACCAGCTAGATTTTGCTGAACTAATTGGCCAAGGCTATTGTATTCAAACTGTGTATTTTGGCAGCTAATGCCTTGTTCTTCACGCGCAATGAGTTGATTAACCGCATCATATTGATAATCACAGCTATCAAATAATGTGCGCTCTGGATGTGATAGTTGCTGCTGCGTTAAACGCCCAAAAACATCAAACGCCTGATTAAGGGTAACCTGATTACCGAAACCCTGAGTTTTGATATTATTTTGGCTGTCGTAGCCAAGCTCAACGAGTTTTGCTAACTCACCATCCGCTCGCTTTACCTTTATAGCACTTAACTGGCCAAAAATATTGTAGTTATAATAAAGGGTTGTTGAGTCTGGCAAGGTAAGAGACTGTCGTCTGCCATAGTCATCGTAGCTGTATGCAAGTTTATGAGTTTGAGACTGGTTGTGGATTTGCTCAACACTGAGTAGCCGTCCGCCTTTATCAAACGACTGTTTAATCGTTGATTGCTCATTATGAGCACGCGCTATTTTACCCTCTGGCGTATAACTGTAATGGTTAGCGTTATTAACTATGTGTTTATTTGTGGCTAGACTTGCGTGCTGCGAAATAACGCGGCCTAGCTTATCACGCTTAATATTTACATGGCGTTTGTCGCTTTGCGTGACAGCCACTAAACGATTACATGCGTCGTACTTAAATTGCTGCTCAGTACCATCAAAACCCGTGATTTGTGTTGGGTTTTCATTTGCATCGTAATTGATACGATAAATATGGCCGTCACTACGCTCGATTGCGGTTAAATTTCGCTCTTTATCATACGTTAAATGCAGTGCACTGCCATCTGGCTGGATCACGCAGTGGGGCTGGCTTAGTCCCTCAAAATGCTGCTCTGTGGTATCACCATTACCGTTTTGCGAACTAACTAATCGACCAGCATCATCATAAGTAAAAAGCTGCTGTTGTTTGTTATCAGGGTTACTTTGCTCAAACGCGGTTGTTTCAACTAGTTGCCCTTGCTCATTATATTTATATTGAGTAAGCAGACCGGCTTGGTTAATGGTTGCGTTTACACGACCGAGGTTATCGTAGCTGTAACGAATGAGCTCATCATTATGCTGCTTTGCAAGTAGCTCACCTTGTTCATTCCATGTGTATTTTAATACATGACCATTTGGCGTGACATGCTGGGTCAAATTACCTTGTTTGTCGTAACTGTAAAGTGCTATTCGCCCATCTGCTTGGGTTTCACTTTGTAATAACCCTGAGGCACTGTATTGGCGTTTAATCTTCTCGCCATTTGGCAAAATAACAACGACTTGTTGACCAAGTTGGTTATAGCCAAATTGAGTGCGGTTACCATCAGCTTGGGTGACTGATTCAAGTTGGCCGTATTCAGTATAGGTATAAAGCGTTTGATAGCCTAGAGCATCAGTTTGCGCTACTTTTTGTCCAAGCGAATTGTAATCATAGCGTGTGATATTACCATTGGCATCAGTGTGCTCAATCAGCTTACCTTGCTCATTGTGAACAAAGTGCTCTTGGTTGCCGCGTGAATCTATACTGGTTGTTTTATTGCCTTGATACTCGAACTGATAGCAATAGGTATTGTCATCACCCCACTGTTTAATACATTTGGCATCATAACCATATGAGTCCCACTCAAAGTGATGACTAAAACCGCTTGCTCTAGTTCGCTTTATTAGTAAATTTGCAGCGTTATACTCATAACGCTCTTGTTCAGCAAATTGGTTTGTTGCCACCACTAAGTTTGACTGTTCATCATACTCATAACTGGCTAACGGCTGATCTAAAAGAACTAATTTTCCTTGTTCATTAGTACGATAAGCGTGCACCGTTTTGAGCAAACCGTGCTTATTATATTTCAGTACACAACCGCGAACTTTGTTTACTTCAATACGGTGTAAACGCTCCATCGAATCATAATAAAAACGGGTGCTTTGACCTTTTTCATTGATGATTTTTTCGAGCAACCATGCTGATCCACCCGGCATAAACGTCAAGTGTTTATCATCTGGTGTTACTAATACTTGCTTGCCATTTTCTTTATAATGAAGCACCAAGTTACTACTTAACTGATAACTCGATTGCCCCGGCTTCACTTTTTCAAACTTATGAGTCGCACCATGTTCGTCGTGATACTCAAGCCAGTAGGTGCCCTTTTTCTTTGGGCCCACTTTCGGCGGTGGTAGGTAATGCTCGGTTAATTGCACTAAATAATCGTGTCGCCAGCCATTTCCCAGTATTGTTTTTTGATTACAGTGAGACGAACGATACAACCGACGCCACGTTAAAGGCCTATTTGCGGCTAATGAGAAGTCAGTTAAAGGAAGAATTTCTTCGCCTGTTAGCATCGAAACCGGGTCTGAACGGCATTCTTGTTCTGTTATAGGCGATTCACTTGCGGTTGTGTTACTGGCACTGCCCTTATTGCTAGCAGGAGCTTGTGTTGCTTTTTTGGCATTACCATTACTTGGCACAGCCGAAGATGATGAGCTGCTACTCTGTGATGAGCGAGTATTATCACTGACTTGAATGGTGCTTTTTACTTGCTGCTGGAAGCAAGTAATAGCACCTGAGGTTAAGGCTTTTATCAAAGCCGATGCAGTTTCACGCGCTGTTGCTTGCCTTGGACAATTAATACCAGCAACATTTAACAATTGAATAAGATCTAATCGTTTAGCAGCATCGCCACTTAATACCGCGCCAACCTCTGCTACAAATTTGTAGGCACTATCCGGCGTATTCGTTGCGACAGCAATAAATCCACTGGGGGCTGGCTGTTTAGCTAACACGAGGCAGATGGGATAACGTGTTCCCTGTAACACAACTGCTTTACTATCCATTAGTTGCACATTTCCTTACTTATCCATAAGTATGACGCGACGGCTTGGTACTTGTTGTACTCTTGCGAAATTATTAACGCCTGCCCAAAACGCTCAGCATAAAGTGAGCTATTTGTCAGGCTTGCGAGGTTTACAACCCCTTCTATTGCTCCCATTTTGCCTAATTTATAATTAGGAAGTTGGAACATCGTTTGTTCATTAATTTTTTTACTTAAAACAGGTAAATAACTTACCCAATCATCACTTTCTAGGCCATTACCTGGGGCAAATACTAAATCTATTTTTTGTTCATTTAGCGATAAAATACGTTCAAGCTCTGCATGTATAGGCTGATGTTTTGCTATATCCACAGAAGAACACATGCTCGTAGATTGCAACGCCCAGCCTACCTGAGTAAATTCAACACATGCCTTACAAGCCGCTATACCTAAATATTCAAAGCCGTTATGCTTTGAGGCTTTAAACACACCATCAATTGCTACCACATCAAAAGCACTAAAATTTTGCTCTTTAGCTATTGCAATCGCACTGTGCATACCGTTTGCGCCTTCAAAAATCATCTGTTCGACAGCAATGCCGTAACGCTGCTGAAGGCTATTTATAAATAGTGTTTTATGATCAGTTTGAAAAGGCAGTGCCGGTAATAACCAAATTAACGGTTGCTGCACGTCTGACTCTTTCAATACTGACTTTGCTTTTACAATACAGTCATAAATAAAGGCATCAAATGAATGCCAGTTTTGCACTTGCTCATGACCTGAGCTCCCCTCTAGTACTAATACTTCTGGGGCTACTTCATAAGGTGTATCAAACTGCTGTATTGAAATTTTAAATGCACTCAATGCTAACTCGCTTGACTATTTTGACAGTCATATTTAAGCGCATTTAAAATTGTAATCACCTGCCAACTAAAAAAATCAACACCTTGCAGGCTTGCTACACTGACAGGCCTATTCATCGCAAAGCCATAAACCAGAGTTTGATCATTAAAGTTGATCTTTTGCTCTGGCCAACTCAATGCAAATTGGCGCTGAAAATCAACAGCGGCTTGCTTACAATCGCCAGCCTGAACTTGAGTATCAAATGCAACTAATTCATCGAGCTGACTACCTAAGCAGCGTTTAATACCAGCAACAAGATTCTTGGCCGACCTCACTTCGGTCAACAGTGCAACAGCCATGGGGACATATTTTGTTGCCCCAGTTTGCAATAGCACCGCAATAGCTTGCTCTCGAGTAAACTGCTGGCTCACATAGTTGCAAACAAAATTCATCCTTTGTGGGTCTAGCAATAATAGGTACACAGACATTAACGGTGAATTAATCATCGCAGCCTTTTCAAATGCGTTTACTGTTTCTTGCATTTCAGGCATATCTGGGAGTTGTTTTACAGCACGTTTTATTGCTTTATAAATAATCGCCTTTGTATCTGAATTACCGTACACATTTGCCCAATTCAAAAAGTCGCTATTGGCGGACCCACTTATTGTTAAGCTTTTCTCCAAAAGCTTATTTTTTAAAAGCGTAAACTCATGTCGGTTTAATAACCCCAATAACCTCTGCTTTTGAGAGTTCGACATTAATAGCAGCGCAACCAAGCACGCTTCAGCAATGTCATCTAATAACGTTTCTTGCTGCTTTAACGTCTCAATTTCTTCAATAATGCGTTGCACCATTTCAAACTGTACATTGCTAGCACCCTGATATGCTTGTACTTTTAAAGCTAATTGCTGACGAACTTGGTCGATAAACCCAATGCTATAAAACGCACTTTGCTGCATCACATTTAAATTTGAAAGAGCTGCTTTATGCTCATTTAAAATGAGTGATAACACCTTATCCACCAATTAAAACTGTTGGGTTACCTAAAACAATTTTACCGCCATGAGAAGTACTGTCTCCCATTCGAGCAGCGGGTTTTCCGTTTATTTTGACTGTACCCGAACCGCTATTAATACTATCTGGCGGGCCTATACAAACAAGCATGTCACCTTGTCTTGCTGCAGGCATATTGCCAATCAACACATTAGCCGAACCCACTACAATTGGCCCTCCAACATGAGGAACTGTACCTGTTACTTTTGGACAAACATGCATATGCCCTAACGTTGAAGCGGGTTTTCCCATAATGCCTTCCTTGTTTTTGGCTATTCGTTTAAAGGAATAACTTGTAACTTATTTGTGCACACGAGTTTTGCTAACTCCTGCGCTATTTCGTCGTACGAAAGATCATTTATTATTGAGCTTGTTTGTGTAGCGTATTGGTAAATATGCGACAACACATTGCTACTATTGAGTACAGGGTGAAGGTTTATAAAAAATTGCTCAGCAAAATAACCATCTAGGCCCTTAAAATAATCTATTGGCAAGTTCAAAAACGGATCATCGGGGCGGTTGACACAAAGACATACCAAATGAGGTAAGCCATAACGGCAATAAACGGTAAAGCCATTGCTTGCTGCACCATGAACGAAACCTGATTGAAACGTATTTTGTAATTCCATGCTAGTTCAACTTTATCATGCCAGCAGAAAGGGTTATTGCACTTCCATCAACCTTCACGTTACTGCCTTTAATATTGATATTTGTGCCTTCTATAGAAATATTACCGCTACTACTCATAGTAATTTTTGCCGAACCGGTCTTAATAACAATTTCTTTTCCAGCTTCAATATTAAGTGATTTACCCACTTTCAGCGTGTCATTTTCACCAATATCAACGGTGCGATTCACTTTTACTTTTGCATCATCGTTGTTGCCAACTTCGAGGAAACGATCATTATCAATTTTTTCTTTTTGATCATTTTTTACATACAGCTGCTTATCTTTTTCAGCTTGCATGTAAACAAGTTCACTGCCTTTTTTATCTTCAAAACGAAGTTCATTAAAATTATCTGCTCCACCCTCTTTTGTTGAGCGTGTTTTGATACCGCTTTGTGTTTTATCTGCAGGCAATGCATAAGGAGGCATTAAATCAGCGTTGTATACTGCACCGCTAATGATTGGCTGATCAGGATCGCCATTAATAAAGTCGACTAACACCTCTTGCCCTACACGAGGAAAGAAAAATGCGCCCCATTTTTTACCTGCCCAATTTTGCGCAACCCTGATCCAGCATGAACTTTGCGAGTCTTTTTTACCTTCTCGGTCCCAATCAAACTGCACTTTCACACGCCCGTATTGGTCAACCATAATTTCATCTGCGCTGTCGCCCGTCACTATGGCTGTTTGCACACCATGAATAACAGGCTTTCGCATGCTGTGCGCTGCACGATATGGCACATCTTTTGGCACACATTCAAAGTGGTTGGTAAATACTTCTTGTGCACCAGATTGCTGAGATCCTGACTGATTTGGCACCGTAATAGAGGTTAATAACGAGGTGATAGCAAACGTTTTACCTTCTAGGCGCGGGTCTTCATGCTTTTTAAAGCTAAATAATTTACCCACCGAGAATGAACGGCAATCACTTCTACCGCTACTTAACTTCATATTACGCTGTAATGATTCTAGCTGTACGGCTGCTAAACCTGCAGCTCTTGGATGGGTTTCGGCTTCGGCTGTGTATTCAAAAATTTCAGCGACTGACTGAGTCGGTAAATCTGCTTTTTTGTGATCGCCATCAGGGTATCTTGGTGGTTGTTTAAAATCATAGCCAATACGCTTGTAACTGCCAGGCGCAATACTTAAACCACCTTGCCATTTATTAATGTGTGACTCACTGAGGTGACCAGAGGTAAACTCAACTTTTGCTTCTGCGCACTCTTCGTAAGCCGTTATATCATCTGCGAGCACTAGGGTATGTGCACTGTTACTATGCTCGAAAAAATAAAAAATACCTTCTTGCTGAAATAAGCGTTGAATAAAGTCAAAATCTGACTCTTGGTACTGAACACAGTACTCGTACTTTGGATACGTTTTAGTTGTATTATCCTTAAAAGCGACACTATGTTGACCAAACAAATCGGCAAAAATATCTTTTATTGTTTTCTTTTGAAAGATCCGACTGTTTTTTCGGTTTCGCATTGATGCTGCGAAAGGCACAATAGTGGCGTGGTAATCTATATAATTTTTTTGTTCATCAATATCAGCAGTGCGACTACCATTAGATACTAATTGACTAACTATACCATGAAAATAACGCTCACCTGCGCTATCGGCATTTTTTACTTTAATAGAAACAGGTTTTCCCACCAGATCTTCATGCGCTATTTGTGCGCCTATAGTGAACATATTCACTGACATCACAAACAAATCAGACATAGACTCTTGCACCACCAGCCGAGTTAAGTAAAGCGTATCTTTACCTGCTGGGGTGTTAATCTGAATTACATTGTTATCTTGTGTTGCTTTTTGCATTCCATGCTTCCTATTCCTAAAGATCAAAAAAGCTCTGAGCAAAACTCAGAGCTATTAGGTACTGCAAAAAATTACATTTGCTGACCTTTAACACCGCTGTAACCATAAACAAGTGGTGCAGTGATGTTATTTTTGTCGTCAGTAGGAGTAACAGTCATCATCATTTCTGTGTAGCTGATAGTGATTGTTTCAACTGGACGGTCATTTTGAACAGATACAGAGTAGCTAGAAATCATTGCATCTGTAAGTTCGATTTTCATGATTTCTTCAACTTTATCACCTTGCTTAGTGATGTGGAAAACAGCCGGTAGGCCTTTACCAATTGTCGCTTCTTTGAAAAGGTCTGGAGACGCTTTATCTTGAAGTTTAGTGATAGTTACATCACCTAAGCGAGTTGAGCTAGATTCACGGTCCATTGCTGTACCAGTGTGTGCTGAAATTTCACGGCTAACGTTCCAATCTAATGATAAAACTGTGATTAAATCTTTAAAAGACTCAGCAGTAGTTTCGCCTTTAATTGAACCGTATTTTAAATATGTATTTGATTGCATTTGATAATGCTCCTTTTAATTTATAAATAATATCCATTACATTGGATCATTTACTTTTGGTTTCCCAAAATTCCTTTGAAATCATTATCTCTAACTGCGCAACGAAAAGGTCTTCAATATCCTTTCCCTAGACGAAGACAATGTCTCAATGTTCCATCAACTAATGAAGACGGACAAATTATAATCCGACTCCAAAAAAGAAACAAGAAACTAATTTAAATATATTAATTTATATTAACAAAAAATGAATCATCATTTAAATCTAATAATATACTATTGATTTTACTACCAGTAACAAGGCTTTCAAGTAAAGATTCAGATAATAACGGCAGGACATTATTTTGCAATAATGCATGAATATTCCTTGCACCCGAACCAGAGTCATTACAATTGTTAACTATATAATCTACAACAAAATCTGAATATAAAAAATCAGATTTGTAATTTTTGTTAACTCTATCTTTTATTTTACTTAATTGAAGTTTTGCAATTTCCGCAAGAGTTTCTTTATTAAGTGGCAAATAAGGAATCACATTAATGCGACCAAGGAATGCAGCTTTAAATACTTCCAGTAAATCACTTTGAATAGCCTTTTGCAGACCCTGAACGCTTGGCGCTGTTTCTTCGTCTTCAAATAAGCTCATTGTTGTATCAGTACCCACATTCGAGGTCATGATGATAATCGTGTTTTTGAAGTCGATATCTCTACCTTCTCCATCTTTAATTGTGCCTTTGTCAAACACTTGGTAAAAGATGTCATGTACGCCTGGGTGCGCTTTTTCAATTTCATCTAGCAAAATAACACTGTATGGCTTACGTCTGATCGCCTCTGTTAATACGCCACCCTCGCCATAGCCTACATAACCAGGAGGTGATCCAAGTAGTAACGATACTTTATGCTCTTCTTTGTATTCTGA
This sequence comes from Pseudoalteromonas nanhaiensis, assembly GCF_051235485.1. Lineage (NCBI taxonomy): Bacteria > Pseudomonadati > Pseudomonadota > Gammaproteobacteria > Alteromonadales > Pseudoalteromonadaceae > Pseudoalteromonas > Pseudoalteromonas nanhaiensis. The sequence continues at coordinate 163,565 of NZ_JBPNYQ010000005.1, read as the reverse complement.
CATGTTGATGATTGTGATGTTTTCTTCACTGCCATACACTTCATTCGCTAATGCAAGTGCCGTCTCCGTTTTACCAACACCACTAGGACCCGCTAGCATAAAAATTCCATTCGGACGGCTTTCGTCAGCTAATTGCGCTTTAGATGTCTGTACAACTTTTGCAATTAACTCCAACGCATGATCTTGGCCAACAACACGCTCTTTCATTGTGCTTGCTAAATTAAGAACACTCTTCACATCATCTTCATGCATCTTGCCAACAGGGATACCAGTCCAGTCAGAAATAACTTGCGCAATTAACTCATCATCAACCTGCCAATGCACCATGTTAGAATCATATTTGGCCAAGCTTTCTTTGCATTGTTGAAGCTTTTCAATTTCTGCACTTGGCTGTTCTGTTTCATCATTCAGGCCTGTGATGACTTCTTTTACATCTTTAATAAGTGACATTTCATTTTCGAATTGCGACTTCAATGGTGAAAGCTGCTCTGTAATTTGCTGGCACTTATTTGTTAAACTCTCAAGCACCTCACTGTGATTTAACCCTGTGCGTTGCTCACGAGTTAACATATTGATTTGCGACTCTATTTCTGAGCGTTCATTTTCAAGAGTTTCGATAGAATTAGGAGTTGATGCTTGGCTCATTGCAACGCGAGCGCAGGCTGTATCAAGTAAACCCACCGCTTTATCAGGAAGTTGTCTGCCGGTGATGTAGCGGTGTGATAAATGTACTGCGCTTTCTAGTGCTTGCTCGGAAATGAACACATTATGATGTTTTTCCATAACAGGCACTAAACCACGTAACATCGCAATTGCTTTTTCTGGTGTAGGCTCTTCCACTTTAACGACTTGGAATCGACGAGCGAGTGCAGCGTCTTTTTCAAAGAACTTCTTATATTCAGCCCATGTAGTGGCTGCAATTGTTCTGAGTTCGCCGCGCGCTAGCGCCGGTTTTAATAGGTTTGCAGCATCATTTTGACCGGCTTGACCACCACTACCGATCATTGTGTGTGCTTCATCGATAAATAAAATAACCGGAGTTGGGGTGTTTTTAATTTCCGATATTAAAGACTTTAGCCTATTTTCGAATTCACCTTTCATACCGGCGCCGGCCTGTAATAAAGCGAGATCTAGGGTGTGAATTTTTACATTTTTTAAAACATCTGGAACACTGCCTTGAGCAATTCTTAGCGCTAATCCTTCAACAACAGCGGTTTTACCAACTCCTGCCTCACCAGTTAGAATTGGGTTGTTTTGTCTACGTCGAGTAAGAATATCGACCATTTGTCTAATTTCAAAATCACGCCCCAAAATTGGATCTATTTTTCCTGCTTTTGCCTGGGCTGTTAAATCAACTGTAAATTGATCTAAACTAGGCGTTTTAGAACTTTTAGATACCGATTTTTCAGCTTGGCTCTTTGCCACAGAGCTTTGCTCCTGTGACTTAGCGACCATTTCAGGCCAAGCATGCAATAATTGCCCTGCTTCTATCTTATTAAACTCTTTACTACAACGACTCACTAAACTTGCTAAGGTGTCATCTTTTACCAGCGTGTAAATTAAGTAAGCACTACGAATTTGTGTATCTGTAAAATCAATGCTCGTACTAAGCCACGTTTGCTTGAGCAAACTGGTAACATGCATCGATAAGCTCGGTGATGAATTACAACCCGTTTTGTGCATTTCTAAAGACTTATTTAAATCATTTTTTAACGAGTCTCTATCAATATCGTAAGCGCTCAAAATAACTCTAAAGTCATCAAGTTGTTGCTCAAGCATCGCTAGTAACCAATGCTCTAATTCAACAGTAAAGTGGCTTCGGCTATTACAAATTGCAACAGCCTGTTCAAGACTCTTTTTGCACTCTGGGCTTAGTTTTTCTACGAGTGTATTTAGCGTCATTGTAGACATAATATTTCCTTGTATTTATTTATCCTTTGAACGAAAGTTCAGAGACTTTGCCATTTTGAGCTGCGTTTTCAGATAGCAGAAAACTATTACAGCCTAATTGACATCGTTCTTTTAATAATTGCTTTGCACCAAGCTTATAAAAGTTTGCTTTTACTATCAGTGAATGCTGGATTTGATTACCAACAAAATCACCCACAATTTGATGGGCTAAATTCCAAAGATCTTGCTTTGGTAGAAGACGGGCTGTTTGGTGCTCATTTTTGGGCTCGATAATAACTTCGATCTTTGTCGAGATATCCCAGATTTGCTTACCTGCTATTGCATCAATACCAAGCCTTGCATGTTGGCCTGCAAACCCTCCACTATTTATGCGTGTTTGCTCAGATTGTTTTAGCGGCTGCCACTGGCCTACAAATTGGTTTATGTTGACATCACAGTCTAAATAGAAAGTTAAAATATTGCGCAAATCTGCCATATTTCGCGTCTTTCGACTGAAAAGACCACTGAAATAAAGCTGATGAGGGGCATTCCCCCCACTCAGAAGTGCCAAAATTTTTGTGTGGTTATCTTGATTACTATTAGCAAAGTTAAGCGCGGGTTTATACTTTTTCCAAGCTCGGTAGTACAACGAAATCAAACGATGATTAAACATATCGTAGAAATCTCTCATTGTACTGTCTTTATAGCGCAATCGTTGCATCACCAGTTCACTATAAAAATGTGGCAATGCTCCTGAACAGCCAGTCATTCCCATAAATGATACTTTCATATCAAATTGGGTAATTCCTTCAACGTTTTTAGCGGGCTTTAAATTAGTAATTGCATTACCCGCAAAGCCAAACTTTTGTGTTGAACTAAACTTAATCAGCTCTAGTTTTGGCTGACAATCATAGCCAACTTTACGATATTGCTGGGCCGCACTCGACAACTGAGACTCGATCACAAACACGGCTTTGTAAAAATCTATTTCTGTCGCGTTCTCGAGCAATTGTGCAATCATAGTAGCACTCCGGAACCTACTCTAGCTGGCCACTGATGATAAACTCGATCTTGTTCTTTTAACTTTAGACTTAAGCGTGTAAAGCTATTAATTGATGCAAATTGCGAGAAGAAACAATCAAGAACTGAAGCAAAAAAGAACACCCCACTACCAGCGTAATCATCATTTGCAAATGTAATTTCAATGTCAGTTCCTGCTGCAAAAGCGACTCGACCGTTTTGCACGACACGCGCAGTTGCAGGTTCAATTTTGACGCTATAGATGTTATCTATCATCCCTTTTGATTGGGGTGTTGCTTTAAAATCATATAGCCTCAATGTTTCTTTTAATTTCTCTGCACTTTGCTCACCACTAAATGAATCAAGAGTCAGATGATTGATCAATTGCCAGCGAGTATTACTGCCAAGCACAGGTCTTACCGCATGAGTTGGTGCAACTAAACACCTGATTTTTTTTATTACATCGCCACGCTTTGGCAATGTAAAACCAAGTTCATCATCACCAAAAGGTAAACTAGCTGGTAGATTACGATTACTGCATTGAGCGCGCGCTGTTACCACCGTATTTCCCTCACTGAGAGCTTGTGCACTATTTTCGAAGCCACCATTTACTAATGATAAATAGGTTTCGGTTCCCGCCTCAGCATAGCCACCAGCCCAAAGTGCTGTTTCTCGTCGAGTATGCCAATAGAGATCTTTATACTCTTGATATTTAGGGTGTGTTTGCGCATAAAAAGGCGTCACTATCTGTTTATTCCCCTTGTGGTCAAATGCAACCACCTCTTCAAGGCTAATAACTTCAGATATTTCAGAGTCGATATAGCGTGGTGCGAGCTTATACTCATATTCGCTTAGCTCTGGGCGGATCGGTTCAAGTTCTTGTTCATATAAATTTATGATTGGCGTGCAGCCCATCAAGAACATGTCTTTATCTACTTGCTTCTCCAACTCGCTAGACTCAACATCTAAATAAAAATAAAGTGTTGTTGTACTGGCATTGCGAGGGAGTACCGAGCGAATATTTTGTAACTCAAAGAACTTAAACTTTTCAGGGAAAATAAAGTTTTCGACTAATAGCCTATATGCTGATGAAGAACGCATTGAGTAAGGAACAACAGCTTCATGCTCCTCAAATCCAACTGATTTTAAATGAGTTTTCGAGAGGTAATGCACTCCCTCATCGCCATTATCTACTGCTATTCCGATGCAATGTTTAAACAATAGTTCGTATACTTTGAGCGCATAATGCCATTGTCCATGAATATAAATTTTTAGATCATTTAGCTCTGTTTCATGTAATGAAACGCCATCATACTCACCTGTCAGTTGTAACTTAAATATCGCTTTAGCAGGTTCATTAAACTTTGGTTTAGGCGCAATAAAAGGACTGTTATCAAACTGAGCAGCTGTTATCTCTACGGGCCACAAATTGGTATCAAAACAGCTTTGAAATTTACACTGTTTCATTCCTTCTACATTGGTTTCAAGCTCACTCCCGCGAGGAATAATGACTCCTGTCGTTGATAGGTTTTCTGACTCTAACTTTACAATTGATAATGAAGGGATAGGCGCTTGGTAGTCTGGATAGAGCTGGCCTAAAAGCGCATCCGTTAACTCAGGAAAGCTATCATCAAGTTTTTGCCTAATGTTGGCAGTTAAAAATGCAAATGATTCGACTAACCTTGAAACATGAGGATCTTCTATCACTTCGTCTGTAAGTTTTAACCTGCCTGCCACTTTTGGGTATTTTTCTGCAAAGTCTTTCCCAAGGTGGCGCACATACGCTAATTCACGATTGTAATATTTTAATAATTCATCATTCATAGTGAAGACTCATAGATTTTCATACCTAAACTAACTGGCTCAACTTCAGAGTTAAAACTGATATATTCAGGCTCTGGATCGGCATATAACAAGGCATTAATTCTTAGGTTTAATACTCGGTTAAGGGGGAGTTCTTCATCAACTAACACTTCAACTTCAATAAACCTAGGCTCAAATCGTAAAATCGCATCTCGAACTTTTTCACATAACGCTGCTCGCCCCTCATGCGAACTTACAACCATGCTCGAAAAATCAGGCAATCCGTATGATAAACACGATGTTGCAAGCTCACTGTATTGACTTGGCCATGTATGCCACGGGATCCGAGCATTTAGTAACGCCTCGATATCTCGTCTTACGTAACTTTTTAAAAGTGATAAGCTGATACCATCCGTTCGCTGTGGCGAGTCCTGTACATCTGGCTCGTCATCAATCAAACGATCTAAAATTGATGCTTTGAGCGGCTGTTTGCTTGCAATCATGAAAATTTCACTCTCAATTGATGAAAGAACCAAGTTCAGACAATAAGACTGCTTCATCATTTATAAACAGCATTTTCATTCCGCGTCCTAAGTACATTTCTTCACTTAATTCTTGCCATTCAGTCACTTGGCCTAGTTTTTCTATTTCACTCTTTGAGTGTGGGTAAACAACTGGGATGTGAGCTGTACCTACAGGCCCATCTTTGATAGTAACCTCAACACGTAGCCAAATTTGCTCAACGATTGACTCTATTGGTTGAACTTCAAATTTTTCGATTTCATCAAAGCGAGCTAAATAAAACTCACCGTTGGTCCCCAAAATTTCCAGAAATGGGTTTAATGAATCATCAATATCTCTGATTGCAGTAAGTTGCTCATTTGCTGAATTAGTTCTGAAAGACTCAACTTTGGCTGCTTTTTCTGTCGCTTCTTTTAAATCTTCTTCACGTAAAGCAATATGCATCTGTAGAAATATCTCATCGAGTTCATCTGCTTCATGAAATAGCTTTGGAGCCGCTTTACCTTCATAAAAATCTTGTCGTGCTTGCTCGGCCCTGATTAAGTGTCTTAAATTAACAGCACCAACTGCTAACTCAGGTGATTTAGTCACCATAAAATCTAATTGTTTATCCGCTTTTTCAAGTTCACCATTAACACACAACAATTCCGTATAAGCGCTGCGGATATCAAAATTCAGTGGATCATCTTTTAGTTTTTGTGCGCAGTACTCTAATGCATCTGCTAATTTTCCATTGCGGATACACTCATGGATCTTTTTCATTTTTATTCCTTTATTTGATGATGAGGACTTAGTTCAGTCACTAATTTGATACTTGATACCATTTGATCAAGCTGAAAATGAGGTTGTAGTTGTAAGACAGAAAAGTAGTGGCCTGGCTTCGATTTATTTTCGGTCACTTTCACTTTCGCATTTGCCAAAGGATACTTACTTCTTATTTGCTCTGAAGCAGAATCCGATGCTGTCGTGTAGTTATTAACCCATGCTTGCAAGCCTTGTTCACAAGCTTGAGCTGTACTATAAGAACCAACCCGATCACGCGCTAGCAGCTTTAAATAGTGAGCAAAACGTGACACACATAAAATATATTGCAGCATAGACGATAAGCGGGCATTTACTGTCGATGCTTCACTATCGTAGTGCTTGGCTTGCTGAGCCGAAGCGTTACTATAAAAAACCAGATGCTCAGTATTAGTCACGGATGAGGCAGGTATAAACCCAAGTTCAGAAAATTGCTTTTCTAATTTACTGGTCACAATCAAATCTATTGGTGGCTTAGCTTCTTTTCTGTATACATCGGTTGAAAAGTAATTTTTCGTCAACCCGGTAACGATACCTTTAGATATTTTACCTGGCTCAATCCCTCTGATTTGACCAAACCAACCACTTTCAGCATAAGCACGCACTAAAGTCGACACAAATTGGTACGCGGCGTTTCCCCATAACATATCTGTTTCTGGTGCTGTTATTTTTTCTGTATATAAAAAGTCTAAGTGACGGGTACCGTCGTTTTTATAGGGTGCTCTGACTAAAACATGCGGCAATACAAGACCAACAAAACGCGCATCTTCCATGCCTCTAAAGCTACGCCACTTGGTATATTCGACCTGTTCAAATTGATTATATAAATCGAATTGGTAGCCAAGATCAGTAAAACTGTTTGTACCAAATAAGCTTGCTGACACAGCAGTAATAAATGGCGAAAAGGAGGCTGCGGCTACTTTCGAAATTTCTTTTAAAGTGTCTATATCGTTGTAAATTGTACCCGGTGCATTCCCGTTGGTAATTTCGTAATCACCAATCAATACACCAAAAGGCTCTCCACCTGGACGGTCGAACTCATTTTGATAAATTAATTGAAAGAGGCTACTTTGATCGAAATCGATAGCCTTATTAACATCTCTCGATAATGTATTCCAATCACAATCTAACAGGCGTAACTTTACTTTTTTTTCTTTATCACTGAGTTCTGTTTGTAAAGTTAACCACCACAAATTGCGCCAGCTAGCTTCTAATTGTTGTAACTTTGGGTGGTGTAAAATCTGATCTAATTGCTTTGAAATAAGCGAGTCTATTTTAACAATGGTCAGTTGCAAATATGAACTGATTGACTCTTTATCCCACTGCAGTGGCGAATCAGAAGAGCCTTCAAGCCATAATAACAGTGCTTTAAATGTCTCTTTCTCATTTAGAAAGCGTTCCAATAAAGCACTATTTTCGAAGATATCAGACGCTGTATTATGAGAAAATACAGCGTCAGCTCCTATGAATGAAAACTCTTCACAATTCATTTTGCATCATCCTTAATGCAGGAAGGGTTAACCAATCTCAGGGATTTTGGCAACCAATCTAAGTGATGACGTTAACTCTTCCATTTGTAACCATGGTCTTAACCACGCGACAGCATTATAAGCACCAGGCTGACCAGGAATTTCTTTAACTGAAACTTTTGCATCTGCTAAAGGATAACGTGCTCTGATATCTTGACCACCACCCTCTGTCGCATTTACGTAAGATAAGATCCAACGATTTAACCAAGATTCAACGTCTTCTGCTTCCATAAAGCTACCAATTTTATCACGTGCCATTACTTTTAAATAATGAGCAAAGCGAGAAGTAGCCATAAGGTAAGGCAAGCGTGCTGAAATAGCGGCATTGGCAGTTGCATCAGGCGTTGAGTAAACTTGCGGCTTTTGGCACGATTGTCCACCAAAGAACACAGCGTAATCTGTATTTTTATAATGACACAGTGGTAAGAAACCAAGCTTACTTAACTCAGCTTCACGTCGATCAGTAATACCAATCTCTGTTGGGCATTTAAGATCAGGATCACCATCATCACTCGTGAATATATGGGTAGGTAAACCTTCTACTTTACCGCCGCCTTCAGCACCACGAATAGCAGTACAAAAACCATATTGAGAGAATGCTTTTGTCATGTTCGTCGCCATCGCATAGGCAGCATTACTCCAACAATAATCACCGTTATCAGTACTTACAGAGCGACCGGCAAGCTCATCAACTTCAAACTCTTCATAGTTGAATTCTTCAACAGGTTTAGATGCTGCACCGTAAGGTAAACGAGATAAAAATCTTGGCATCGTGAGTGAAACAAAGCGTGAATCATCGCTGTCTCTAAATGAGCGCCACTTAGTATATTCAAGTGATTCAAATACTTTTTCAAGATCTCTTGGTTTAGTGAGCTCTTCCCAACTATCAAAACCAAAGAGTGAAGGTGATGATGCCGAAATGAACGGACAGAAACCAGCAGCAGCAACATTTGACATTAAGCTGAGTGTTTCAACATCTTCTGGGTGATTAGTAAACTCAAAATCACCAACAATAGTGCCGTAAGGTTCACCGCCTGGTGTACCAAACTCTGACTCATAGATTTTTTTGAATGTTTGGCTTTGATCAAACTCAACCGCTTTACTTAAATCTTTATGAAGCTCTTTCTTCTTCATATTTAGTACACGGATTTTTAATGTTGAGCCTGTATCTGAATTCATCACCAAATGATTAAGACCACGCCAAGAACCTTCTAATTTTTGAAAGTCTTCATGGTGCATAATCACACTGAGTTGTTTCGATATTTTTTGGTCGATCAATTGAATAGCTTCATTGAAAGTCACTGTCATGTTTTTATTCCATTGAACAGTGCCCTTTAAAGCTTCTTCAGTTAAAGTGCGTAATAGCTCTTCCGCTCGACTTGCGTCTGTTTGTTTAGTTGCGCCAATCGCTTGGGTTAATAACGACGCCGATTCTGTCGTTGCTGCTGTGTCTAATTCTTGTGCTAGTGTTTCGGTGCTCATTTTTCAGACTCCTCTAACTTTAGCTCTTTGGCAATTGAATCAAGACTCGCCGTGTTGCTTAACACTTCCTCTAAGACATTTTCTAACTCTTCCGAGCGGTCAATCTTAGTCATGAGGTCACGAAGTTTATTACGAGTCTCCATTAGGTTGCGTAATGGTTCAACTTGATTTACGACAGCAGCAGGCTCAAAGTCATCGATACTTTTAAAGTTGAGATCAACACTAAATTTGGTGCCGTCATCAGTTAAAGTATTATCAACATCTAACTTAAGAGACGGGCTCATTTTTTTTAAAACATCATTAAAGTTTTCTCTATCGATTTGAATAAAACGACGGTCTTTTAAAGGTTTTAATACTTCTTTATTATGACCTGAAAAATCACCCATTACCCCAACTACAAAAGGAAGCTCTTTTTTTACAATTGCACCTTCAGTTTCAACATCATAGGTAATGTGTACTCTAGGTTTACGTACACGTTTTAATTTGTCATGGATACTCATTCAAAACTCCTTTTACTCGGTTTCTGTTTCGCTAACTTTGATGCCAGACAGCTTAAAGTATCCGGTCCTAGCATCACTATCGGTTATTAATTCATTTAATAATTCTGGTAGCGATAATTCGCTCCATCGAATAACTTGTTCAATGGTGTAAGACATAGGTGAATGCGGTTCTGTCTTTCTGAAAAACTGTGCTATTTCTTGCAACTTATTTATCGCACTTTCTCGGCTGTTGATTACTGCATCATTGCGATTAGTATTCTCAGCTATAGATGCATCATCATCCACTCGCTCATTGTCTTGTGGTTCTTGTATTGATTTGACTTCAAGAGATTTGAGCTTATCTTTGCCTAAATGCAAAACTGCATTTAAGCATTCCTCGAGTGCTTGCTTAATATTAGAAGTGGGTTGTGACTGTTCAGTAGCAGCATCAAGTGCAATGCTTAATGCACTAAATTCTGTGAGAGCCTCTTCAATGCCGTTTTTTAATTCGAGGAAAAACTCAGCAGGAGTTTCTTGGGCACTTTTTTCTATTAACTCAAAATCAATAGCGCCTTGCGCTATTTTCTTTTCTCTTTTCTCATCATTGAGCCTAGATATGTCGTAAGCTTGCTGATATTCCCAGTAAGTAAATGGTTCATAATTTTGGCTATCTGTTAGAGCGATACTTTTAATAGGGATGATAAGCGCGCCATCACCCGCTACGCCATTTAAACCAACAAGAGCAGAAACTTTATCAGATATTTCATCGCCTTCATCAAGTGATGGATAGAGTAACTCAAAATGATTACTTATAAGCTCATGTGCAACTCGAAAGCCAAATGCCAAACCTTTAAAACCATATACACGACATAGTGCTTCAATAAACCAGGCTAAATATTCAATATCTTTACTTTCTGATTTTAATGCAGCGCTACATTGTTCTAACAATGGCTGCCAATCACGAGCAAGAGAAGCTATGCCCTCATCATCAACGAGTGCAAGGCGCTCGGCAGCACGTAGCTGATTACGCATATCTTTTAAGGAATAATACGTTGAGGTAGGAGATACATCTGATCTAGGCTCAATGCCCGCGAATGCATCTTCGCTAATTGGAGCTATATATTCATCAAATACAAACATTCCATTGCCTTACAAATTCCTTTTACACCCAAAATAGAGACGACGTAAAATAATACATCTCTTATTTTTAATTTCAAGCCACAAAATCATTAATTAAAATGAAATTACAAAAAATAAAATAATAAAACAAAGCATCATCCATATTATTTTAATAATAGGCTATTTACTCAATAATAAGGGCACAGTCAAATCATCATTAACTAGTTTTTTATTATTAGATTTATCCGATTCTTCATTTTTCACTAAAATAAAAGTAACATTATCTCTTGCACCACGCACAAGAGTGGAGTGAATTAAAGCCATACCAGAATCAATTATATTTTTAGGACCTAAAGCAATACTAATTTCTGAGTCACTTAACTCACCAGTTAATCCATCAGAACAAAGTAGGAAAATATCATCAGTTAATAAATCACCTTCAACACAATCGACTGATAATTCATTTTGTACCCCTACTGCGCGTGTAATTACATTCGCTAATGGGTGATTTATTGCCTCTTGCTCTGTGAGTAAGCCCTCGTCAATTAAATCATTAATTTGGCTATGATCTCGAGATAACTGTAGCAAAGCATTCGATCTGTAAAGGTATATCCTGCTATCACCTACCCATATTGCTGAATATTTATTATCTTTAAAAAACAAAACAGTAACTGTTGTACCAGCCGTTTTGTTCCCCAAAAAATCACTGCTATACTCAAGTAGTTTTGTATTGGCGCTTTTTATTGCCTTAATCAACATCTCAGTCGAAATTAATGAAGCAGGTAACTCTTCGACTTCAGCCTTAATGACATCTACCACTAGCTGGCTTGCAAAATCGCCCGCTTCATGCCCCCCCATACCGTCCGCAACAACCCAAATGTTATACTTATTAAGTTCGATATAAGCATCTTCATTTAATTCACGAACGACTCCGCGATGAGACACGGCATAACTAATAAAATTTTTATTCACACTCACTTACCTGGGTATAATTCCATTCCCAATGCTGCCAACGTCCATCTAGCATTGCAGCCACCTGATTTACTGGCGGTAAACCTGCCGTCACAAAAACGACAGGTTTAATATTTATAGAGCCGTGGGTCCACCACACGCTGTAATCTCCATACTTATTGAGTAATAGCGAATGCAAGACATCGTTTAATGTCCCGGCACCCAATTCATCTCCTTGAAACTCAAATACTGCAGCTGATTTATTTTCATCTGGAGAAAGGCTTTTACTGAATTTTTTAGTTGGTGAATGATTACTTTTAAGCGTACTGAGTACCTTTTTCTGCCAAACACTTAAGTCTACACTGTCATCTAGAACAGTTAACACTGCGTCTTCATAATCAAGCGATAGCTGGTTTGAGTTTAATGTCGCAATCGGTGTGCTATCGCTATCAACAAGAACAGTAAAGGGATAATGACGGCCTACAGCATCAACACTTGGCAAAAGCGTCCCCATTTTTGCATTCTCTGTAATTAAGTTTTCGCATAGTGCAAAGTGCCAAACAGGACTTGTTAAATAACGCTCTTGCCACTGGGCACCTAGTTGTTCTTTGCTTACTGCTATCGCAGCCTGAAGCCAATGCTCCCAATGCTCTGAAAACTGTTGACAAATACCTTCTTGCACAAAGTCACCCAAAAATGGAACTTTACCCAAATAGCCAATACCTATAACCTTGTCGGACATGAGAAGCTCTCTATACTTGCGTTCCAAAATGGGTGTCGAATCGAATTAGGTAATAATTCAACCGTTGCATTATTTCCTTGCAGCGAAAAGTGCAGCTCTAAGTCACTCTGGGTTTCTGCTCGCTGAGCTTTAAGATCATCCAGCATTCGATAGAGAGACCATTCACCACTGTAGCTGGTATTGATGGTTCTCCCCCCATAAGGTGGTGTAAACACAATTCTAGTTTTACTTTGAGCAACGTCTCCTGGCCAAACAATACTTTTTACTTTCGGTGGGCCATGTCGATAAATCATTGACTGACCATCAATTTCGATCATGAAGCTGGAAATTGTTTGGTCCAGTTTAATCGGTTTTAAACCAAACTCTATTCGTGGCGTATTACTGTTGCCATCAAAAAACACCTCTCGAATTCTGGCAGCTTGTTCAAACATTCTGAGTGCTGACTCACTAACACCTATGTTCTTTTCAAATCGCCAAGGGCTCTTACTGGTATCAACACTAGGCGCAATATACGTAGTGAAAAAGTTATCTATCGTGCCCTTAGGACCAAAAAAGTCTGAAAAATCTTTAAGATTGATCTCCTTATCTGAATTAGGAACCAACGGGTAACGCCCAACGATTGCAGCATTATACTCACGTAAAACACTGCTTCTCCAAATTTCGTTTAAGTGCTGATTGGCACTTTTTCGAGTAATATTCGACGTATCTTGGCTAATGTCTAATAGCCACTTATTGGCTGGGTAAGGTAGTCCTTTACTTTGAAACTCAAGCTGACTGAGGAATTCCGGTTTATTCTTGCCACTTAACTGATTCTTTACTGATGACTTAAGTAACCCACCTCGATCAAGTTGGTTTAAGTAAATATTTAGCTCTCTTAAACTTGCTTGAATTGTCTCAAGTTGCTGTGGTTCAATTTCTAAAATATCACTAAATGCTTCCTCTACTTGGTAGCCTGGAAGTTTAACTTCAAATTTCGGTGTTTCATTAGGCAAGTAACGTTTAAGTCTATTAGCTTTAGTATGCATAGCGACTTCAGCAGCGTTTGCAGCCACTTTACCGGCTGCCTTTTGATTTTCCGAAATAGGCAACTTAGTCAACTGAACATTTTTTTGAACAGTTGTAATAATATTTTTTATTGGCGCTTCTGGTCCCGCTAAAACATTAGTAACGCGAACACCTTCTGTTGGTGAATTGAACTCATTTAAAGTCAGCTCATCAACAAACGAACGCCAGTAATAGATATAATCTTGAAAATACTTTTGCTCTAATTTCTTTTCGATGTCAGCTTTTGAGATATCGTATGTGTTTGCAGCTTCTTCACCGTAAACCCAACTACTTGCCATCAAGTTACCCAACATCTTGCTTTTCTCGACATTAAAAATGCCATGATAACCATTGTAGGTATAAAGACCTGGGATACCTTTCATCGCGACTTCAGGGTTTTGAAAACTAAATTCTCGTGCGCTTTCGTAACTTATAATGTCTGTTAATTTTATTGGAGGAATGCTGCTTTCCATAAAGTCAGCTTGCAGTCTTTGATAAGCTCTTTCTGCAATTGGCAGTTTTGTTAATTCAGCTCGCGCAAGACGAACAGCTTGATGATCAATTTCCTGCCCAGAAAAACCATGGTCCAGTAATGCTCGTGTATGAGCCATAAGATCACTGCGATTAGTTACGTTCACGTCCCCAGGAAGAGCCCTTTCGTAATAGGCACTAAACCAGGCAAGTAAATCATCTTGATTATAATGCTCAGGCTCAAATAACATCAGATAGCTGCGTAATGTCTCGTATAAATAACTCAAATAATCAGCTTGTTGCTCCATCTCAGATGTTAGCGCATTGAGTAAATATGGTTCTAGGTACGTTTTTAGTGAACGCAAGTAGGCACTTTTTGAAGCCTCTGTTAGCTCTTCTACCTTACTAAAACCATAAGCCTCAAAATCTTCAGCATTAATTTCATTAACAGGGAAATTCTTTAACTTATTAAAGCGCTGATTCAAAACAAGCAGATTACTTTTATCTACTGTATTTTGATCTAGCACTTGATATTCAGCTAATGCTTGATTTGTTTCATCTATCAAATCACTATTCCATGAAAAGCTCACGTACCAAGAAATACTTAATGCTATTAAAGTGATACATGTCACAGCTAAGCATGACACGCGTAACCACTTACTTTGCTTTTCATGATGTTTGTTGGTACTTGCTAGGTTTTGCTCAGGAAAAATAACGCTCTCTAACAAACGCTTTATAAAGAAGCTTCTAGTTTGGTTTATATAATCTTTTTTCGTTGAATTTTGTTCAGTCAACAAATTAGAAGGAGTCCCTTCTTGCGTTGCACTAGTAAGGTATACACCACGAAATATTGGCAGACTTTCATACGCATTTGGTGTAAATATTTCTTTTAAAAAAGAATAACCTACACTTTGAAGTGCACGAAGTTGCTTTGGAAACTCAAATACCTTAGAGCGGTTTGCTAAATCATGCTCATTAATTAAACGTCGATTTAATAACGAGGTTAAATTTGAAATTAGCCCATGAAATTCCCTGTTAAACACTTCAATTTGATTGTCAGATTCAGCATCAAGCTCAAAAGTAACCCCCCAAACTTGTTCGGTTTCTTCATCACTCAGCTCACTAAAAAACTCTCTAAACCCTTCAATTAAGTCAACTTTTGAAAAAATAACATAAACAGGAAAGGTCATGCCCAGCTGCCCTTGAAGCTCCTGTAGTCGTTGTTTAATCGCGCGAGCATGCAAATTACGCTCAGTTTTAGTTTGATTCATCAGTTCAGAGATACCCATACTGATGATCACCCCATTTACAGGTCGTTTTGGCCTGTATTTTCTAAGTAGTCCTAAAAAACCTTGCCATGCTTTTGAGTCGTGTAAAGCATGACTGTTTTGCGTGGTGTAACGTCCTGCGGTATCAATAATCACTGCTTTGTTGGTAAACCACCAATCACAATTCCGCGTACCACCAACACCGTGAATTAAGTCTGTGCCTAGCTTCTCCTTTAAAGGAAAATCAAGGCCTGAGTTATTGATAAAGTTTGTCTTACCTGAACCAGGAGGGCCAATCATGATATACCAAGGAAGCTGATAGATATTACGGCCGTTAAAGAGCTTGGCATCCTTCAATAACTCGATCGCCTCAACCATTCGAGTCTTTAAGGTTTTAATTTCTTCTTGGACTTCATCTGCAGAATTAGCATCAACCTCTATCAGCTCTTCTGTCATGCTAGTATTTCGCTTGCTTTGATTTCTAAATTCAATCAGTTTAATAACGGTATATACCAGTAAAATTGCTAAAATAGTGATTGCACGAGCAGCGACACTTTCAAACGGTTTATAATCAGCGATCGCTATCAAAGGACCACCAAACCAAATAAGAAGGAAGAGAGCTAAAAAGCCAACTACGATCATCACCTTACGAGAAGTAGCAGCGTACATAGCGCGCTTGCACTTTTGAATAAAACTCATCACAACTCCATTAAAAAAGTAAGTCGATTTCAATTCGGCGGTTTAATGCCTTATCTGAATTCGTATTGCTCACTAAAGGCTCTGCAGAGCCTTTTCCTTCTGGCCATAACCTTCCCATTAAGCCAGTATTCTTAGCCATTGAATTTGCTACTTGTGTAGCTCTAGCTAATGATAAATGCCAATTAGAAGGAAACTGACTGGTACTTATTGGGCTATCGTCGGTGTGACCTGTGATTAAGATTTTGCCTTTTGTTCCTTCAAGGCTTAGTGCTAACTTCTCTAAAATGGGTTGGAAAGAGGGCAATAGTGTTGCTTCACCAGAGTTAAACAAACTCTCATTATTTATTGTTATTCTGATCCTGTCTGTTTGTTGTTCAACGCTAACTATACCGCGTTGTATCTCTGTGTGTAATAACTGAGTTAACAATTCAAGTTGCTTGCTTCTATTACCTTCAACTTGTGAAGATGACAAAGGATGAACTAATTTCAAGTTTTCAGCAGTAGCGTCAACTTGCTCATTGAGACGCATATTGAAAAATAAATAAACCACTAGCGCAATTAAAGCAAGAACCGAAATTACAACCCAAAGAGGAATTTGGTTTCTTAACTCTACCCCTGCTGCAACACGGCTTTTCCAGCTAGGTGTTAAAAATTGACTATGAGGCCCATCAAGCTGATTGAGGATGTGGTAAATTCTATTACGGTAATCTTCTAACTTACTTTCACCGCTTGCAGCAACTCGAAACTTACCTTTAAAGCCTAAATTTAAACAATGGTATTGTAGCTCTAAAAAGTTTCGATTCATTTCTGGATGCGCTAGCGCTTCATCCAGCAAAGTAAAAAAGTACTCACCACCAAATGTTTCTTTATGAAAAGTGGATAATAAGCTTTCTTCTGCCCATTCTAACGAACTCCACTTTGCATTTAATACGGCTTCATCAATTGCAGCACATAAGCAATAACGCGCATTATTAATGACCGTGAGCTCAATTGATTTCGCGCGCAGATTCGTCTCAAAGCGCTTGATTGATTCAATTGCACGATGCTTTAAAGCCGCTAAACTGTCTATTTGCGATGACTGATTAATAAAAATGATCAATGAAAAGCTATCATTAGCCGCATCGAGTAATTCATTTTTAAAAATTGATACAGAACTGACACTCGCCTTTTCAGGTGAAGAGTGACTAAACGAGACCACGGTTTTGTCACTCGAGCCTTGCGATGCTTCTGAATTTGACTTGTTACGGCCCAAACGTCCTGGACGTGGTTTAATTATTGTTTCATCCATTGAAACGCTTCCTTTATTAGCTTCTAATTGCCCAAAGAATTAAGTTTAAATCAGGGTAGTTACCTGATAAATGAAGAGCGATACCCCCACTGGATTTTAGTTTGCTCCAGTGTTCACTGTTTTTATTAAGCTCAAAATAATGATATCCAGCATGGTAAGGTACTTGACGTGGCGCTGTAGGTAAGCCATTGATTGAGATCCCTGGTAGCTGGTTATTTACTAAATCTCGAATCGACTCTACGCTACCAATTTTAATTTGCGAAGGTAGCAACTTTCTTAATTCTTCATGGGGAATACTCGCTTTGACAGCCAGTACGAATTGAGCAGAGTCGAGAATCGACTTATCTCTTAATGCACCGAATGAGATACCAAACTTACTTTGTTCTAACTTAATTTCAGTGGCTGTTTGTTCAATCACTTGGCTGAGAGATTGGTATAGGAAGTTCACAACCTCTGCAAAAACAAACTGTAAATTTGCATGGTCATATTTTGGAAGTTGCGGCACCCGTTTATTTACAGCACTAAATGTTGCAAGTTCGCCAGCAAGCTCAATTAACCTTGCATAAAGTTCTCGAGGATGAACACGAGAGTGCGTTAATAAGCTTTGAAAAATAGCATCATATTTATTTAATGTTTGTAGCATCAAAAAATCAGCCACTGATGTGCTACCTGCATACCCTTGACATAGCCTGACTGCAATACTTTCTGCACGTTGCTTTATTAAACCTGAGACCTCTCTGACAAGCGCTGTTAAAGGCTTATTACTGGTGACAAACAAACTAGGAGGAATATACTTAGAATCAAGTTTAATTGCTCCCTCATTCGTGACTTCTGTAATTCTTGCAAGCGGCAGCAAGACATAACCCGATGTATCATCAGACATTAACATCAATCGGCTATGAAGCTTTGCTACTTGGATTACTTCTTGAGCTTGAGAGCCTAAACTGTCATCACTAACTGATAAGTCTGCAATCCTGTAACGTGTCACTAATTCGTCTTCACTAGAAGAGATGTTGATCCCACTTCCCTTCAAGGCTGGAATTGCAAGGCATATAATTTCATCATAGGCACTTTTAGCTACCACTAAGGGATCAGGAAGAAACTCATCACTTGGCATCTGAATTGGGCATAAATCTGGCGAAATAGCCGACAATTTATCAATAGCAAATTGACCGGTTACAAGTAGTTCACTATCAATTTCGAGTTCAATGACTCCCCATGAATCAGCAACAGTGCCCTCTATAACTCTTCTAATTACACTAGAAACATGCTTATCTGCTTGTTGAAAATGCTGAGGCCTTAAGAACATTCCTTCTGTCCATGCGACCCGCGTGTAATCACTCATGTTTATTCCTTTAATCTTTCATATATACAGCTAACGACTCAACATTTACGTCAATGTCATCGTAGCCTGTCGGATCAACCTCTATAACAGCTCGCCAACGGGCCTTTTCAATATCTCTATAAGCGACTACCACACCAACAAAGCGAGTATTTCTGTTTAAATTCATTTTGTATTCAATGCTTGACGAAGGTTGTAATTCAAGTTCATCTTTTTTAAGAAGATCAGGCCCAAGTACCGCTTCTGGATTTTCATATAAACTAAAAAAATCTTGCGTATCGAAAATAGTTCGGGAGCTTAGTTCAAACACTTTATAAACGACAGGTGAAGGACGGCCAGAGATATCTGGATTCACATCTGAGGCCACTGAAATGTTTAAATCAGTAGATGGGGGCACAAACTTGTTTACCGTTGTACAGGCTGTTAAAAATACCCACATAACACCTACAAAAGTAAGCTTGAACTTCAACATTGCATTATTCCTTTATTGTAATACAACTAATTACCACTATTGTATGCCTTCAGAAAATCATCAGAAAATGCTAAAACCCCTTTAGCTTTAACATCATCTGCAATGTCAGCATACAATTCGTTATATATACGCCAGCTAGAAGCACCGCCATATGCAGGCAAAGAGCTAAGTAGACCACCTTTATTACTTTGCGCTTTTATATCACGCGGTGATAATTGCTCTAAAAGGCCATTAAGCGCCCCTGTTGCTCCTGCTAGTAACCCTTGTTCATGAAGTTTTATATCAACAAAACTTTCTTTTACAGCTTCATTCGCTTGCAAAAAACTTGCGCTATTACGAACAAAAAGATTCTGCATAACATCATCAATGGTTGCTGAAAACTTAAGAGGGTTATTTTGCTCAACTTTAAAAGTTGTGTGATTCAATTTAAGTTGATTCTTAATATTTGTTCGCTGACGAATCAAATCCATCGAGCCTTCAAGAAAAAGCTTAAAGCACTCGCCCATATGCTGCCATGTGTCTTCATTTTGCAGCTCTGCAGCTAATTTTTCATTAACACTTAAACCATTCAAAAAAGAAATAACTAATTTCGAAGAGTTTGAAATTTGATTATCTTTTATAGGTGCACTAACTGGGGCGTTATTTGCAGCTATTGCACTATTGCCATTATTGAACGGCTTACTATCATTAACAGCTGGAGTGCTAATTACAGGCTCTTCTACCGGTAATACAGGCACGCTATTTTCTTTTTCTTTAACTGTAGCTGATAGTTGTGCGAGTTCATCCCAGTCCTCTGGAATGGGTTGACTGAGGTTTTGTTGTGAAAATATGTCAATGTTTTCACTCGGTGCTTTCTGAAAAGTAGGCGCAAGCATTGCCTCTTCAAGTTCACTAGAACTGTCGTAAGCCAATTGCTGCTCAGAAGAAGCATTAAAATTACCGCTTAAATTTGTTGGTAGTTCTGTAGGCGGGGTATTGAAAGAGTTGACATGTGGCTCAAAATTTTGAGCTTGTTCATCTTGCTGTAAAGTTGATTCAATTTGAAAATCACCAATAGTGAGAATGTCACCATCATTTAGTCGGTGTTTATTTTCTTTACCAAGCGGTGAAACTGAAAAGTTTATAAACAATCCATTTGTCGAGTAGTCATAAACATAGAAGCCATCTGTTTCTTTTACAATTTTACCATGGCGACCTGATATTACTTTTTCCGGATCAGGTAAATACCAATCACAATCTTCTGACCGACCAAAAGTTAACTCATTTTTTACTACTTTTTTCGCATCTATCTCAGGAGAAAGCCTGTGATAACTGGTAACATTTAGAATCACTTCCATTTGATTGTTAGTCCCATAAATACAAACATTCTAATAGGATAAAATACTTCGCAGAATAAAGTCAACGCGGAAAAATACCCAAAAACAGAATTTAAATAATTTTAAAAAACAAAATAAAATACAAAAACAAATAACCAATCTAAGAACTAAACCTTAAGTACCAGTTCATTAATATAAACTGAATGATTGCTTATTGTTGTATTTTTTGTAAAATATGTCCCCAGTCAAAAGGATATTGATTTTTATAAAAGGAATTATAATGACTGCTGAGAATGATAAAACACGTATTGCCTCAATAAAAAATAAAAATGCGGTATCTAAAGGAAGCAAGCTTCATTTAATTGGTAAAACACTCTCAAACCGCTACTTAATTGAAGAATTAATTGGTGAAGGTGGCATGGGTTATATTTATCGAGCACGAGACACCTACCTAAATACTCAATTAAATCAAGATAATATAGTTGCAATTAAAGTATTACACCCTGAGTTAGCTGACTCAGAGGATGCTTTATTATTGTTAAAAGATGAAACAATAAAAACTCGCACTCTTTCTCACCCCAACATTGTCAAAGTATTTTCAGCGTCTTCAAGTGACACCTATCATTTCGTCGTAATGGAATGGATTGAAGGTGAAACTCTTGAGCAATTAATCAAAAGAAGTAAACCAAATGGTTTGTCTCAAAAACGAGCTAAACCTATTTTAAATCAGCTTATTGACGCCCTAACTTACGCTCACTCTAAGGGAATTGTACACAGCGACCTAAAGCCTTCAAACATAATTCTTGATTCGCAAGGAAACTTAAAGATTTTAGATTTTGGTATTGCAAAAACAAACCTTCAAGAAGATAAATATGCAGCCCCTGCTAACAATGAGCAACCAAACAGCAATGGTTATACCCCCACATATGCTAGTCCTGAGCAACTAAATGGAGACAAATCTTCAGCTAAAGACGATATATTTGCATTTGGTTGTATTGCATTTGAGCTATTAACGAGCAAGCATCCATACAATAGAGTCGCTGCAAATCAAGTAGCAAAAGATACAAGTGTAAAAAAACCCAGCAACAGTTCATTAAGTGTTTGGCTTAAAATCAAAAAGTGTATTTCACTTGATGCTGCTCATCGCCCTAAATCATTGTCTGAAGTTAAATATGAACTAAACAATAATAGAACTTCATTATTAATCCATGCAGCTTGCTACGCATTACTTATTGGTGGTGCTGGGTATCAGTTTTTATCCCAAAGCGATAAACAGCAATTGATTGAAGCAAACTATCAAAACTCGCTCGCAAAAGTTGAACAGCTTGAAACATGGATGAATTGGCCTAGTGATGGTTTACCGCAACGATTAAATGAAATTCCACCACAATACAAAGTATTAAAAGAAGGGCTTTTAGCTGTTCATCAAAATAAAGTCGTAGAAAAATTTACTAAACAAGTCGATGATTTACCAAGAACCGCCATAAATACAAGAGCCTACGATGAAGCTATTGCTATTTATGACGAAGCAAAAAATTTCTATCCTGATTCAGAGACATTAAATAATAAACTCGAAAGCTTGCTTACTGAAAGACAGTCAATCCTATCTGATCTAAGTTACCGTTTAGATGTACTGTTATCGCAATCTAGATATGATGAAAGTGGTGACAACAACATTCACGGTCTTGTATCTCAAATAAAAATTATCGACTCTAGTTATACCTATGTACCCAACCAAGAGCATATAAATAATTTCAAACTGGCAGTTTTAGCGTCTATTGAAAATGAAGATTTCGTTACACAAAAAACATTACTTGATGTAGGTGAATTAGTTTTTTCCAATACTTCAGAACTTGAGCCACTCGTTACTGCATTGCGAAAAAAAGAGTCAGCCATGATCGCATTAGCTGAATATAAGAGAAAAACGAGTGAAGGGATGACTGTGAGTTACCCTGACGACGATGCCAAAATATTTTATCAAGAAAAATTAGAAAGATTTAACACTCAACTTGCAAATGTTTCGGACTATAAACAGCTTATCGAGTTTGATGAGTCATTTAGTAAAGAAGCTGAAATCTTCCCTGAATCATTTGAGCCCATTTTATTAATCAAAGATCAAATAGCAACGACTTATATTTCTATGGCCAGTAGTTTAATGAAACAAAAAATGTATAGAACAGCCGAAAGACTTGTAGAACGGAGCGAAGAAATTAGAAAGAGTCTAGAAAATACAATCTAGATCAGAAGATTAAATAATCAAACGTCAGGGAAGAGCGAATTTGCACAAATAAATTTTTGAACGCCATTCTTTTTCTTTAACGTCTAATAAATAGTGTAATTTAATGGAGTAATTATGAAAAAATTAAGTCTTGCCTGTGCACTGATGATACTAGCAGGCTGTTCATCAACCACAGAAGTTTCGCCAGAACCAGAGACTATTGTAGAACCTGTAGCTGAAGTGATAGAGGAAGTGCCTGTAACTTCATTAACGGTCGTTACTACACCTAACGATGCGCGTGTTCGTATCATGAATATTAAACCTGTCTACGAAGATGGTATTGAACTTAATGATGGTAAATACGATATTGAAGTAACCAAGCCTGGTTATTTAACCTATCGCAAGTGGATTGTTGTAGATAAAAAAACAATATTGACTGTAGATCTTAAAAGCATAGAGTCTAATCAAGCTACTCAATAATATGAAATTACTTCCCACCAAAGGAAAGCAACGGCTTTCCTTTTTTGATCTACTTTTAAATTAACTGCAAATAGTACAGTGACGACAGTGCACTGCCATTAACAATAATTGTTAACCAAAGCACGGCAATAAAACTGCGTTTTTTGGATTTGTGTCTTAACCATTGCTGTGCAATTAATGAACCTGGCCAACCACCGATTAACCCTAAAATATGCAGTGTACGCTCAGGTACTCTTATTGTATGCTCGCCATGTTGCATCGCTAAACGTTTATCCCAGCCATATACCAAAAAGCTTATTATGCTCGCTACGCTGTAAGTGCCTGCAATAAAGTAGGTAATATTAAGTTGCCACGATACCAGCCATAGCAGCGCTAGAAACAACAATGAAAATGTAATTAATGTTTTCTTAATCAATAAATTATCACCTATACTTTGCAAAACAAATTAATTTTATCGGGACGCTATTATGGCATACCTAAAATCACTTTTACTATCAATCTGCCTGTGTTCACTTTCTGTTTTGGCGGCGGAGCAACAACTTGATGACAAGCTAAAAGTGTTTGAGCCTTACTTAGGCACATGGCAGTCTGACTTTAATGTCGCAGCAGGTAAACCTGCGGTGCAAGATGTGAGTACCTGGCAACGCGCGCTCAATGGCACGGCTATTAAAACCATTCATTCTATCAATGAAGGTGAATATGGTGGTGAATCGATGATTTTTTGGGATAATAAAAAGCAATCTTTAGTGTTTTATTACTTCACTACGGCAGGTTTTTATACCCAAGGCACAATGAATGTACTTAGCCCTACTCAGTTTGTTGCTTATGAGAATGTGACAGGCAGCAAAGAGGGGATCACTAAGGTAAAATCGACAAGCGAGTTTAAAAACAACAGCTTTGTGGTGTCGACCTCTTACCTTAAAAAAGGTCAATGGACAAAACCAGATACCCGAACTTACATCCGCAGCGAAAAAACAGTTAAGTTTAAATAACAGCTTTGAAAAAGGGTAAGGCGTTTATCACCTTACCCTTTTTTATCAATGCCTAAAGTCAGCCATTAATGCTGGGATCCCTGGCAGCATACCCACCAGCGCCATCACGCTTGTTAAAATTACAAACATTATTAATGGAATGATCCAACGGCTCATTGGTGATAGTTCAGAGCTTCGCTCTTTACAACCAATTAAGCCCAGGTTGTCGAGCAACATAGTTAACGACCAACCAAATGCAGGATTCACCAAAGTCGATGAAAACACCACAATAGCAGCCGATTGGGTGGTTTTACCTTCGCGGGTCATTTCCATGCCAGCTTCAAGAAGTGGGATAAACACACCTACAATCAAGGCGACACATAACACGGGTTGCCAAATAGCTAAATCCATTGGGTAGCCCCAAATACTGGCAATGATACAAAATAATGCTGTTAACACCGCACCTGCAGGAATGGGTCGCTTAGCGATGGCTGCTGGCACAATGTAAGTTCCCCATGATGAGGTAAAGTTAGAGCCGCCTAATAAGGAACCAAATGTCTGGCGGATTGAAGCACTAAACATGGTATCGTCAATGTTCATTTGCACTTTTTCTGTGCGTTCTGGGTAACTGATTTTTTGGAATACTTGGTGTCCTAAAAAGTCAGGTGACCACATAGCAACCGCAAGCACTGCAAACGGCAATACCACTACAAAGCTCTCTAGGGTTGGTAAGCCCAGCATCCAACCGGTGTTTTCACCCCACCAATACATTGGGTTCATATTTGGTAAGTCCGGTGCTGTTTTAAACTCAAACGGCGCACCCAGTAAAAATGCGATTAAACCACCAAGTAAGCAACTTAATGGCACAGCTAACCAACGTTTTTTGTAGTGCTCAAGTAAGGCATACAACACGATAGTCGATAAAATCACAATAAAAGCGATATGGGTCATATCAATGCCTTCAGCCCATGCAAACAGCTTTTTAACCTGCGAAATCGTGCCAATAAAACCAAGGTAGAGCAGTAAACCGCCACACACTCCTCGGCTGGTTAAGCCCGCCAGTAAACTCCCCCCTTTACTAAGCGCGAGTAACAGACCAAACGCCCCTATCAGTAAACCAAAGGCCATTGGGTGACCACCCGCTGCAACCACAATCGGGATTAAAGGAATAAGCGGCCCATGCGTACCCGCCAGATTTGCCGTTGGTAAAAAGAAGCCCGAAAATAATAAAATGAAGATCGATACAATTAATAGCTCATAGCGCACGTTTTCTAGAATAAAACCTTCACCTAGGCCCAGTGGCGCTGCAAACGTTGCAGCAATTGCACCGACCATGACCACCTTGCCTATGGTTCCTGCCATTGCAGGGATAGAGTCTTCTAATTCAAACCGGTAATCACGAAATGGTAAATTAGGACGCCAGCGCTTAGGCTGCATAATTTGTAATTCGTGTTCAAGGTATTCGTCGCGACTCGAAAATTCACTGCTGGGTTTATGAAGAGCTTGATAGCTTTGCTGATCGGCATGAGTATCCGACCCTTGCTCAGCAGGCGCTGTTGACGCTGATTGCTGCCTCGTATTCATGAGTTCTCCTACTGCCTATCTTGAAAAATTATGTGAGTTTTTATTATGCAGTTAGGGTAAAGCAGTCGGGCCAAAAACACGATTAGGCAAAAGGTAGGGTATGAATTTGTAAAAAAGCCGTTCTTATAGTATTAAAAACACAGAAAATTCTCTTAACCCATTGAAATATAACAACTTAAATTAATTGATAATTTAGACAACATACAGCAATTGTTAATAAATGCCTATTAATCAAGCACATTAACTATTAGTCTAATAAATCGTATGAATAGCAAACAGGCAAACTATGAGGTACGGGAATGCAGGCATCACACTTGCTTGGCGCGCGAAACAAGGTCTAGAGATGCGAGGTGCGAGTAGGTAACAGCGATTTCACATCGCGTTTTATCTCGCACCTAGCACCTCGTAACTAGCCCCTTTACCCTTGCAACTAGCAACTTAAAGCTATTTCGTCTTTAATTTATTCAGCTCATCATCTTGCTGTGCAACAAGGGCATTAAGCGTTTGACTGCCGTCTCCAGCCTGCGTTGATAACTCTGCTAATTGCGATGCAGCATCTGAGATTAAAGTAAGATTCCTATTAATCTCCTCGGTTACAGAGCTTTGCTCTTCAGCGGCTGTTGCAATATGGGTAATTTGTTGCGTAATTTCGTCCACCTTAACAACCACCTCATGCAGCGCATCAAAGGCAACGGAGGTTTCATCTACCGCGGTTTGTGCACGCACAACACCTTGTTCAATCACTTTAGAAGCGTTGCCTACTTCAAGCTGTAAGCTGTCGATTAGACCGCTGATGTCATCTGTTGATGAACGTGTTTTTGAAGCAAGCGCACGAACTTCGTCGGCGACCACGGCAAATCCACGTCCTTGCTCACCAGCTCTTGCAGCTTCTATAGCAGCATTGAGGGCAAGCAAATTGGTTTGCTCTGCTATCGTTCTGATCACATCTAATATCTGAGTTATGTCATTACTGCGCGCTGCAACCTTTTCGACCGCTTTGTTTGCTTCTTTTATTTCATCCGACATAGTCTTAACTTGTGTTACAGCTGAAGACAAACTTTTTTCACTACTAACTACTAAACTATTTATTTCGTCAGCTTGTTGCGCCGATTGTTCAGAAGCCCTTGCAACCTCAAGTGCTGTTGCACTCATTTCGTTCATTGCGGTCACCACGCTTTCAATTTCTTGAAATTGCGCTTGTACATTATGTTTAGTATCAACAGCAACACTGGTTGCCATGTGGGCTTGCTCCTTGGTTTGCGTCGATACATTTTTAAGCTCACCAATTAAGTCACGCAATTTAGCAAGAAACGCATTAAAACCTGTTGCTAGTGCTATTAATTCAGCATGGGTATCAACATGCAGGGTTTGGGTTAGGTCGCCTTCAGCACTAGCAAGGTTATCAACACGCTGTTGAATTTGTTGTAATGGTGCCACAATGGTGCGGATCACTAAGGTCATGATAACAAAGGCTGCACCAGCAATAATAATACCCGTCACCAAGATTAAGCCGCCTAACGTATTGGCGTTTTCACTCATGCTATTTGCCAGCGCATGAGGGCCCTCAAGTGCAAGCTCAGCTGGTACTTGAATCAATAAGTTCCACTGGGTTTTAGCAAGCTTAATGGTGATTGGGTAATTAACTAAATACTCATCACCGACTTTAAATACACCACTTTGATTTTTCGCTTTAACGTAATTGTCTAAAGTGCTTTTAGCCACAGCCTCTTTTAGCGGTCTGCCTAGCTTATCTTTGTAATGGCTGCTACCAACCACTAAATCGAGTGAGCTTAATAAGGTAACTCGGGCTTTACCGTTATATAGCTCTTTTGACAATTTTTCGGTCATGCTTTGAAATACAGGCAAAGTTAAATCAACACCAGCAACACCAATAAATTCATTATCACGAAGAATTGGCACAGTTAAAGAGGTCATCATTTCTGAATACCCTGGGGTGATTTCGTATAGGTAAGGTTCCATTATGCAGGGTACTTTGGTGTCTTTTACACACAGGTACCACTCAGCTTCTCGCTGACCAAATTCATTAAGTGTATCGACATATTTTTCAGCCGCATCATCTACGACTTGTTGCTCAATGGCGCCATCTCGATTGCGTGTGAAATAGATTTCTAAAGTACCAACACCCGCCACAGAATGATCATAACCACTAATAAAATTAGCATCACGGCCATCAAACGCATTTGCTTCAAACTGCGAATAAATAGATGAAAGAATGGTATTTTTTTTGAGTAGTGAGCGATTCAACTCAACCACCGCATCGCGAGTTAAAGTACTTGCTGCATCATGATCACCTAAGATTGCGGCAAATGAATAAGGAACTCGATATGCTTCGTTAATAAATCCAGCGACTTGCTCACCATATGCGGCAGCATTGGAGGCTAGTTTGTCTTCAACTTCAGCAACAATCAGCTTTTCTGATTGTGCAGCTAACTGCTGGTTGCTGTTTGACAACTGCCACCATAAAACACTCGATAAAACAAACACAGTAATAAAAATACTGCCTACTGTGAGCCATAATAACTTTTTCGCTAATGCTAACTGCCGCATCGAAATGTCCTGTTTTTATTGTAGGTTTGCTAATAGTTTAGACTATTTAACTAATTTTACAGCCCAAAAAAGGAGTAAAGCATTATTTTTAAGTAATTTATTGAAAATGCTCTGTTCGACAACAGAATTTTGCTAGCATGCAATTGAAATTTATAGCTTTGTTATGATTCGGTTTATTTAGATTAACGGCGTACAAAGCATGACAAACTATTTAATTAAATGGCTTAACATATAGCGAGTAAGCGCTGCTGAGCACTAAAAAGTTGATAAATTGCGTTTCTTTATTACTTGTTCTAAGACAAACAACCGACAAGCTTCTATATTACTAATATGTACATCCCAAACCACAACAGATAAGCAGCTAATTTACAGCGTATTTTGTAACGAGTTAATTATAATAATAAATATCAACAAGCGATGACCATGCAGCAAGACACATTTGATTTTGACCAAATAATTATAGGCTCTGGGTTTGGTGGCTCAGTGAGTGCGCTACGCCTAAGCGAAAAAGGTAACCGGGTTTTAGTACTTGAAAAAGGCCTTCGCCGCGACGATAAAGAATTTCCAAAGACCAACCTAGATATCAAAAATTATATGTGGCAACCAGAAATTGGCTTAAAAGGCTGCATTCAATTTTCGTTTACCAGCAAAGTCACTGTGCTGCATGGTGTGGGTGTTGGCGGTGGCTCACAAATTTATGCCAATGTGCACCTTATTCCTGATGATGAGGTGTTTCAATCTCCAGCTTGGACACGCATAAAATCAGACTGGAAAGAAAGCCTAATGCCCTACTATGGCCTTGCACAACGCATGTTAGGCAGTGCCAAAAATACCTATACCAATGTTGCCGATCACACCCTTAAAGAGATTGCAGAGCAGATGGGGCAAGGTGACTCGTTCAAAACCGTGAATACCGGGGTGCTTTTTGCAAAACCCGGCGAAGCCTATAACAAAGAGCTACCCGACCCATACTTTAATGGCGATGGTCCAAGGCGAAATACCTGCCATTACTGTGGTAGCTGCATGATTGGTTGTCGCCATAATGCCAAAAACACCTTAATGAAAAACTATCTGTACTTTGCCGAGCGCAATGGCGTAGAGATAAGACCCAGCTCTGAAGTAATTAAAATCACCCCACTCAATGCAGATGGCAGCGCCGGATACAAAATTAAGATTAAAGATACCAGTCATCGCAACAACCATATTTATACGCTAACAACACGTGGCGTTGTGCTAAGCGCAGGGGTCATGGGCACCGTGCCTTTGCTTTTAAAAATGCGCGATAAAGACAAAACACTACCTAATATTTCAGCTTGGCTTGGTCAGCAAATTCGTACAAATTCAGAAACCCTCACCACCGCGAACAATACCACTAAAAAAGTTGATGATGGCGTTGCGATCAGCTCATTTATTTCGGTCGACAAAGACACCAACATTGAAATTTGCCGGTTTAAGGAAGGCGCCGATGGCACATGGCTTTATTTACCTTACGTTCCTATGGTGACTGGAAAAGGCCTCAAGCGTATCGCTAAGTTTTTAGTGAATACACTGCGCCATCCAATAAAAACAGCCAAAGTATTGCGACCAAAAGGCAAAGCCCGCAGCTCAATTCTCTTTTTGGTGATGCAAAAATCCGAGGCGTTTATTCACCTTGAATGGCGACGCAAATGGTATCGGTTATTTAAAAGCGGCATTACTGCAGTGCAAAAAGAGAATGATGCACCGCTTAGCGTTAGTTTTCCAAAAGCAGAAGAAGCAACCAAACTCTACGCCGAAAAACTCGGTGGTGTGCCAGGCTCTGCTTTAACTGAAGTGCTCTTTGGTGCCCCGATGACGGCGCATATAATGAGTGGAGTCGCCATGGGGACTGATGCCTCTAACGGCGTAGTTGATAGCTCAGGAGAAGTGTTCGGCTATCAAAACCTGCGTGTTATTGACGGCTCAATCATACCGGGTAATTTAGGGGTAAACCCATCATTAACCATTACCGCATTGTCTGAATACGCAATGAGCCAAATACCGGTATTCGATGCAGCCCGAGCCAGTAAGATAAAACCAATAGAATTTAGTGAACCACGCGAAGGCCTAGTATCTGCGCTTACGGGTTCAGGTGATTTAGCAAAATCGATTGCTGAAAAACAAAAAAGCCGTGCATAAAGCACGGCCTATTTTGATAAATAGCGATTAGATCACTGATAACTCTACAGCAATGTTACCGCGTGTAGCGTTTGAGTATGGGCATACTTCGTGCGCTTTATTAACAAGTGCAAGAGCGGTGTCTTTATCAAGATCACCTACCGATACAGCAAGCTTAACAGCAATACCAAAACCACCTTCGATAGGACCAATTGATACTTCAGAGTTAATGTGAGTATCTGCCGGTAATTTAATTTTTGCTTGGCCAGCCACTAACTTTAATGCGCCGATAAAACAAGCCGCGTAACCTGCTGCAAATAATTGCTCAGGGTTTGTACCTTGACCATCATCACCACCTAACCCCTTAGGAGTTGATAGTGCCACATCTAAGCGGCCATCATCTGATTTTGCTGTGCCTTCACGGCCACCTGTTGCTGTTGCTTTTGCTGTGTATGCGACGCTTTGTAGTTCTTTCATGATTACTCTCCTAATTGAGTGAAAATATACTTTGCATGCAAAATATATTAGGTCAGCTTTTTCGGGATTGCAAATACTTTGTATGCAAATTAAAATGCTCGTATTGAATTTTGAGGATCGAGTATGAAATACCCACAGCTAAAATTAGATAACCAGCTATGCCATCGCTTATATATGGCATCGAATGGGATTGCCCGTGCGTATCGAGACTCTCTTAATCAATTAGATTTAACCTACCCGCAATACGTAGTGATGATGGCGCTGTGGGAAAAAGATCAGATCAGCATTGCTGAATTACTTGAAAAAACTGCCATTGATGGCGGTGCGATGACGCAAATTTTGAAAAAAATGAGCGATAAAGCATTGTTGTCGATCACCAAAGATAGCCAAGATAAACGCAAACGACTCGTGCAGCTCGAAGCCAAAGGCAAGGCGATGCAAGATCAAGCCGCTGAGATACCGTCGCAAATTCGTTGTCGCTTCCCAAGCATTAACGAACAACAAGCACTGCAACTGATCAAATTACTCGATTTAGTAAATAGTGACCTCAATTAACAAAAATTATTTGAAAGTGAATTTGGATAATACCAGCTTGCTTAATAAAGTGGGCTTTTTGAGGCAAGAAAACCTCGTTGATAACAAGGCAAAAATTTCGTTATTTAGTTGTTCTAAATGAGAAATTTTTAACGCTGGTAGCGACAGGTTTGCTCCCTCAAAATGATTACGTATTATTGCGAGCTGGTATCTAAACCCTTTTTAATAAAACTAGATGCGCTATAGTGTTCAAAACTCATCAATACGGACACCATCATGAAAGCATTTGGATACACCACAGCAACTCCAGCGTTATCAGACTCATCACTACAAGCGATTGAATTACCAGATCCCGTTGCCACAGGTCACGACATTCTTGTAGCCGTACAAGCAATTTCAGTAAACCCTGTTGATACTAAAATTCGCGCTAATGTATCACCAGACAATGGCTATAAGGTTATTGGTTGGGACGCTGTGGGAACCGTTAAAGCTGTTGGCGACAAAGTGTCGTTATTTAATGTCGGTGACCGTGTGTTTTATGCTGGCGACTTAACGCGCCAAGGTAGTAATGCTGAGCTGCAACTTGTTGATGAACGCATTGTTGGTCTTGCACCAACAAGCCTTAGTAATAGTGAAGCAGCCGCCCTGCCCTTAACCAGTATTACTGCGTGGGAGTTATTGTTTGACCGTTTACAAATTGAAAAATCTAAAAACAATAAGCCAGCCTCTGTATTAGTGATAGGTGCCGCAGGTGGTGTAGGCTCAATTTTAGTGCAGCTTGCCAAACAGCTTACCAATTTAACCGTAGTTGGTACCGCCGCACGAGAAGAAAGCGCCAACTGGCTTAAAGACTTAGGTGTTGATCATGTGCTTGATCATAGCAAAAACCTTAACGAGCAGCGTCTTGCGGCCGACTTGAATGAATTTGATTACGTAGTGAGCTTAACGCACACCGACCAACATCTAGATAGCATTATGGAAGTGATCAAGCCACAAGGTAAATTGGCACTGATCGACGACCCTGCAAGCTTTGATATTTTAAAGTTAAAGCGTAAAAGTATTTCGTTGCATTGGGAATTTATGTATACCCGCTCAATGTTCCAAACCGATGATATGATTGCCCAGCATCAGCTTCTTTCTGAGCTCTCAACCTTAGTTGATAACGGCACAATCAAAACAACATTGGGTGAGCATTTAGGTAAGATAAACGTAGCAAACCTTATTAAAGCCCATGGGATTTTAGAATCTCACAAAGCTCGCGGAAAACTTGTGTTGGAAGGGTTTGAGTAACGAGGAATAAGTTGCGAGGTGCGAGATACGAGAGTAAAGAAGCGAGGTGCGAGGCACGCGCATGTAGCAGCGATTTTACATCGCGTTTTATTCTCGAATCGCTCCTACCTCACCAATAACGCGGCATAAAGCCGCTGCTACCCGTAGGCGTCACGCTTGCTTGGCGCGCGAAACAAAAAATTAAGATTCAAGTTACGAGATACGAGGTGCGAGATACGAGAAGCGAAGTGCCAGCTTGTAGCAGCGATTTTACATCGCGTTTTATTCTCGTATCCTCCTACCTCAACCATGTCGCGGCATAAAGCCGCTGCTCCCCGTAGGCGTCACGCTAGCTTGGCGCGCGAAACAAAAAGTTAAGATTCAAGTTACGAGATACGGAGGTGCGAGCATGTAGCAGCGATTTCACATCGCGTTTTTCCTCACTCAACAATAATAACACGCATCATTAAAGTGCATTACAGTACTTACCTTTCACTATTTTAGTGCCTAATATCAGGAGCGCCCTTACCGCCGAATATTAACCAATTGATTTTTAATACATTTAAATTTAATGACGGTTTGGCACAGATCTTCCAATAGCTAAAATGAACTGGCACTAACAAGGAGACTAACGTGACTAACTTCTTTCACACTCTTTATCTACTTTGGCGATTAGACATCAGCACATGGCAAATGCATGAAGCAAACGATCCGCATAATACTGCAGATTTGGAGCGTCGCTATGTTAAATAATGATCCCGCATTTATTGAAGCACTTAAAAAAATTTCGGTTCATCAACTAACAATTACCGAAGCGTCGGCGCAGTACGACATTCCTAAGCGTGTGTTATACAAAGCTGCACGACAGCAACAAGTTAAACAGAACAAGCAAAAGGCGTATTTAATTGCTACCCAGAAGCGTTTGCAGCAAAGCTTACGCAATGTAGAAATGGAGTTAGCTAGCTTCAGCTAAATAATTTCTGTATGGTTAAAATTTACGCACAACAATGATGGAATAAGTATGCACGCAGTAGAAGTAAACTTTGATGGCTTAGTGGGGCCTACTCACAATTACGCGGGATTATCGTATGGCAATGTCGCTTCACTAAGTCACGCCTCTTCGCATTCAAACCCCAAAGAGGCCGTGCTACAAGGCCTTGAAAAAATGAAGGCGATGCACGAATTAGGTCTAGAGCAAGGTATTTTTGCTCCTCATGCTCGCCCCGACATTAATGTGCTAAAACGCCTAGGCTTTAAAGGCAGCGATAAGCAAATAATCGAAAAAGCATTTAAGGCAGATCCGATACTATTAAGAGCATGTTACAGTGCATCAGCAATGTGGACAGCCAATGCAGGAACAATTTCACCTTCTGCCGATACTCTTGATGGCAAAGTGCACTTTACGGCTGCTAACTTAAATAACAAATTTCATCGCTCACTAGAGCCGGTTACAACTACGGCATTGTTAAAAGCCATGTTTAACGACGAGCGTTATTTTAGCCATCATACTCACTTACCAGATCAAGGCTTTTTTGGTGATGAAGGCGCAGCAAACCATAATCGCCTATGCGACACTCATGCAGATACAGGGCTTGAGCTTTTTATATATGGTGCAAGTAGTTTTAATAGTACCTTACCAAAGCCTGTTAAATTTCCTGCAAGACAAACACTTGAAGCTTCGCAAGCAATTGCCCGTCTACATCAGCTTAAGCCAGAAAATCAGTTATTTATTCAA
This sequence comes from Pseudoalteromonas nanhaiensis, assembly GCF_051235485.1. Taxonomy (NCBI): domain Bacteria; kingdom Pseudomonadati; phylum Pseudomonadota; class Gammaproteobacteria; order Alteromonadales; family Pseudoalteromonadaceae; genus Pseudoalteromonas; species Pseudoalteromonas nanhaiensis. Next base: position 129,355 of record NZ_JBPNYQ010000005.1, on the reverse strand, counting down.
CAAAACCCTGATGTAATAGACCAAGGTGTATTCCATAACGATGTAATTGCGGTGGCTAATGGCAATGTACTTTTGTGTCATGAACAAGCATTTTTGAACCAGCCCAGTGCGCTTAAGCAAATTAAACAAGCTTACCTTGGCAATAAACCACTGCATATTATCGAGGTGCCAACCAATAAAGTGAGCATTACAGATGCCGTGAGCAGCTATTTGTTTAATAGTCAGTTGATCACTTTGGCTGATGGCAATATGTTACTTGTTGCACCAAAAGAATGTCAGCGTAATCAAGCTGTTCACGATTACATTCAAGAAATGATATTGGCAGATAACCCTGTTCAGCAAGTGCGCTTTTTTGACTTGCGCCAAAGCATGCAAAATGGCGGTGGCCCTGCTTGTTTACGCTTGCGTGTTGCACTCAATACTGACGAACTAGCCGCGGTCAATCCGGGTGTACGATTCAGCGAAGAAAAATATACCCAATTAGTAAGTTGGGCGAATAAGCATTACCGCGACTCTTTAAGTAGTGATGACTTTGCTGATCCACTGCTTTTAACCGAAAGCTATCAGGCACTTGATGAGTTAACCAGCTTACTTAACTTAGGCTCTGTGTATCCATTCCAACAAGAATAATTAATGAAAATTAAAGCAGTTCATTCTATTAAAGGAGTGTCTAAATCACTCAATAGTTTACTGATTGATAGCGTTGCCAGTGGCGCATCAATTGGCTTTCTTGCCCCTTTATCATTAAAGTCAGCCCAAGACTATTGGCAAGGGGTCGATGCCGATTTAACGACCCCTTACCGTCGGCTTTACCTTGCCCTTGATGGTGATACGGTGATTGGTTCAGTGCAGCTTTCTTTGTGCGCCAAAGCCAATGGTGCTCATCGTGGCGAAGTAGAAAAGCTGATGGTACATAGCGAACATCAAGGTAAAGGCATCGCAAAGCAGCTAATGTCCAATCTAGAAAACGATGCCCATACTTTAGGCATTAAGTTACTGGTACTTGATACTCGCCAGGGTGATACCGCCTCTTATCTCTATCGTAAACTTAATTATTTAGAGGCAGGCACAATCCCAGACTTTGCGAAAAGCTCAACAGGCGAGCTTGATGCTACCGTGTACTTTTATAAGCAGCTTACGTAAATCGCTTAATAGGCCTTTCCATATAACCATAAAGTCGACTAATAAAATTTTTTAATACCACTAAAATAGTATTGCGAATTTCTATTAGGAGCGATAAATGGCGCTATCAATAAAGGAACGGGTACTTTTTTTAGCCTTACTTCCCCCTTTGCTCATTGCGATTATGCTGACACTCTACAACTATGTGCAATCAAAACAAAGTGGCGCACAAACAGTAGAAAGTTTTGCTACACAAATGGAAAGCGATCGTAAATCTGAAGTCAGCAATTACCAAAAAATTGCCATGAGTTCAATTGCTCATCTAATAGCTCAAGATAATGGCTCTAATACTGAGGAGCTACAAGATAAGGCAAAAAGCATTTTACGTAACTTACGCTTTGATGATGCTGGTGATACAGGTTATGTATTTGTCTATGACGTTGAAGGCGTCAACGTTGCTCATGGCGTTAACGCCTCACTTGAGGGCAAAAACCTTTATGATTTTAAAGATCCTAATGGGGTTTATTTGATACGAGAGCTCATTAATGCCGCAAAAAGAGGCGGTGGCTATGTACAGTATTCTTGGAAAAATACCAATGGTAGTGTGAACCCTAAACTCGGTTATGCCGCTTTAGTACCTAAATGGAATTGGGTGCTCGGAACGGGTTTTTGGATCAGTGGCCTTGAACAACAAGTTGCAATGACAGAACAACGAGTTAATGAAGGTATCGATAATGCCTTTATAAACACAGTTATCGCTTCAGTATTCGCAGTAGCAATTACCGCAGCTATTGCAATGGTGGTATCGCGCAGTATTACCAACCCTCTTCACACAACCGTGCTAGCAATGAACGATATATCACAAGGTGATGGTGATTTAACCCAACGATTAATGGTTAAACGAGACGATGAGCTCGGCAAACTTGGCAGTTCATTTAACCGCTTTGCTGATGACGTGGGTAAAATGGTTATTGATATTCGCCAATCATCGCAATCGATGAATCAAGCGTCACATAAACTCAACGAGCTTCTTGCCAATATGCATGCTGGTATTAATCGTCAACATGAAGAAAGTGAGCAAGTTGCAACGGCAATAAACGAAATGTCGGCGGCGTCAATGGAAGTCGCACGAAGCGCTCAAGAAGCATCAACTGCAGCAGAACATGCCGATCACCTAGTAAAACAGGCTAATAACCAGTTACTTATCGCTATCAAAGTAATTAACGGCCTTGCTAAGCAAGTTGATGAAGGTGCCAATGCCGTTGATCAGCTAAATCAGCAATCTAGCCAAATTGGCAGTGTACTCGATGTGATCCGAAACATTGCAGAGCAAACTAATTTACTGGCACTTAATGCAGCAATTGAATCGGCACGTGCTGGCGAAGCTGGCCGAGGCTTTGCGGTGGTCGCTGATGAAGTGCGTACCCTTGCCAAACGAACTCAAGATAGTACTCACGAAATAGAGGCAATGATTGAGCAGGTTCAACAAGGAACAACAACTGTAAACAGCATTATGCAATCAATAAAATCAGGAAGTGCAACCAGTGTGAACGAAGCAAGCGAAGTCGAAAAAGCGCTCAATGAAGTACTGCTTTCGGTTAATACCATCACCTCGCAGAATGCACAAATTGCCACTGCCGCTGAAGAGCAAACTTCAGTTTCAGAAGCGATTAATCAAAACATGACCACTATTGTTGATATTGCCAACAAGACTGCTAATGATACCGATGTTGCGACCTCATATATGGATGAATTAAATAACACCGCAACGCAGTTAGAACAGAATGTAAGTCGATATAAAACTTAAATATTTAACGATTGTTAAGCAGGTCAAAATAACCTGCTTAACAAAAATCATTGGTTTTTTGTAGCGTTTTTAGCCAGTCAAATAAGTCGTTGTCATAGCGTTTTAGTCGCTGTTGGTGCTTATCATTTAGACTATAAAAATGTGCTATACATATACGCTTCTCAGCCATAACTATCACAGTACGAATGCCTAACACTGAATAGTGATGAATCGACTGTACTTTTTTTGCATCCATTTGACGGCATTGTCCTAGTAAATTACGGTAATGCACACCATGGCGGCACACAGTAAAATTACGTTTAGAATTAACAACTAACAAACCTAATAACAGCGAAATGCCGCAAACTAAAAAACTAAAAATAAAACTACTCACTTCTGCTTTGCTATTAATAAAACCCACCAATAAAAGCATGTTAAGTGCACTTAACAGTGCAAAGCTCCTAGATTCATAGCGTTTCTCTAAATCGATGACTGTCATTCTTGTTCCTAAGATTTTATTTTTTGCCATGTTGACAACAAAATGTGGAAGAAAAATGGATTTGTTCATTATTGAGATTTTATTTGGCAGTTTTTATTAAACCGCCTTTCACTAGCTTTTAAAAAGGTACAAACGCGCGGATCTTAACTCAGTTAAAGCAATTCAACTTACATTAAGTTTTGGTGACTAAACTATTAATAAATTTTTAGAACACAAGGGAAGAAACAATGAACTTCAAAACTACATTACTTAGCAGCGCCGTTTTATTTGCACTTGTTGGTTGTGGCTCAGACAACGACAAAAAAGAAACTGTAGATCCGCAGCCACAAACTGCGCAATTCACGCTTGGAGTTTCTGACGCACCAGTAACAGGTTTAAAAGCTGTGAATGTTGTGTTCGATTCAATCACGCTTAAAAGCCAAGGTGGTGAAGAGTTCACTTTCGAAACTCGTGAGCAAGATGATGAAACCATGCCTGAAATGGTTAACTTACTAGATTACACAGGTGATGACATTTTCTCATTATTAGAAGATGAAGAAGTGCCAGCAGGTGATTATCAATGGATCCGTGCCGATGTTATTAATGGCGACACAAACGATTTAACTATGACATCGCATGTTGTGTATGAGGATGACAGCATTGCACCACTTGTTGTTAAACGTAAAGGCAACGATGGTATTGGTGAAATCCAACTTGATGGCTTCACACTTAACCAAGCTGGTAATGATTTTGTTCTTGAGTTTGACCTTAAAAAGTCATTAGTTGACCCACAAAATAGCGACGAGATCTTCTTAAAACCTCGCGGTGTGAGATTAGAAAACTTAGCTGAATCGCAAGACATTGAAGGCACGGTAAGCGAAGAGCTAATCGCTTTTTGTGAAACAGATAACATAGACATTGCAATGACTGATGGCTCGTTTGGTCACGCTGTTTATCTATACAACAGCGATATAGAAATGCCAATGGACAACTACGAAGTAAGCGAAGACGACACGCCCGCTGATGCACCACTTGCAACCGCTAACGTTGTTTTCGATAACGAAGATAACCAATACGAATTTGAACTTGCGTTTGTAAAACCAGGTGACTACCAACTAGCTTACACCTGTGCAGCACACATTGATGATGCCGAAACTCAAGACGAAGCATTTACGCTTTATCAAGTAAAACCAATTACAGTCACAGCAGGTGAAGATTTAGACGTATCTTTCACTGTTTCTGAATAAAGTTATTATAACTTTCTTACCAGCATAGTTACTTGAAGCTATGCTGGTTTTCTCGTTGTTACTATATGAATATGTTAATATTATAAGCCATACCTAAACAGCCTAGGCTTTGTTATGACATCGCGTATTCTAAAATCGATTTTTTACTCATCTTTTCTATTAGGTTCTGCCGTATTTTTGCAAGGCTGCCAAGAACAACCTCAATCTGATCATATCGCCGTCACTGGTGGGCTTATTCAAGGGCAGCAGCAAGGGCGATTTATTGCGTATAAAGGCATTCCCTATGCAGCAGCTCCAGTGGGAGAGTTACGCTGGCGAGCACCGCAACCTGTGCCAAAGTGGCAAGATGTAAAAGTACTGAGCGATTACGCCCCTGACTGCATGCAAAAGCCGTTTGCAGCAGATGCTGCACCGCTTACAACAACTCCTTCGGAAGACTGCCTTTATCTAAATGTATTTAAACCGACTAAACACAGCGATACACCTTATCCTGTAGTCGTCTGGATACACGGCGGTGGCTTTGTAAATGGCGGCGCATCACCCGCTGTTTACTCAGGTGAAAGCTTTGCTAAACAAGGGATTATTTTTGTTAGCTTTAATTATCGATTAGGCCGATTTGGCTTTTTTGCTCACCCTGCACTTGCTCGTTTTGAAAACGATGCATTGGGTAACTACGCATTAATGGATCAAATTGCGGCTCTTGAGTGGGTGAAACAGAATATTGCTCAATTTGGTGGTGATGCTTCAAAAGTGACACTGATGGGAGAATCTGCTGGCGGTGCATCGGTACACGCGATGATGCAAACTCCTGCAGCAAATAACTTATTTCAACAAGCGATTATTATGTCTGCTGGCGGGCGAGAGTTATTTAACGAGTTGCCACTTTATAGCAATGACGACTCAGTATTAAGCGCCGAAAAAATTGGTGAAAACTTTGCCAAGCAACACACTATCTTAGGTAGTGATAAGAATGCGCTGGCGGCATTACGTGAATTATCTGCTGAAGAAGTCGTTGGAAACCTCAACCTAAGTACATTAAACAAACAAAGTACTAATGAGTCTACTTACGTAGGTGGGCCAATCATTGATGGCATCATCATAAATGCTTCAACTGAAGCACGTTTGAGTAAAGGCACATTTAGCCATGTTGCTACCATGGTCGGCACAACTGATATGGATTTAGGCTTTGCAAACTTTTCTTCAAAAGAGGCGCTATTTGAAAGCTTTGCTCCTCACTCGATACAAGCCAAAATGGCTTACGATGCACAAGGCGACACCCCACTGCCAATAATTAATTACCAAGTTGGACAGGATGCTTTAATGCAAGAGCCAGCAAGGTTCGTTGCAAAGCGTGTGACAGATATGGGTAATGATGCCTTCTTGTATCGTTTTGGTTATGTAGCGCAAACCTTAGATAAACTCGGTGCTGAACACGCCAGCGAGATTCCGTATTTTTTTAATACTGTGGCAGCGAAATATGGCCATGTCACCACTGAGCAAGATAAGCAAGCTGCTAAAATAATGCACCGTTATGTGACTAATTTTATTAAATTAGGCACCCCAAATGGCCCCGGCCTACCAACATGGCAAGCTTATAAAAATGATGAGTCTTTTATTCTGCAAATGAGTAAATCAGGGACTGCAGAATTTTTACCAGACCCCTTACAAGCGCGGTTAAACATCACAGCAATAAAAGCTGAACAGCAATAATGAAATAAGGCGCTAAATTAAGCGCCTTATTTTTATCCCTGCTGCTGGATATATTCAAGCGCAGTCATTTTTTGGTATGTCACATTAGGATGAAATACATGGGTAGGTTCGGGGTCAACTACTTCAATGGGTATGCCCTGGCTGCGTGCTATATCGAGTGCCATTTGCGTAATATTGACGCTAAAAGAGGTGCCTATAAACACAATTTTATCGGCATCGAGCATGCGCTGTTGCGCCTCAGAAATTCGATAAAGTTCAGTGTAATACTCATCAAATAACAACACGTAAGGCTTAAACGATTCGTTTAGCTTGGGGCTTTCATTATTGATATTGAACACCTCAAGCAATGAGTTGTGTAGGTTGTCTTCGTTAACTTTATCCCACGGCGCATTGAAGGCCATCACATCAGCACCTTGATGGTGAAACAGTGTCATTTGATCCAAACGACCATGAATAGCAATATAATCCGTGTTACCGGCTTTGCCATCGAGGCCATCAATATTTTGTGTAATAAGGTTTTTATCGCTCAACCAATGATGCACCTCATTGGGCCCATGGTGTCGATACGTTGCAAAACGATGATAATACCAAGCTAAAAATTCTCGCGGATTGTTTTCGTACATGGCGCGGGTTGCCATTTCCATCGGCGTATAATTTTTACTGCCTATGGTCCAAAATCCATCTTCGCCACGAAAGGTCGGTATACCGCTTGCGGCACTGACTCCGGCACCTGTGATATAAAGTGTATTCATAGTGATAATTCAACCTTATAGCCAAGTGCATCGGCAGTCACTTGTTGATTATTGTCCATACCACCAATACGGTACAAACTACCTTGATGCTCTAATAAACCACGATGATCCATACTTGCAGTTTTAGCTTTTGGCATCATTTGCCAATTGTTTTTATCAACATCAAAACGCCAAACATGATTACTCGCCGGTGCTGGCTTCCCGTTGTATCCGATGCCATTGTAATTATATGGGTTTGCAGAACCGCCCAACATATAGATATCACCATTAAAACTAGTTGCAGCCATACGATAGTGGGCAACACCTGTTGGATGTGGCACGGTACGCCAATCTATTTTTAATGGATTATTAGCATCAATAGTGCCTTTTAAACACTGTGCAACCGCAGCAAAAGAACGACGTTTATCTGCATTGGCCTGCGTTTTTACACCATCACACACTAAAATTGTGTTGCCACTAATTGCCGCTGCTTGGCCAAATACTGGCTGGCCTAAAAATGGCGAAGCCTGTTGCCAAGTATCTGTTTTGGTGTCATAAACTTGTACTAAGTTAACATTACCATCGTTATGCCAACCACTGACTAAATAGATGTAACGTTGTTGGTACGAAAGCGCCACACTGTCATCAACAGGCACGGGCATATTGGCGAGTTGCGTGTAAGAATTCGTAAGTACATCGTAGCGATATACATCAGGGGTAGAAATTTCTTGATGATCCGCACTTACAGTATAGCCACCAAATACATAGGCATGTTTACCAACACCCACTGCGGTGCTCGCTAAACGTCCAACTAGAGGCTGGCTACTCGGTACCGCTTTTGCTGTTCGCCATGCCGACTCACCAACTTTGAGTACCCATACTTTATTATGAATATCATGGTGTGCTTTCCCTTTTCCTATTCCCATAAAACTTAGGAAATAAGCTTGTTCATTTACAACAACTTTTGCGACAGCATTATTTGCAACTGCTTCGGGTAAGGCAGGAATTGTTGCAAGCGCAACAGAAAATAATAGGCTCATATCATGATAAAATCAGCTAAAAAACATCGCATAAGAATACCATTTTATGAGCCTGAGAAAAGTATCAATAAGCGATACTAATACGTTGATTTAAATGCGCTGCAGACTGCGCTTCATCAAGCATCGCTTTCGCATAATCGGTTACTGATATTTTGCTTTCGCCGTTGGCATCAGTAAAGAAGCTATCACCACCAACACGGTATGGGCGCTCTGACTCACCGGGATAAATAACCGCAGCTGGTGATACAAACGTCCATGGCGTATCTGTTGTTGACGCTTTAAATACTTCAAGCGCTTCGCCTTGAGCGATTGCTTCTGCTTTGTATTCAGCAGGAAAATCAGGGTTTGATACAAGCGTTACACCCGGTGCAACTTCTAAGCTACCTGCGCCACCCACCCATAAAATGCGCGTGCCAGTACCGGCAAGTGCATTCAGCAATTGCTGTGCTGTGTTTGCAACAATTTCATGGTTACCTAAAGCACGCCCACCAATTGCCGCAATAACAACATCACTACCTGCAGCAGCACTTGCAATATCGTCTTTTGTTAAATCAAATTCAGTCACAGTAACATTATCTTGCGTTACTTTACTTACGTCTCTTACTAGCGCATTAACTTGATGACCACGTGCTAATGCTTCTGATGTAATGTGGCTGCCAATCCAACCTGTTGCGCCAATAACTGCTAATTTCATGAGGAATTCTCCATTGTTTGTTTCAATGATGGCAGTTTACTTGTTCACTATTTACTGATAAATACACTATATAGATACACATTGTTTCACTTTAAGATACCAAATGGATAAACTCAACTCAATTACTAGCTTTGTCGAAGTTGCCCGCACAGGCAGCTTTACTCAGGCCGCTGAGCACTTAGGTTTAAGCAGATTACAAGTTTCTAGGCATATTCAAGATATTGAAAAGTGGCTAAATTTAAGGTTGTTTCATCGCACAACACGAAAAGTCAGTTTAACTCTTCAAGGTGAAGAGGCCCTTAGCTATTGCCAGCAAATACTCAATCAAGTGTCTGACTTACAAAGCCGAGCACACAGCCACAACAACGAATTGGTGGGTACCATTCGAGTTGCCTCTCCGATTGGGCTTGGCCAACATAAACTATTTGATGCCATTGAAGAGTTCACCAAACGCCATCCACAGACGCGATTTGAACTGTTACTCTCAGATAGTTTATCGCAGCTGGTTGATGACCGCGTTGATATCGCTTTGCGTTATATCCACCAGCCCGATGAAGGACTCATTGCCCGTAAGCTAATGTATATCGCAACCGCAGTGTGTGCATCAAACGACTATTTAGCTGCGAGCCTACCGATTAATGAGCCAAATGACTTAACTGCACATAATTGCCTTATTCATAACAAACACAATATTTGGCAATTTCAACGCGACGACAACACTCAAAAAGTGACTGTTAAGGGCAACATTGTTGCCAATGATATGGGTGTGCTTTTAAAAGCAGTAAAACAAGGAATGGGGGTGGCTCATTTACCCTGCGATCTCGCCAATGACTATTTAGCATCAGGTGACCTTATTAAAGTGCTACCAGAGCATACAACTATAGGCTCTCATTTATGGGCGGTGTACTTATCGCGTAACTTCCAACAAAATGTGGTCAGAGCGTTCATCGACTTTTTAGCTGAGCACTGGCAACACGATATCTTATAATCCAAATCTGCTGCATGTACGTATAAGCAAACAAAAAGGAGTCGTAATGCAGCACTTAGATCATGAAATATCACGCATCATAGAGATGGCGTGGGAAGACAGAACCCCGTTTGAGGCAATAAACCAGCAATTTGGTTTAAATGAAAAAAGCGTTATCGCGTTAATGCGTGAACAATTAACAAGCTCGAGCTTTAAACTTTGGCGAAAACGCGCAGCAGGTAGGCAAACTAAACACTTAAAACTACGAAACCCTGATATCACTCGCGGCTACTGTAAAACCCAGTACAAACATCGATAACGCTACTTGAGTTGTTCAGCAAACTGCCCAACAGCATCAACAACTTTTTGAGCGCCATTTTGTATATCGGCCATCACTTTTCCTGACTCAGTAGCAAGGCTGAAACTTTGTTCTGCCTTGCTTTTACCTAATTGAATGACTCCAACTGTATTTTGTGTAAGCACACGGTTTTGTTGCACCACATCAACAATCTCAATGGTTGCGTTTGAAGTTCTGCGGGCAAGTTGCCTTACTTCATCAGCAACCACAGCAAACCCTCTTCCTTGTTCGCCAGCACGAGCAGCCTCAATTGCAGCATTTAATGCTAATAGATTGGTTTGGTCGGCTATACTTCCTATGCTTTGCACAAGTGAAGCTATTTGTTGCGATTGCTTATCAAGGGCAGCCATTTCTTGCGCTGCTTGTTCCATTTGTTTTGCTAGCGCATCCATAACTTGCACCATGTTATGCAATACTTCAGCACCTTGCTGAGCAATCTTGTCGGTTTCTGTGGAAGTGCTATAGGCTATATCTGCGGCCTGAGAAATAGCCATTTCAAGCTTAACTTGTTCTGTAATGACAGTGGCAAACTTTACAACCTTATAAAGTTCACCTTGCTCATTAAAGATCGGATTATAAGTTGCCTCAAGCCACACAGGATCACCTTGCTTATCGACACGTTTAAAGCGTGAAGCAATAAATTCACCTTGTTGTAGCTTTTGCCAAAAGTCGGCATATTGATCAGAGCCAACTTCATCAGATTCACAAAACATACTATGATGCTTACCAATAATTTCTTGTGCTGTGTAACCAACCCCCGCTAAAAATTGCTCATTTGCTTTAAGCACATAACCATTTAAATCAAATTCAATCACAGCCATTGAGCGATGGATTGCCTTCACTAAATCCTGATTTTCACGGGAGGTTTCAATGGTCCGCGTCAATACGCTTGCATGCAGAGTAATTTTTTGAAATTGCTTATCTTTGTTAACAACACGGTGTAAAAAAACACGCAACCATACTGGGCTATTTTTTGCGTTTATAAGCTGTACAGCTCCCACCCAAACGGTTTGTTCATATAGCGCTTGCTTAAAAAGCTCATAATGGGGTGTTTTTCGGGCAGTATCAGGGACAAAATCAAGTAAAGATTTGCCAAGCAATTGTTTTTCAGAATACCCAAGCTCAGTTAATACGTGCTCATTAACCGAGAGGATATAGCCATCTTCATCAAGCTCTAAAGTAAACATACTCTGGTCTAAAGTATCTTTTACTTGCATAACACTAAATAATTCATTCTCTAAATCGGCAATTCTATTCTTCAATGGCTGAGTAAAAAACATGGCTCTTCTCACCTTAAAATCATATGAAAACAACACAGAGCAGTACTCTAAGAACTACATGAGCTGTAACTTTTAATGATTTTAGCCGAATTGAATGAATAAAAACTCAGCTTTTACGACAATAAGAAGTTTCTCGGGTGAAAATAAGAAATAATTTAATTTTTTGAAATAATAAAAAGCCTAGTAAAACTAGGCTAAGCATATAAGACTATTTAAGTTTGTTTACAAACTGACCAATTGTATCAACCACCTGTTGAGCGCCATGCTGAATATCTTCCATCACTTTACCCGAGTCATTTGACAACGAGAGCCCTTGCTCAGCTTGTATCTTACCTTCTTCTATCACTTTTACGGTGTTTTTGGTTAGTGACTGGTTGTGTTGTACTACATCAACAATTTCTTCAGTTGCTTTTGAGGTTCTTGAAGCTAACTGCCTTACTTCATCAGCAACCACAGCAAACCCTCGCCCTTGGTCACCTGCTCTAGCTGCTTCAATTGCAGCATTAAGCGCTAGTAAATTGGTTTGTTCAGCAATACTACTAATACTTTCTACGATATTTGAAATTTGCTGTGACTGCTTATCGAGCGCCGTTATTTCCTCTGCAGCTTGCTCCATTTGCTGAGCAAGATCTGCCATCACCTTCATCGTGTTACGCAAAACATCAGCTCCTTGCTGAGCCAGTTTGTCCGTCTCAACCGATGTGCTGTAAGCTATTTCTGCAGCTTGCGTGGTTGCCAGTTCACGGTTTACTTGTTCAGTAATAACCGTTGCAAACTTCATAACTTTATATTGCTCACCAAAATCATTAAAAATAGGATTGTATGACGCTTCAAGCCACACGGTGTTACCGTATCGGTCAACACGCTTGAAACGATCAGCAATAAATTCTCCTCGCCTTAATTGCTGCCAAAACTGCGCATATTCAGATGACTCCACAACCTCTGATTCACAAAAAATACGGTGATGCTTGCCAACAATCTCTTCTTTCTTATAACCCATAGAATCTAAGAACAGCTGGTTTGCATTAATGACTTTTCCTTCAAGATCAAATTCAATAACAGCCATTGAGCGGTTTATCGCATTAATAACATCACTATTTTCACGAGATGTGGCAATTACATCCGTACATACAGAACCATAAATAGCATAATAATTAAATTCACCATGCTCATTTAAAACTGGTTGAACAATAATACACAGCCACTCAACCTGCCCATCATAACGAGCAACCTGCATTTGCCCTACCCAGTGTAGTTGATTTGCAAGTGCATTATTTAAGTCTGAAAACTGATAAGTATTGCGTGATTGAGGGGTTATAATCGTTTGAAAAGGAGCATCAATTAACTTTTCATGTGGATAACCAAACTCATTTAAAAAGTTTTGATTCATGTAAGAAATCGTACGATCTTTACGAAGTTTCAATACCAGCATTTCTTCATCAATGCCTGAAATAAGGCCCTTGAGTGGATGGAGCTCAGCATTTAATGCTGCTATTTCATTTTGTAATGCTTTATTGAACCACATATAACGCCCTAGATTAAATCACTAACATATTGTTGTTAATGTGATTGTAGAACATTCAGTATGAGATGCTAGTTTTGGGCACTTATATCGATAAGGATTAGCAAGCCTGTGAGGTTAATTTGACATACTTGTCGGCTAATTCATCTAGTGACTCTCGGTGATTTGGGTCTGGCTTAATGCAGTCAATTGGACACACACTCACACAGGTAGGATTATCATAATGCCCAACACATTCAGTGCATTTGTTAGGGTCAATTTGATATATCTTCGCCCCCATATAAATAGCCTCATTCGGGCACTCAGGATCACACATGTCGCAGTTAATACATTTGTTATTGATGAGTAATGCCATGACACACCTTTAAGCACGATGATGGAGTATTGCCTTTAAAAGCTAATCTAGAATTCAAAAAGCAGCGAAAATTGCAGCCGCGTAATATAGATGGCTGCGAATGAAGTTTCTTTGATCTAGATCAAACGACAAGCCACTCTGGAAAAGTAATTACTTTGGCCGACAATTCACTTAACCATAAACAATTGCAAACTCCTTAAGTACACTTTAACAGAAGCAAGTTTGCTTATTTAAAACCCTAAAAAGAGCCAACTCATTTTTACTATCCGTTATTTAAAAACACTGTATTTCATATAGTTACCATCTTGACTTTACTTTTTAAGCTCCTGAAATAAAAACAGTTTTTAAATATTTCGTTGCGATAGAAGCTGTCAAAACCGACCCATTCCTCGTTTAATTTTCACACAACTTTTTTAACAATTTATTGATATAGCTGTTGACGTAAACTGCAAATCACACTACCCTTTTCTGGAAGCGCTTTCATAAGGGCGATTTTCAACCTCTTTATGGTAGCGCTTCCAGATGCATTTAATAATCTATTTTCGACAACAATATCATGCCCTAATTGCATGAATAACAATGATAAAAATGAGGGAAACCTGATGCCAAGCCATAACTTCAAAAGAACAAAGTTAGCTTCTAGCTTATCTTTGCTTTTAGGTGCTAGCACCTGCTTTTCTGCCTATGCAGAGCAGTCTGAACACAACGATGACATTGAAGTCATTCAAGTAACAGGATTTAAAGGAAGTATTAAAGAATCAACCCAATTAAAGCGCTACTCTTCAGGTGTTGTTGATGCTATTTCATCAGAAGATATAGGTAAATTCCCAGATACTAACCTAGCAGAATCTTTGCAACGTATTACAGGTGTATCGATAGACCGTAGTAATGGTGAAGGCTCAAAAGTAACAGTACGTGGTTTTGGTCCAGATTATAATATGGTGACTTTAAATGGGCGTACTATGCCAGCAGCCTCACTTCCTGCTGGCGGTGGCTCTCCAAATTCTCGTGCATATGATTTTGCTAATTTGGCATCAGAAAGTGTTAAGTCAGTTGAAGTCTATAAAACCGGAAAAGCAAATATTGCATCAGGTGGTATTGGGGCCACAATAAACATTAATACTGCCCGCCCTCTAGACAATCCAGGTTTAATTACCAATGTTGGTGTAAAAGCTATGCACGATACAACTAATCGTGTCGGCGATGATATTACACCAGAAATCTCAGGTATCTTTAGTTGGACTGACGAAGAAGCGAAGTTTGGTGTATCACTTACTGCAAGCGTTCAAAAACGTGATAGTTCGGCAGCAGGTGCTTTTGTTAACGAATGGAGAACGACTGCATACGACGGCACAATTCCTCAATCTGCAGATGACATCATCATCGAAAATGCACCTGCAATGGGGCAATATTATTCAATGCCTTCCGATCTTCGTTACACAATCGCCGATCGTGAACGCACTCGAACAAACGCGCAGCTAACACTGCAATATAGTCCTGTAGAGTCACTTACCGCAACACTTGATTACACCTACTCTCAACAAGAGTTATTCGAGTCACGTGCTGAGCAGTCAATCTGGATGGATAACTATAAAACGCACTTAATCTTTGATGACAATGCGGTTAAAACACCAATCTACTATAAAGAAGAACGCCGCGATCTATCAACGCGTGATCTAGGCTTAGCGTTACAAGAGCTCAATCAACTTAATAAAAATGACTCTATTGGTCTTAATCTTGAATACTTTGTAAATGACCAACTCAGTTTTGTATTTGATGCGCATAGTTCAAAAGCAACGAGTGAGCCCGATGCGCCTTATGGCAGCTGGGTAAATGCAGGGTTAGGAGCGAATATTGTCGCTTCTCAAGAAGTCGATTTTAGTCGTGATTTACCCTCTATGGTGATTGATTTTGATGATTGTAGTCGTACTAATTTAAACTGTAATGGAGTGTTAGACCAAGATGACGTTGGTACTTCTATACTTGATTCTAACTTTGCACGCCAAGAATCAACGGTTGATGAATTCCGATTACTTGGTAAATATGAAATTGAGTCAGGGGTAATAGACTTTGGTATTGAGTCACGCTCAATGGAAAGTCATTCATTGCAGTCACTTACTCGTAATACGATGGGTAACTGGGGTATCGAAAACCCTGGTGAGTTACCTGATGGCTACCTTGACCCGACAAATTTCTTAAGTGAATTAGACGGCTACAATACCTCAGGTTCATTTGATCAAGGTTTCACTGGCAGCGCGTCAGAAATTGGTTATTGGGCAGCAAGCCAATACGGGTTTAATTTTGCAGCAGATGGCGCATTTGCAACAAATCGTACTATTAAAGAAGATATTCAAGCTGCATTTGTACAATATAAGCATCAAGGTGAAATTGGTGATATGCCATTTAACCTCTTAGTTGGTGCTCGTTACGAAACCACAGATATCACATCAACAGCAAATATTGACTTACCAAATGCAGTCGCTTGGGAAGGTAATAACGATTTTAATGTGCGATATGGCACTGACAAACAAGATTACTCTCTAAGCTCTGATTATAATCACTTTCTACCTAGTATCGATTTTGATATTAACGTGGTTGATGATGTAAAAATTCGTGCTTCATATAGCACCACAATCGCACGACCTACTTATGATAATTTAAGCTCTGCAGCAACGGTTGGAGTACCAACGGGGCCAAGTTTAATTCCAGGTACCACTAATGCACCAGCTTCAACGGGTAACCCAGGCTTAGTACCGCTTGAATCAGATAATATCGATGTTTCAGCTGAGTGGTACTACAGCGATGTTAGTTATGTTTCTGTCGGTTATTACAATAAAAAAGTTGATAATTTTATTGGTTTAACACCAATGACTCAAAATTACTATGACTTACGAGATGTTTCAGCAGGTCCCCGCGCTCAAGCAGCAAAAGCTGAACTAGAGGCTAGAGGTCTTGCCGTAACTGACTCAAACCTATTCCAAATGGTTGCAGCCATGGAAAATGGAGTTGCTTTTGATTCAATGACTTATGAAGAGTTTGAAGCAGCCTACGATATCTTGCCTAACAGCGATGATCCACTAATGGAATTTACAGCTCAAGTTCCTACTAACAATAAAGATGCAAAAATTGACGGATATGAATTTGCTATCCAACATTTCTTTGGTGATTCGGGCTTTGGTATTCAAGCAAACTACACGATTGTAAATGGCGATGTTGACTTTAATGTCGCAGCAGATCCTACGACAACGCAGTTTGCATTAGTAGGTTTAAGTGACACAGCTAACTTAATTGCAATGTACGAAAATGATAAATTTCAAGCTCGTATAGCCTATAACTGGCGTGATAAATTCTTAAACAATGCGGCTCGCTATGTAAATGAACCTGCATTTACTGAAGAGTATTACCAAGTCGATTTTAATGTAGCTTATAACTATAGTGAGAAACTCTCTTTCTTTTTAGAGGGAATTAACATTACAGAGCAAGACAACCGCCAACATGGACGATACAAAGCGCAGTTATGGAATTTAGACAAAAATGGTGCTCGCTACAATTTAGGTGTACGTTATAACTTCTAAGCTATTGCTGAAGCAAGAGTATACGGTCTAATAGCAATTTACATAATATGTGGGCTCTTGGGGATAGAAAGGCGTTATTATTTAGTTATTCTTAATTAGATATTTTTAACGCTAATAGCGTCAATTTAGATCCCCAAAAGTTCACGATTAGCGTGAATTGATAAAAAGCCGCTCCTATTGAAGCGGCTTTATATTTAAAGTAAGCATATGAGCAAAATAATTAATAATATTGTGATCATTGGCGGTGGCGCTGCGGGGTGGCTTACAGCCGGATTACTAGCAAAAGAACATCCACATCTTCATATCACTCTCATTGAATCTGCTGATATTGGTATTTCTGGTGTTGGTGAAGGCACATGGCCGTCAATGCGAAATACTTTACAGCGAATTGGGGTCAAAGAAACTGACTTTTTACGTCAATGTGATGCGTCCTTTAAACAAGGTTCAAAGTTCATCAATTGGCGAGGAGAACAGCAAGGAGATAACTATTATCACCCTTTTATGATTCCTGAAGGCTACTATGAATATGATGTTCATGCTGCTTGGAAGCAATTATTTTCTCAGCAAAAATATGCTGATGCTATGAATATGCAAAGCTTTATTTGCCAAGCAGCACTAGCGCCAAAACAGATTAATACACCACAGTATGCTGGTGTTACAAATTACGGCTATCATTTAGACGCTCATAAATTTGCACGCTTTTTAACACAGCATTGTGTAAATACGCTTAACGTAAAGCATATTGTTGATAATGTGATTTGTGCAAATAACGATGAGCAGGGCTACATTAAAAGTGTCAGCACACAGCATAATGGAGCGATAACAGGTGACTTATTTATTGACTGTTCAGGTAGTCAAGGGCTATTAATCGCCAAGCATTATCAAATCCCGTTTTTAGATCAAAGCCACATTCTATTTAATAACACAGCAGTAGCAGCCCAAATACCATACGAAAGCCAATCTCAAAATATTGCCTCTGCGACATTATCAACTGCACAATCCGCTGGTTGGATTTGGGATATAGGTTTACCAACCAGACGCGGAATTGGCTATACATTTAGCGATAAATATTGTGACGAAGCAAGCGCAATAGAAACACTAAAAAGTTACGCGGCACAAACGATAGGCACTCAACAAGCAGACAAAATTGAAACACGAA
The DNA here is from genome assembly GCF_051235485.1 of Pseudoalteromonas nanhaiensis. Classification (NCBI taxonomy): domain Bacteria; kingdom Pseudomonadati; phylum Pseudomonadota; class Gammaproteobacteria; order Alteromonadales; family Pseudoalteromonadaceae; genus Pseudoalteromonas; species Pseudoalteromonas nanhaiensis. The sequence continues at coordinate 111,331 of NZ_JBPNYQ010000005.1, read as the reverse complement.
CACTTCGTTTTACCCCGGGTTACAGAGAAATATTTTGGCATAAAAACTGTGTCGCGATTGGCATGTCACAAGGCTTTATAGAACCATTAGAGGCATCTGCGTTAGCCATGGTTGAACTTAGTATCAGTATGCTAAGTGAGCAAATGCCTGTAGACCAAGATCACATGCAGCTATTAAGTACCCGGTTTAATAAACGTTTTAAATACCGCTGGGAGCAAGTCATTAACTTCCTAAAACTTCATTATGTATTGAGTAATCGTGATGATAATGGTTATTGGCATGCTAACCGCAACCCTAATAGTATCCCACTTGAATTACAGAACTTGTTAACACTGTGGCAGTATCAAGCACCCAGCCGATTTGATTTGGTCGAAAATGAAGAAATCTTTTCTTCTGCAAGTTATCAATATGTGCTGTACGGTATGGGGTTTGAAACCAGTCTAACCACAAAACTTGATGGCCAAAAGTGCCACAAAGCAGAACAACTATACCAACTCAACCGCAACAAGATTGCACAATACTTACAAAAATTACCCACTAATCGACTGTTATTAGAACAATTACAAGGGAGTAAGGTGGCAACATGAGACAACAATCAATTAAACAGGTGATCATCGCTGGCGGCGGAACTGCCGGTTGGATGACCGCAGCTGCGTTAGCCAAATTACTAAATAAAGATATTAAAGTCAGCTTAGTTGAATCGGACGACATTGGCACCGTAGGTGTTGGCGAAGCAACCATTCCACCTATTCGCACCTTTCATAAATTACTAGGTATTGATGAAAAACTTTTTATGAAAGCTACCCAAGCAACCTTTAAATTGGGGATCAGCTTCGAGAACTGGCACAAGCCACAAAGTGACTATATTCACTCTTTTGGTATGACAGGTAAAGAATGTTGGGCTGGCGAGTTTCATCATTTTTGGTTACATGCAAAAAAAATGGGGAATAAAGACGACTTTGGAGATTACTGCTATGAATTACAGGCAGCTAAACAGGGGAAATTTGGTATTAGCCCTCATAACCCAATTAATTATGCATTTCATATGGATGCTAGCCGTTATGCGGCATTCTTACGAGAGTTTGCAGAAAATCTAGGTGTAAAACGCTTTGAGGGCAAAATTGAACGAGTAAATAAGCATGCTGATAATGGTTTTATAAAGAGTTTATTGCTCGATGACGGCACAGAGATAACGGGTGACTTCTTTATTGATTGCACTGGTTTTAAAGGTTTACTGATAGAGCAAGCCTTACATACTGGTTATGAAGACTGGTCACATCTATTACCTTGCGATAGTGCAGTAGCAGTTCAAACGAAAGGGACACCCGAAATCGCTCCTTACACGCGATCCATTGCTCATCAATCAGGTTGGCAATGGCAAATTCCTTTACAAAATAGAGTTGGCAATGGCTTAGTCTATTGTAGCCGTTATTTATCAGACCATGATGCAACTCAGTTATTATTAAATAATCTAAGCAGTGAAACTCTCACCGAACCAAAAATTATCAAATTTAAAACTGGCCGACGACGCAAGGGTTGGAACAAAAACTGTTTAGCGCTGGGTCTTGCCAGTGGTTTTTTAGAGCCTCTTGAATCAACCAGTATCCACCTCATCATGACTGGGATTATTCGCTTTATGCGATTATTTCCTTTTACAGGCATAACCCAGCACGCTATTGATGAATACAATAAACAATTACAGTCAGAGCTTGAAAGTATTCGTGACTTTATTGTTTTGCATTACAAAGTCACCGATAGGGATGACAGTGAATTTTGGCAGCATTGTAAAACAATGGAAACACCTAAGTCACTTGCCCATAAAGTCGCATTGTTTAAAGAGACTGGACGAGTTTTCTTAGATGATGGTGATATTTTCCGCGTCGACTCTTGGGTGCAAGTCATGCTTGGGCAAGGCATAATGCCGGAGCAATACCATCACGTAGCTTCTTTGATGAATGATCAAGAGCTAAGCCGATTTATGCAGGGGATCAAACAGCAAATAGCGCAACGCTTACAACAATTACCGACACATAGAGCGTTTATTGAACAATACTGCCCTGTAGATACTTAAGTCTAAAAAGGCATCACTATTGCTAAAATACTTATAATTAAACGAACTGTAAAGCCACATCAAAAATGTCGGCTTTACCTTAATTGCAAGCTAAATGATGTCTCTTTTGACGATACTTATAAGCGTTAAACTTTCCTAACTATTGAAGAGCTGAGCGTGCTGGCTGTAAAAAGTTAAAGCTAGCAACATAATACAGCACCTAGCTTAGTTACGTCGTTATTAGCTCTTAAATTAGCGCTAAAGTTATAAAAGTAATAAACCATTAACCTATTAATTATTAAAAGATAAAGCAGATTTTCACTGTATATTTCGAGCTAAATAAAATAAACGGTTGACCGTTTGCAGATTAGCCTCTAACCTAAATATGGAAGCGCTACCACAAAACACCAAACACCCTTATGGTTTATTACGGTAATTTTATGGAAGCGCTACCATAAAATTTTAAATTTAGCCGCAAGATTTACTTGCTCTTGTTTACCAAAGGTTTCATTTCATGACTCAGCTCACGTTACCAAAAAACTCAACAATGCTTAGCAAAGACTTTATCTATGGCGTTGCGACAGCTTCGTTTCAAATAGAAGGAGCTGCCGATAAGCGCCTTCCATGTATTTGGGACACCTTTTGCGCGACTCCAGGAAAAATCGCTGATAACTCAAATGGTAATTTCGCTTGCGAGCATGTCAAAAAATGGAAAGACGATATTGAACTAATCGACTCTTTGGGTGTAGATGCTTACCGTCTTTCTATTTCATGGCCAAGAGTCATAAAATTAGATGGCACTTTAAATCAAGAAGGTATTAACTTTTACATTAATATTTTAGACGAGTTAATGCGTCGAAATATTAAAGCATTCGTCACTTTATACCACTGGGATTTACCACAGCATTTAGAGGATAAAGGCGGCTGGTTAAATCGCGAAACTGCTTACGAATTTGCGCATTATGTAGACCTAGTAAGTCAGGCCTTATCAGGAAAAGTCTATTCATACGCGACCTTGAATGAACCTTTCTGCAGCTCTTATTTAGGCTATGAAATTGGTGTTCATGCCCCTGGGATCAAAGGCCGAGAATTTGGACGTAAAGCTGCCCACCACTTGCTGCTTGCACATGGCTTAGCTATGAAAGTACTAAATAAAAATAGCCCAGAGTCACTTAACGGTATCGTACTTAACTTTACTCCTTGTTATCCTGTATCGTCTAGCGAAGCCGATTTAGCTGCAACAGCTTTTGCTGATGACTACATAAACCAATGGTATATGAAACCAGTAATGCAAGGAGCTTACCCTGACATTATCGAACAGTTGCCAGCCGCTCATAGACCTGACATTCTAGCTGGCGATATGGAGATTATTTGCCAACCATTAGACTTCTTGGGCGTTAACTTTTATACCCGATTACGTTATGAAGCAAGTGACACTGATTATTATCATGAACTGCCTCATCAAGCGCCAATGACAGATATCGGCTGGGAGATATATCCACCAGCATTGACTGAGTTATTAGTCTCTTTACATGAAAAATATGAGTTACCGCCAATCTATATCACTGAAAATGGCGCTGCGATGGCTGACAAAATGGTAGATGGAGAGGTAAACGATCAAGACCGTGTTGACTATTATAATGCACACCTAAATGCTGTGAATGACGCAATACTGCAAGGCGTAAACATGGCTGGCTACTTTGCATGGAGCTTAATGGATAATTTCGAGTGGGCAGAAGGTTATTCAAAACGCTTCGGAATTGTTCATGTTGATTACGATACACAAGTACGAACAGTAAAGCTAAGTGGTAAAGCATATAGTCAGTTAATCACGCGCCGATAATAAGACAACAATAATGATAAAACACACTCTTCCTATCTACGAAAAAATAGGCTACGCGATGGGCGATGCCGGCGCTAATTTAGTTTGGCGTGGTGCTTTGGCCTATTTAGCCGTTTTTTATACAGACACATTTGGTATTTCTGCCGCCGCTGCTGCGTTACTTTTTTTAGTTGTGCGCTTATCAGATGGCGTGACAGATATAATAATGGGGATGATTGCAGATAGAACGCAAACACGTTTCGGTAAATTTCGTCCTTGGATATTGTGGTCAACTCCTTTTCTCGCCTTGTTTATGGTGTTGTGCTTCACAACACCTGACATAAGCCCAGCAGCTAAGCTATTTTATGCTTATTTCACTTATATAGGGCTCACTCTAGCTTATACGGTAAGTAACGTACCCTACTCTGCTTTAATGGGGGTTATGACTGGTGATGACCTAGAGCGAACTAAACTGTCTGGCTTTCGCTTTGCCGGAGCATTTGCAGGTGGCTTATTAGTTATGGGCTTTTTACCTGATTTAGTTGCATACTTTGGGCAAGGAAATAGCGCACAAGGTTACCAATACACTATGTATGTATTTGCGGCCTTACTCACTGTACTCATGTTAATCACGTTTGTAAGTACAAAGGAGCGCGTTCAACCTGCAACAAAAACGCAAGTTTCACTAAAAACTGAGCTAACTGATTTAAGTAAAAGCTTACCTTTTATCATTCTTCCTTTATTGGCGATCACATTATTTTTCTATTATCGCGAGCTCTACTCCGGTTTGTTTTTTGCGGCAACAATGATTTTTATGACTGTCGTAATTCGTCGCTTACTTGCAAGCGATCATAGTAAGCTAAGTGGCACTCAACGAGATATGGTTGATTTACTTACAAATAAACCATGGCTGATCTTATTAGGTATGGGCTTTTTAACAATGATGTTTAATGGCATTAAATATGGTGTCATTGCTTATTATTTTAAATATTACGTAGGTAATGAGCTTTTAACTGGCCAATACTTTATAGCTTTATTAATCGTCTCAATTTTCGGCGCGTTAAGTACAGGAAAATTAGCTGAAATTCTGGGTAAACGTACTTTGTTTATCGCTTCATTATTACTAAGTGCCTTCTTTACCATTTGTTTCTTTTGGCTGCCAAATGATAACCTCAGCCTGATCTTTGTTATGGGTTGTCTGTCTGAATTCTTCGCAGCCATGATGCCTACCCTGTTTTTTACGATGCTTGGGGATAGTGCTGACTATTCTGAGTGGAAAAATAAACGCCGTGCCACTGGCCTCATATACTCAGCAGGAACTTTCGTGCAAAAAACGGGGGGTGGATTTGCCGGAGCCTTAGTGCTTGTTGTACTTGCAAGTTATGGCTATGACGGAATGGACGAAACCACCATTGCACACTCACTCGATGGCATGATACTACTAATGAGTTGGCTACCAGCTGCGTTTGCTCTAATAGCCGCAGCACTGATGGCCTTTTATCCATTAACATCTGAAATGACAGAAAAAATAACAGAAGACTTGGCAATTAGGCGTGCAAGTCTGTAAATTAAACAGTTAAGGTTTATATCAAACAGTAATTATGGCAACTATTTATCAGGTATCAGAGCTCGCTGGCGTTTCTTTATCAACCGTATCTCGGGTGTTAAATGAAAATGATTACGTCAGCAAAAAAACCAAACAAAAAGTCCTCGATGCGATGGAGCAGCTAGGTTACAAACCAAATTCGATAGCGCGCTCTCTTGCTTCAAATTGCACCAATAGTGTGGGGATTTTAGTCTCTGAGCTAGACGGTGCATTTTTTGGTGAAATGATGTCTGCTATTGAAGCCCAATTAAGGGCAGCTGGTAAACATGTCATTATTACGCCAGGACACAGTGAAGAAGACAAAGAAAAAAGTGGCTTAGAATTTTTAATTTCTCGTAACTGTGATGCGATCATCGCCCACGTTGAAGCCGTAAGTGATGAATATTTAGTAAAATTAAATAAAGGTAAAACCCCAATCTATCTAATCAGTCGCTATGTAGACCAAATGAAAGAAAACTGCATTAGCCTCGATAACGTAATGGGTGGCTATTTAGCGACTAAGCACTTACTTGAGCAAGGCCATAAACAGATTAATTACATAGCAGGCCCTTTATTCAAGCCAGATGCTTATAACCGACTTGAAGGCCACAAAAAAGCGCTAAAAGAATATGGTATTGCATTTGACGAGCAGTCTCTTTTCGTGGGTGACTTTAAAGAAACAGGCGGATACAAAGGCTTACAGCATTTCTTCAACATCAATAAAGAATTTACAGCTGTTGTATGTGCAAATGATGAAATGGCCTCGGGCGTAATGAAATGTGCAAGAGAGCACAAGCTTGATCTTCCCAAAGATCTGGCAATCATCGGCTTTGATAATGTTCATTTCACAAATTATTTATATCCAACTTTGACGACCGTTGATAACCCTGTCGAAAAAATGGGTATTATGGCCGCGAACTTAGTGTTAAAACAGGTGTATAAACAAAATCGCGCTAATATAGAGCATATATTTACGCCAAACTTGTTGATCCGCGATTCAACAACACGTTTAACCAGATCTTAATAAAAAGCGAATACGATATCGCTTGTTAAAAAGTAACGAACAAAATTGCTATAGAAATGGAGAAGCAGGTGTTTATCGGTGAAGTAGCCAAAAAACCAATTTATCCGTTAAAACAATTCGCTTTTACGAAGAAAAAGGCCTCATAACAACCCCTCAACGTCAAGGAAAGTACCGTGTTTATACAAATGAACACATAGAGGTATTAAAGCTAATCTCAGAAGCAAAATTACTGGGGGTTACACTCGCTGAGTTGAAGGGCTTTATAAAGTATGAAAACGGGCAAGCAAACTGGGCCGAGATTAGAGAATTTTTGTTGCATCTTAAGAGTCGTTTGCAAACACAAATTGAGCAGACAAAACAAAAAATCGCCCATATTGATTCATGTGTTGGCCTTATTAACATCAAATAGTTAGTTGACTCTCCCCTTAAGTGGAGAGTTTATAATCGCTGTAGGTTATTGATTTAATCAAGCTAGATAGCATACACAGTGTGCTTTCAATAAAGTCGTTTTTATATTTTCAAAAATTGGGCCTTTAATAACTTCGATTTCATACCAATTCGCTCTATTAGGTAGCAATTTAGACAAATTAAACCTCGTTGATAACGGGGCAAAGATTACTGATTTAGTTGTTCTAAATAAGAAATCATTAATGCAGGTAGCGACAGGCTTAATCCCTGAAAATAATTAAGCGTTCTTACGAATTAATTAAGGAAGATCATGGAAAAGTTAGCAACCGACATTTGGATTTTTGATGGTGAAGCAGTAACGTTCTTTTTTTTACCTTTTACAACCCGCATGACTGTTATTAAACTCGCGAATGGCGATCTATGGGTACACAGTCCTATCCACCTGAGCGATGCCTTAAAGAGCCAAATAGACCAGTTAGGCCCGGTTAAATACCTTATAGCTCCTAATCACTTACATCACTTGTTTTTACCACAATGGATTGCAGCATATCCCGATGCTAAAACTTATGGCACTAGTGAGGTCATAAAAAAGCGCAATGATATCTCTTTTGATGCATCCCTTAATGACGACTTGGACTGGCAGTGGCAGGCAGATATTTCCCAAGAGTTATTTACAGGCTCACCCTTTATGGAAGAGTGTGTGTTTTTCCATAACAACTCAAAAACATTGATTGTGACTGATCTGATTGAGAACTTTTCTGGTGACAACTTCAAGGCTTGGCAAAAATGGCTCGCAAAAGGTGCGGGGATCTTAGCTCCTAACGGAAAAACACCGATAGATTGGCGCCTCAGCTTTATGTTTAAAAAGCCTCAAGCTAGACAGCATTTTGAAAAAATATTGGCTTGGGAGCCGGAAGTTATCATTATGGCTCATGGAGAATTAATAAAACACCACGCCATGGGGTTTTTACGTGAGTCGTTTAGTTGGCTTAATAAAACCTAACTTTATTGCACCTGTTGACCACTTTATAAAAGCGTTTATATCAGTTTAGTAACTGCACTTACGGGAATTTCATCGGAACGTTGACTGAACAAAATTTCAAAATTTTTTCAGATATCGATTGACTCTCCCGTTAAGGGGAGGCTTTAGAGTAGCAATTATTTCCTAACACAAAGGTCTTGATTGTGAAAAACATACTCATTTTAAACGGAAACCCAAAACCCAATAGCTTTGCTGACTCTTTAGTGGATGCATATGAATGCACAGCTAAAGAAACGGCAAATATACGTACTTTTAGACTGTCTGAAATGGACTTTAACCCAGATCTCAGCTTTGGTTATGATCAGGTACAGCCGTTAGAGTCATGCTTAGAAGCATTTACAAATGCACTCCTTTGGGCCGATCATCTCGTGCTTATTTCGCCAGTTTGGTGGGGTAGCCTACCCGCTAAATTAAAAGGGCTGTTTGATCGCGTTTTTTTGCCTGGGGTTACCTTTACGTTTGAACAAAATAGTTTACTTCCAACACCACTTTTAACCGGCAAAACTGCAAGACTTATCCTAACCATGGACACCCCAAAGGAGCTAATAGATCAATTAGCACAGCCTATTTTAGAGCAGTTGGGTCGACACACGCTTGAGTTTTGCGGTTTTGCACCGCCAAAAGTTAACTTATTTGGCTCAGTTATCTTATCAAGCGACAGGCAAAGATCGGACTGGCAGACTACTGTGGGAGAACTGGGTTCTCAATGTGACTAAAGGCTTATGTTTGTTGTGTAAAATATAATATATTATTATTTCTATTAGGCATTGCTGCAATGATTGAGCAGTGCCTAATTAGAAGTTAGCTGGATAGGACGCATATGGATTATATTAAAGTAAATAGAGATACATGGAATAAAAGAACTGATCTTCATACCCAGTCTAGTTTTTACAATATACCAATGTTTAAAAATGGGAGAAACTCACTCAACCCCATCGAGCTCGCCCTACTCCCAGATGTGAAAGATAAATCGCTATTGCACTTACAGTGTCATTTTGGTCAAGACACGCTCTCTTGGGCAAGGCTTGGCGCGTGTGTAACGGGTGTTGATTTGTCGCCTACTGCAATTGAGTATGCCAATGAGCTCAAACAAAACTTAAATTTAGAAGCCACTTTTATCGAAAGTAATGTTTACGATTTTGACGCTATCAACCAGCAACTTTTTGATATTGTTTACACTTCTTATGGTGTTCTAAATTGGTTACCAGATTTAAATCGATGGGCTAAAGTAATTGCTAACTCTTTACAAGCTGGCGGCACTTTATGTCTGGTTGAATTTCACTCTTTTAATGAGTTATTAAATGGCTACTCTTATTTTCATGACTCTGAACCTACCATTGAAGAAGAAGGAACATACACCGAAAATTGTGATGGTACAAAGTCAAAAACAGTAACCTGGAGTCACTCAATTAGTGACATTATAAACTCACTCATTCAGGCTGGTTTGACGATAGAATCATTCGACGAATACCCATATAGCCCTTATGACTGCTTTGAAGGCTTAGAGTATGTTCATGATAAAGGTTACCAATTACTTCACAAAGGACATCAAGTTCCTTTAGTGTTTTCGATTAAAGCAAGAAAAGGATGTTAATTTGACCCATTTAATTTTTGAGTATGGCAATTCACTTAATTAAGCAATCTACTCTGAGGCAATAAAACCTCGCTAATAACACGGCAATAATTTCGTTATTTAGTGGTTCTAAATAAGAAACTTTAACGCAGCTAGCGACACGTTTTATCCCTTAAAATAATTAAGTATTGCAGATTGGTATTATTATTTTTTGAGGAAGTTATGGATATTAATTTAATCAGTATATTTGTTTCGGTTGCAGCTGCACACTTTCTTGCATTGCTAAGTCCTGGGCCCGATTTTGTTTTGGTTGTTAAAAGTGCATTAAAAGGCAATCAAAAGAATGCGATTGGCGTAGCACTTGGGATCGCAACAGCTAATGCAGTGTATATTACCTTATGCTTAATTGGAGTTGGCGCCATATTATCCACCTCAATTGGTTTGATGGTAACGCTCAAAGTTATTGGTGGCTTATTTTTGATGTATATAGCCTATCACGCCTTAAAAGCCCCTAAAAATGCCTATGCTAATTTCTCCACAAATACCAAGGCATCCACTGAATTTTCATTATCATGCTTTTGCAAAGAGTTTGTAACTGGGTTTCTCTCAGGTATTTTAAACCCTAAAAACTTATTATTTTATTTAAGCTTGTTTACTGTTGCACTAACCCCTGAGGTCAGCATTAGCTTTAAAGTGCTTTTAGGAGTATGGATGACATTAGTCGTCTTTTTTTGGGATGTGGCAATTATTTATATGTTGTCAAAAACGACTATCAGACAAAAATTCATTAGAGCCGCATTTTATATTGATAAAGTAACAGGTGTCGTTCTCGGTGCGATAGGGTTTAACATTCTAAAATCAGTTTGGTCAAAACAGCCGTAAATACTACTGCATAGTAAGGTGCTGTTTATAACGCGGTGTTGTAAAACAGCACCGATTTATTTAAATCAGCTTTTTTAATTGCTTACTGTAGGTTCGACTTACTTTTAAGGTTTTACCTGTAGTTAAGGTTGCCATGTACTCTGAGTTGCGCAATGGCTCAAGCTGTCTTACATAGGCTAAGTTAATAATTGTCGACTTATGGATCCGCAAGAATGCCTCAGGCAGCATATTACTCTCGAGTTCCTTTAATCTTGCTCGCATAACATGGGTATCGGTCGCGGTGTGCACACACATATAATCGCCAGCCGCATCAATCCAAAGAATATCGGTGAATGAAATTATTTGAATCGGGTTTTTAGCATCCCGGATAACCAAGTGATCACTGTCAAAATTATAATCAGACTGATTAGCAGAGTGTTTGTTTTGCTCAGACTTGCTACTCACTTCTTGTTGTAGCGCTATCAACTCACTTTTTTGAAATAGCTTTACTTTACTTATAACTCTTTCAATAGCTTCAGCAAGTCTATCTAGTTTTACCGGTTTTAATAAATAATCGATGGCTCTAACTTCAAAAGCTTGGACCGCATGTTGATGAAATGCTGTGACAAAGATGACCGCAGGACATGCCTCTGGTTGAAAATGCTTTATCAATTCAAAACCTGATTTAGAGGGCATTTCGATGTCTAAGAAAATTAAATCTATTTCTTTGTTATTTATCAGCTCAATTGCATCGTCAACACTGCATGCACTACCAACAATATTAATTTCAGGAAAATGTTCGAGTCGAATACGTAAACCTTCGACGGCGCTGTATTCATCATCAACCAGTATCGTATTTAGTTTTATCATTTATTATGACCACTCATAGGTAATGTTATACATACCCAAGCACCACCTTCGCTTAAGTTGCCCTTTTCTATACGGTGTGACTTTCCATACATTAGCTTTAAACGTTGCTCACAATTAGCTAACCCGATACCTCTTTTGTTGGTACTTTCCTCACCAAATCCCTTGCCAGTATCAGACACTTTTATATTTAAATAACTCTTCGTTTTTTCTATTGCAATGGTGATACACATTTTCTGGTTTGAACACATGCCATGCTTTAAAGCATTTTCGACAAGGGGTTGAATCAACATAGAGGGGATCAACAACTCGTTGCAACCATCGGCAACAGAAATATCAACAACTAGCTTATCAGTAAATCGACACTTTTCTATATCTAAATAATTGCTAAGAATGCCAATTTCTTCCTTAATTGTTACCTTCTCAAGTGGATCTGTATATAAGCTGTGGCGCAATAGATCACACAGTTTTTCGAGCATTTTGACAGCTTCTAAACTTTCTTTCTTCAAAATCAATGTACAAATCGCATTTATACTATTGAACATAAAGTGGGGATTAAGCTGATAACGCAGCATTTTTAATTGTGACTCTTTTGCTAGGTGTGTGGCTTCAGCTGCTTTTTGCGTTTGCTCTAAGTTATCTAAATAAATCTTGATCCCATAATAAAACGCGGCCCATGTTGAAAGCACTGTTAATGACGCCGACGTCCATGTACCAAAGTCAAACCACGTCATTGGTTGCCAAAAGTTTCCATAAAACCACTGCAGCGTAATCCACTTTATTTGTGTCCAAATTAACGTCGCAGTTATAACAACGACAACATGAAGCGCAATCTTCAGTTTTAGCTCAATAAAATTGATATAGGAGAATACTTTTCGCAGGAACAGGGTAATTAAAAAGCCGCAGATTGTATCAATAATCAGATGCGGGATATGGATAGTCCAAGGCTCATCACTTGGTACTTTAATCATTAATTCGGTTAGCATTGCGTAAACAACCCAACCACATATCTGAAACAGCCAAAATAAGTGGCTGCGGGGGTTACTAGTATTCAAATTATTCAATCCATAAGGTAAAGCTGATGGGCATTACTTGCTCATCAGCTTTACTAAGATTTAGTCAGAGCATGAGAGTAAATAAGCATCTGCATTTGGTTTACTAGTCAGTGCTATATCCGCAACAGCTAAGCTGGCAGCATTTGCTGAAACGTTTAGCACCTCTGTCACCTTGGTCATAGTATTTAACGCAGATGGACAATTTAACGGTATCGCTAACGTATGCCATTTCTTATCATTCATCAAGGCTTCTATTGATTCAAACTTAATGTTACGCATGCAATGGTTATTGTTACACATTAATTGTATTTGAGTCGCTTTACTTGGCGCTGTGTTAACTCTCATTTTAAGTTCAAGAATAGCTGACTTACTTGCATCACTGAGCACTTCAGGCTGCTTATAGCTTAAGCTCAAAGTAGCTTTCTTTGCGCCTGCTCGCCAAATGAATTGTCTTGCATCTTCCTGATAAGACAAGTTAACTGATTGCATTAACAAACTAGCACCATCACCACTGGTTGCAGATGAACCTGTTGTTTCGATGGCAGCGGTATTTGCGTCTTTTAAGCGCCAAACTAAGTTCTCTGCTAAGCCTCTAACAAACAGTGGCTTTGCGTCTTCATTAGCTTGCTTTTTAGGTGATGTTTTTTCACTCAGTAAAGGCACATTAACCGTGTCTTGGTAGGTTAATCCGTAGTCGTAAGCAAACAATGGATCATAGTTTTCATCACCTAAGTTTAATGTGTATTGCGTGTCATACTTTGGCCATGAAAAGCTCAACTTACCTGAAAAATCATGTTGAATGTTGCCCTTCGAATCGGTCAATAAAACATCTGCTACGCCCTCGCCTTCTGAGCCAGGTAACCATGCAGCAACAAATGCATCAGATGCATTGAGTTCTTTATTTATCCAAAGTGGTCTACCGCTCAAAAATACAGTAACAACCGCAATGCCGTCTGCTTTTAACTTTTTCAATAATGCTAGATCTGCTTTTGTTTTATGCTGATATTCAAGATATTCGATATCACCAAACCACTCTGCATAAGGTTCTTCGCCAATAACAACAATTGCTACATCAGGTTTGACCGAGTAGTTTCCGGCTTCGTTTAGTTCAATTTGCCCACCGGCATTTTCAACTTGCTTCTTTAAACCACCAAAAATTGACGTCGCATTTGGAAAGTCGTCATTGGTGTTGTCTGTGCCTTGCCACGAAACACTCCATCCACCTGCTTGCTTTGCAATACTATCGGCACCATCACCAGCAACCAGTATCTTGCTTGTTGCTTTAATTGGCAGTATTTTGTCATTATTTTTCAATAATACTAATGATTTACGAACAGCTTCTCTAGCAAGCTCACGGTGCTCAGCAGCACCTAACCATTCAGGATGCTGAGATTCAGATCGGCTTGATGGTTTACCTCTTGAGAATAAGCCCCATCTGATCTTCGCTCTTAAAAAACGTCGAACAGCATCATTAATTCTTTCTTCAGAAATAGTACCCTCTTTCACTTGCGCAACCGTGTTGTGATAAAAGGCTTCAAAGTGCTCTGGAACCATAATAACATCAACACCTGCATTGATAGCTGCAGCACATTGCTCTAAATCACAACCCTCAACAAATTTGTGAGCATTCCAGTCACTGACAACAAAACCATCAAAGCCCATTTGCTTTTTAAGTACCTCTGTTAGCAAGTATTTATCACCGTGCACACGTTGACCGTTCCAGCTATTAAAAGATGCCATAACTGACTGAACACCTTCATTTATTGCTGAAAAATAGCCAGGACTATGAATATCTCTCAAACCTTTTTCATCAATAATAGTGTTGCCACGGTCTATACCACGTTCAGTTCCACCATCACCAACAAAGTGCTTTGCTGTTGCAATACGATTTGTTCCTGTTAAGAAATCATTGTTGATGCTTCCCTGAATACCTACAACCATTTCGCCTGCGTAATCTTTAACTAGATCAGGGTTCTCAGAATAACTCTCATATGTTCTGCCCCACCGATCGTCTCTGACCACTGCGACAGTAGGCGCAAAACTCCATTCTATTCCGGTTGCAGCAACTTCTTTTGCTGTCGCTTGACCAATGCGTTTAATTAGCTCTTTATCTCTGGTTGCACCTAAACCTATGTTATGTGGAAATAACGTAGCTCCATAAACATTGCTATGTCCATGCATTGCATCTGTGCCCCAAACCGTCGGAATTGCGCTTCCATCTATCGATGCATCTACTGATGCCTGATACATCTCATCGGCATATTGAAGCCACTGTTTCATCGAGGCACGTTTATTACCATAAGGCGCGGTGTTACCACCATTTAAGTACGACCCAAAGCCATACTTGCGCATCTGTTCGACACTTAAATAGCCTATTTCAGGTTGAACCATTTGTGCTACTTTTTGCTCAATTGTCATTCCTTCAATGAGCTCATCAATTTGCTTCTCAACAGCAGGGTCTTGTTTGAGTTTAGTGTTTACATCAGGCCAGTTTACCTGTTCGCTGTCGATGGCATGTGAAAGATGACTATAAACAAGCCCAATAAGAACCAATGGGCTTAATAATAATGGTGAAAATTTAAATCTAGACATTTAAAACCTATAATACAACACGTTGAAAAATAAATAGTTAGTTAGGTATGTATTCAATAAAATCATAATATACCCAAGATGAAGCACCATAATATTGCCCAGGAAAGTAATTGGCTTCTTGTGAGTTATCGCCGTGCCAGTGATTAATCATAATTTTGGTGTTATCAACAGGCCAAGCGTATGCAGGTATCTCATTATTTGCCAGCACACCATCACCATTATCTTTATAAACGGTACGAATAGTTTGCTCTTGGCCATTGGCATCATACAGATACCAACGAATAACACTGCTAGACCAATCAAAGCCTATCATGAGCAGATTTTCACGGTAATCAAGCCCAAATTGGCTTAAATCGATGTCTTGTTCCCAGCTTTGATATAAACCACCTTGCGGTTGATAGATAATATTTGTATGTACAACATTACCAAGTGAGGGCAGCAATTCAATGTCTATTTCTTGCCATGCTCGACCTGGACTATCCCACCATGAGGTATAAGTGAATATCGATGAAACCGTACCAGCAACATTGCCTGACTTTAATCGACCTTGTACCTTGCCATAACTATAAAACTGATTGCTCTGTAATTCTGAGCATGTGCCTTGCGATAAGGTTAGTGTTAAGCCATGCTCGCTGGGGCTTTGCATATTAGGCTCAAAGGAGCACCCAAATGGCGTGCCATTGTCACCTTGTCGTGCAGTCCAAATACTCGTGTTGTATCCCCAAGAAAAGTTATCTTTGAAGTAGTTTGCACTTAAATTAGGGGATAAAAAAGCAACACATAAAGTTGCTAGTGGTAGCCATAATTTTTTCATTTTTTTGCCTCATAATCTGGTTAGCTCTCATATTGCAGAGCAATATGAGAGCGCTTAATCGTAAGGTTAAAATGAGAAACCGGCTCTAACACCATAGTATCTCGGCATGCCAAAACTACCTTTTGGTACACCTTTACTCGTGTTGTTCCAATATTGAATGGTCTCATCAGAAGCGTTGTTAATGAATAACTCCGCATACCATTTTTGGCTTTGAGGCTCATACTTCAAAGATGCGTTATAAACGGCGAATGCATCTCGGCTATCATCAATATATTTTGTCGCTTCGTCTGAAACTGCAAAATCCATATCATCTAAATGTTTATCAAGATTCCACACCGTTGAATACGATTTATCTTTCCAACTTGCGTTAAACCAACCATGAATAAAGCCATACTCACCTAAATTGAACGTATGCGTATAACTAATATTCGCAGTGTATTTAGGTGTCATTGCTAGGTTGTTACCTTTGAGGTTTGTCGCTAACAATGTGTTTTCTGGATCTTTTGACTCTTCATAAGAGATATCAAATAGATACTCTGAATCATAATCCCACTTAGTATTCCAATCTTCCGTAATTTTAGCATCAGTCCAAGTTACGTAACCTGTAATGCGACCATTTGGATATGGCTTCCAGTCAAATTCAAATTCAATACCTTTAATTGTTGATGCTGGAACATTCTGAGTGTAATAAGCAATCACAGGTTGATTTTGATAATCAAGAAGAGGCTCGCCATCATCACCTAAAATCGGTGTTCCGTTATCATCTTCCACAACTGATAAGCGTTCAACATTACCGATCGAACCAACCGATGCGTATTGCATATCTGTATAGTCTGTATAGAAAAAAGCAGCTTTTAAATTCAGTGAGTTATCAAAAAAGCTTGATTTAGCCCCTAGCTCCCACGTTAATACTTCTTCTGGATCAAACTTCGTTTCAAACCGGGTAACATCACCGGTTCTATCGTTAACTACTTCGTATACATCACCAATACCACCCGCTTTAAAGCCACTCGCTAAATATGCATACAGCATGGTTTCTGATGAAATGTCATAATCTAAGCCAACACGGAAGTCATGATGTTGCCAGCTTCCTTTGTTGTCATTTTCAAAGTAAGATGCATATATAGATGGGTCTTCGTAATAGTCGACTGGCAGATTGTTTAGGTCTGTTCTATTTAACCAACCTACAGCACACCCATCGGCATTTGAGCATCGATACGTTCTGCCGCCTTTGTCTTGCTTAGTTTCATCACTAAAACGATAGCCTAAAGTTGCATGTAACTTCTCGGTTAGCTTGTATGTTCCTTGACCAAAAATGGCAAATGCATCTGTTGAGCGATCAGGTTGATCCCAAAACGCTTTATCATCCATTGGATTATCATAATAACCCACAGTTGTGGTTTTTTCGTGGAAGTAGTTTGCCCCTACAATCCATATGAAGTCACCATATTCATCAGATTGAAGTTGTAATTCTGTTGAAAACGATTCAGCCCCAGTGCCGTTTAAAAAGTAGGTTGCACCATCCCATGGGTCAAGACCTACTTCACTGTCTTGTGCTGACTCTCTTTTCATGTCTTCATAACCCATCAACCAAACGATATTGTATTCATCATTTAGGTTATAATTTAATGTGTTGCGAAGATAAGTGATGTCTAAATCTAATTGTCCAGGAACATTCACAACCGCTTGATAAGTGTTGTCACTTGGCAAGAAATTTGAGCAATCGCCCCCCATTTCAGCTGGACGTCCTCTTAACTTATCACAGTTAACTAAATCAAGATTATTGTTGCTGTTATTTACGTACTTTTGGAAAACCGTATGGTTTGAGAAATTACCATTTAATGGCTCCCAAAGTGTGCTCACACGGAATGAATATTCATCTGCATTGTTATAAAAATCACTTTTATCTGCAGGTGTTAATGCGCGAACTTTTTGTGCTTCTGGATCGGTACCAGCACCATCAATCCACCAGTTTTCTCTTTGAGTGACGGTTTGACCAACACCTTGATAAGAGTCTTCTGATATTACAGGTGCATTTAATACATCATCAGAAAGCCTGCGAGTATCGTACTGGTTAGGATCATAGTAGCCTTCTAAATAAGAATCACGCTTCAAACCTTTTGCTGCGAAACGAACTGCAAATTCCTCGTTAATTGGAATATTAACAACGCCATCAATGTTTTTGCTGTTGTACTTACCTGCCTCAACATTCACATTGCCAAAGAAATTTTCAAATTGTGGCTTTGCAGATATAACATTAATACTACCAACCGTAGAATTTCGGCCGAATAAGGTGCCTTGAGGACCACGTAATGCTTCAACACGGTCAATATCGTACATCAATGCAAGCGCACCTTGCATTCTCGGTGAATACACCCCATCTAAGTGCACACCAACCGCTGGATCACCTAGCTCTGTTAGGTTGGTTGAGCGTACCCCGCGCATTGAAATAACGGGTGCTGATTGGTCGGTTGCTGTTGAAATATCAAGGCTAGGAACAAGGTTCGCAATATCCTTAATATTATTAACACCATTTTTTTTAAGCTCAGCTTCTGTTAACGCCGTAATTGCTACCGGTGTTTCCATCAACTTCGTTTTGCGTTTTGTTGCCGTAACAGAAATGATTTCTAAGCCACTTTGCGGCTCTTTTGATACTTTATTGTCAATATCCTGCTGATTTTCGTTTTGTGCATGTACAGGTAATGAGCAAGCTAAAGCGACAGCAACTGCTAATGCCTTTTTATTTATTGTGTGCATATTCAACCTTTAGATGTGTGTTCAAATTTAAAAGTATTTACTTTTAATTAACAGTATCTGCAGGTTCATTTTTCATTACCAGTCAAATTCGGCAAGACGAGTTTGAAATAATACAAAGCGAATTTAAAGTTACTTTTACGTTGGATTTTACGTACTTTTTGAGCACAGACCACAAGGAAATAAAGGGGCTTTAAACTGTTCAGATTTAGTTTAAAGCCACCATCATCAATGTCTATTTAAGGTGATCGGATATTAATTTTTCTGTATGAGAGAGCAACTCATATCCGCCTACATCACCATGCCCGGGAACAACCATCACTGCGCTTTTAAATTGTTTGTTTAATTGCTTTGTTATATTTAGCCAAGAATGAATGTCGCCATGAACTAAGTTACCAACAGATGATGACTGAAGTGATCGAACCGCACAACCACCAAATAAAATTCTTTTTTCAGGTAACCATACCATAACATTGTCCATTGCATGCCCGGCCCCTGGATAAAACAGCTCAAGTGAGCCAAATTTAACAACTGAGCCTGCTTCTTTAAGCTCTTTAATGGTATTGTTTGGCACTGCCGCTCCTTGCTCTGTCGTTAGCTGAACAGTTAATGGATGGGCAAAAACATCGATCCCCTTAGATTCAAGTACATCAACTCCTGCAGCTCGGTCGCCGTGGGCATGTGTAACAAATGCTTTGCTTACTGGCAGTTTAATTTCAGAGTGTATTGCTTCGAGAAGATCTAAAGTGAGTAACTCTCCCCACGCAGTGTCGATAAGTGTCAAACTATCTCCTTCTTTAACAATTAAGCCATTTGAAGGAAATCGTGTACCATTTGGGTAAGTATAATAAGATGTATGTAGCCACACCCCTTCATCTAGCGCAGTGATAGTGACTTGATTAGGCTTGCTATCTTGCGCTGCACCATGAAAACTACATATTAAAAGAAAAAAAACAAAATAACCGAGCATCCTAAATTTCATCATCGCTCTATATATCCCTAAATTAAGACCAAAAAAATAAATTATAATAAAAACTACCAACAGGTAGGAATATAATTATGAAGCACAATTTATTTGTAAGTCTATAAGAAGTAGTACTATTTTTTAGTGATATAGAAAGCGAGTATGAGAATTAGTCAGTTATAGCTTTTACGATGTTCGCTAACTAATTCTCTTCAGTGTGATTGAAGAAAGTGGCAATAGTGGCTCTTTGCGCCATAAACATAACACCATAAATCATGGTATGTGGCTTCAAGGTTTAACTACTCAGACTTATCTAAATGTTCACTTTTTAGAGGTAACATACGTTTTAAAGTGTTATCAGCCAAAAAGTAATGGTGAACTAATGCGGCAGCGGCATGTATACCTATTAAGTAGTAGCCAACTTCACCCACTGTCTCGTGTAATTCTTTAATCGTTTTAGCAAGGTCTTTATTTTCACTTGCTAATGGAGGAAGCTCTAAGCCAAAAAATGGCACGGGTTTACCAGCCATACTCAATATCAGCCAACCTGCTATTGGCATTGCAATCATGAAGACATAGAGCGCAAGGTGCACTAGTTTAGCCAATGTATTTTGCCACTTTGCAGGCTCAGGTTTTATCGCTGGCGTTGAGCCTGCCAGTACACGCACTACTAACCTTATACTTACTAGGGCTAAAACAGATAAACCCAACATAAAATGCCACATTTTAAAAGCGTCGCGGGTTTCTGTACCTTTATCAAATAACTCGCGCAATTCAATACTGCCAAAAACAGTGACGATTAAAATAAACATAAGCCAGTGCAATACAATAGAAAAAGTATTGTAATGAGTCGTTGTATTTTTAATATTCATAATGCCTCTTTAGTAAAAACGCCTTTAGATAAGTGCCCAATTTATACGTAATATAGACTCACAATTAAGCTATCCTTTGAGCGCTCATGCTGTAATGATCTAAAACAAAAATGAGCTATCTAAAATTATCTTGTTTACTTATTAGCGAAACTCTACTGTACTTGTTTAAACTTAAAATAAACTTAAGTCATTTAATTATATAAGCTTACTACTCTTTATAGCCCTCAAGATCCGCCTTACATTATCGTGAGCAATACCCAGTTTATTGCCCCAACTGACAAGCATATTTCCGAACACCTCTCACCATCTACTTCTATTTGAGTTCGTAGAATTTGAAATAAAACTTCCTGAGCATTACCGTGAAAATTACAATCCGGTTTTTCGATTACAACAATCCTTTTATTCCATTTTAAAGATTAAAAATAATGAGCAATACTAAACTCATCAAATTATGAGAGTTAGGGTATTCAAAATGATTAAAACAGTTACTTTTGCAATAATGCACTTCACAATCGCGTTTACAGTGACCTACTTTTTAACAGGTAGTTTTTTAATTGGTGGCTTGGTTGCCATTGTTGAGCCTGCGGTCAATACGGTTGCGTTTTACTTTCACGAAAAGGTGTGGCGCAATCTAGAGAGTAAGGATAGCTTCAAACAAAACCCAGATGGGATAATGTTTGCATAAAAATTAGGTTGAATTGACTCGCAAAGCAACGAATACCCCATCTTACACTTCGAACTGTAAATTAAGCTTTGCCACTAGAGCCGGTGGCAGAGCTGCAAACTAAACTGGCTATTGTTGTTAAGCTTTATAGCCAAATTCAAACACATTCTGTAAATGGGCTCTACACTCCCACTTCCCTGAATAATTACCTACATGAGCTGAACCTATCAAGCATATCCCCATGAATTAAAATAAAAAGCAACTATTCCTAAAGCTCTCCTTATCACATTTTAAATTCTTAAAAGTTGCATATAGCTCCGTCAATTTAGAGCTAATACTCAAATTAGACTTGCAATTATCACTTTTCGACTTACACTTGTGCGCTAAGTGAGCGTACACCTGTAAGCTAAAGGCAAAAAATGAGCGCGTTATTTAATTCATTATCAAAACACTTATTACATCATCAATCATGGGCTGGATACTGGGAACCTGTGATCCAGTGCTTTAAACCTGGCTGGCGCGAAGGCTACTTTCGTGCACAAGTAAAACACGTACAAGTGTTTGCTGAGCAAAATGTTGAGCTGGTTCTTGAACCAGAAAAAGCATGGCCAATTCATCAAGCAGGCCAGCATATTGCGTTAACTATACAAACAAATGGACGATTGCTAACGCGTGTATTTACTATAGCCAGCGAACCACACATGGCAAAACAGCAAGGTCAAATTAGGTTACTGATCCGCAGTCAAGAGGTAGGCGCGTTTACATCAAAGCTAACTAGTCTGAAGTCTGGACAATGGCTTAATATTTCTGAGCCTAAAGGCCAGTTTGTTATGCCAAATACTGCTCGCTCTTTAATTATGCTTGCCGGTGGTTCTGGCATTACGCCATTTATAGCTATGCTTAAATCTATACCTGCTGATAGCAAAAAAACCATAACCTTGCTTTATTACGCAAAACCAAACAGCCACTGGCTTAAAGATGAGCTTGAGCAACTAAAACAAACACTGAGCAATTTTGATTACCACTTACTTGAGCGCAGCAAAGATGGCGATGCGACGACATGGCTGACACCAAATGCGCATAAACACTGGTTAGTATGCGGCCCAACTTCTTTGTATAACCAAGCAGCTACTTTAGCTGAACAGTTAGATACACCTATAAATAGTGAGCATTTCAGTGCAGTCCCTGCTGTTTTAGCAACCTCTGATAAGCACGAACTAACACTCACTCATCAGGGCAAAACATTCACTATTGATAACCAACAAACCTTACTGACCCACTTACAAGCGAATAAGCAACCGGTGACAGTTGGCTGTGGTATGGGCATTTGCCATCAATGCCAGTGCGTTAAAAAGCAAGGCATAGTGCGTGATATTCGTACCGGTGAGCTCTCTGATAGCTCAGAGCAATTAATTCAACTTTGCATATCGCAACCAGTCAGTGACGTGGAGTTATCAGCATGAAGACAACAAAAACAGTCAATTTTGAAAAATTAGCAGCTCAACTCGATAGCGTTAAAGCAGATGTAAAATCAAGGCTCGGTGAGCAAGATGCAAAATATATTCGCCGCGTTATTGTTTGCCAGCGAGTGTTTGAATGGAGTGGCCGAATTTTATTAATGCTAGGCTTTATTCAGCCAGTTTTATGGCTCGTGGGTGTGCTTAGTTTAGCCACAGCAAAAATCCTCGATAACATGGAAATTGGCCACAATGTGATGCATGGCCAATACGACTGGATGAATGATAAATACATAAATTCAAAGTCTTACGAGTGGGATATAGCGTGCGATGGAGCTAGTTGGAACCGCGTTCACAACTACGAGCACCACACCTATACCAATATTATTGGTAAAGATCGCGACTTCGGTTATGGATTACTGCGCTTATCGAATGACTTTCGTTGGCGGGTAAAAAACCTGTGGCAATTTGTCACTTACCTATTACTCAGTGTGCTGTTCCAATGGGGTGTGTCGTACCATGAAATGGCAGCCGAGCGAGTATTTTTTGGCAAGAAAAAAGATGACCGCGATTACAAAGTACCGCACAGCGAACTTAAAAAGCGCTTTTTTAGTAAAGGTGCACGCCAGCTAGTGAAAGACTACCTGCTCTTTCCATTGCTTGCTGGGCCTTTATTTTTGTGGGTTTTCACAGGTAACCTAGCGGCTAATTTATTACGTAACCTGTGGACCTCAACCATTATCTTTTGCGGGCACTTTACCGGTGAAGTTGAAACATTTAACCAGCAAGACTGCGAAAATGAATCGCAAGGCCAATGGTATTATCGCCAAGCGTTGGGCTCATCAAATATCAAAGGGGGTAACCTGTTTCATGTAATGACTGGGCACTTGAGCTATCAAATAGAGCACCACTTATTCCCAGACTTACCAGCAAAGCGCTACCGCGAAATAGCCCCAAAGGTGCAAGCTATCTTTAAAGAGCACGGTATTCACTACAATACCGGCGGCTTCTTTCGCCAGTACTTTTCTGTAGTAAAACGAATTGTACGCTACTCTTTTCCGTAAATAATGAACGCCAGTGCAAAGTACTGGCGTTAAATCTCATTCGATTCAGACCAAACCCGTAACTCATCAAGAATATGCAGTGCTGAGCGGCCAAAGTCAGTAAGCTCATAGGTCACCGCTATCGGACGCGTACTAATAACATGACGGGTGATCATCGCTCTACTTTCAAGCTCTTTTAGACGTTGGTCGATCATTTTTTTACTTGCACCACCCAGCATGCGCGTTAAATCATTAAAGCGCACAGGGCCATCTTTTAAATGATAGATAATAGAGCCCGTCCATTTACCGCCAATCAAACGCATGCCTTTTTCAATAGCACACGGCTCCATGCAAGCATTTAAAACTTTTTTTCTACCCTTACTATCTGTTTCTACTGAACTTTCCAAAACATCCTCGCATTTTTCAGCCTAGTTACAAAAAGGTAACTGGTTGATTAAATAATCTAGGTTACTATTATATACCACAGAATGTATTTTGAACACGATAAAGTAACTAGCAAACGGATACTCAACTATGAAAAACGTATTAATTCTTAACGCACATCACTATTACCCTTTTTCTGAAGGTAAGTTAAATGCTGCTTTAATCGAAAAAGCCGACGCTTTTTTTCAAGCAAAAGGCTATCAAACTCGGGTGGTTAATACACAAGACGAATTTGATGTAGAAACTGAACTTGAGAACCATCAATGGGCAGATATCGTCTTTTTGCAATCACCTATTAATTGGATGGGCATGACTTGGTCATTCAAAAAATACATGGATGAAGTGTACACCGCGGGCATGGGTGGAGCGCTTTGCCATGGTGATGGTCGTCATCAAGACAATCCAAAAGCCAATTACGGTAAAGGCGGCACCTTGAATAACACTCAATACATGATGTCGCTGACTTTAAATGCACCTGCAGAATCATTTGCAGATGCCACTGACTTTTTTGAAGGTAAAAGTGTTGATGACCTTGTTTTCCCAATGCATATGAACTTTAAGTTTTTCGGTATGCAAGGGTTACCTACTTTCGCCTGTTTTGACGTGATGAAAAATGCAGACATTGACAGCGACTTTGCGCGCTTTGAAAAACACTTAAACGAGAACTTTTAAGGAGCACTCATGAGTAACGAATCTGTTTATAGCAATAAACTCCATCCGGGCAGTGCATTTCCTAGTATTAGTGCTGCACTTTTGAATGGTGAAGAGGCTGTTCTTGGTCAACCTCAACACGGTGCAAGCTGGCAGCTTGTTGTTGTTTATCGAGGTAAGCATTGCCCTTTATGTACTCGCTATTTAAACAGCCTCGAGCAGTACAAAGCTGCGCTATTAGAAACGGGTGTTGATGTAATTGCTGTTTCAGGTGATAGCAAAGAGCAGTTAGAAGCGCATTTAGAACAGTTATCTGTGTCATTTCCACTTGCTTACGGTTTGACTACAGAGCAAATGCAAACATTAGGTACTTACATATCTGATCCCCGTTCACCGCAAGAAACAGATCACCCTTTCGCAGAGCCTGCTCTGTTTGTGGTTAACGAGCAAGGTAATGTACATGTGGTTGATTATTCTAATAACCCATTTGTAAGACCTGATTTAGCAACCTTGGTAAGTGGGCTTAGCTGGATACGCGACCCAAAAAATAACTATCCAATTCGCGGTATGCATAAGTAGAGAGTAGCCATGAGCAAATTTACAACTTTGCTGATTGGCTTGGTGAGCATAATGATGTGCTCACCACATGCCTTTTCAGCACAACTCCCCCATGCACATATTGCTTCACCTAATCACTATGAAGTATTGCTAGATAACAGTGAAGTACTTGTTTTGCGTATGACTTTAGCACCAGGTGAGCAAGATAATTGGCATAAGCATAATGCTGAAACTGTCTATTTTGAGACGGGTGGTAAGGCAACCATCAGTACTAAAGAGTCACAAACAACACTTGAGATCCCCAATGGCTATGTGATGTGGCATGACGCATGGACTCATCAAGTCAAAAATGAGGGTGAAACCACCATCACTGCAATTATTGTCGAAAGGAAATAGATAGGATCAATTATGGCATTAGAAAACCACCCAATGTGGCGCTTACCTAAGCATCACCTAGATTTAAAAAGTTCACATGACCATGTTCATTGGGTTGAATTATTTTATGATCTTATCCATGTGGTAATCATTTTTCTGCTAGGTAATTTTTTAAGCGACCACTTACATTTAAGTGGTTTTCTTACTTTTGCAGGTTTATTCATCACCGTATGGTTCGCGTGGGCTGACTCCAGCGTTTTTAACTCACTCTATGTCAGTACCGATGTAAAACATCGGCTGATAATGGCCTGCCAAATTGTCACAGCCATGGTTATGGCAGCCTCTATTCCCCATGTACTTGACAAAGGCTGGACATATTTTGCATTGGCCTATGCAGCTAACCGACTTATTACAGCGTATCTATTTCATCGCACCAATCAATTGGGGATCGAATCAACTAAATTAGCACGCAGTGTGAGCCGTAACTACTTTGCACTTGCCATT
This sequence comes from Pseudoalteromonas nanhaiensis, assembly GCF_051235485.1. Classification (NCBI taxonomy): domain Bacteria; kingdom Pseudomonadati; phylum Pseudomonadota; class Gammaproteobacteria; order Alteromonadales; family Pseudoalteromonadaceae; genus Pseudoalteromonas; species Pseudoalteromonas nanhaiensis. The sequence goes on along the minus strand of NZ_JBPNYQ010000005.1, from coordinate 85,352 downwards.
ATCTTTGCGACCACAGCTTTTATGCCTGCACCCTATCGTTATTGGGTATTTGGCACTGCGATTGCCGCTATCCAAGTTTTGTATATGGCTCCAAAAATTGGTGTACTTGAAAATAAACGTTTTTTACCACGCCTTGGGCATATGTCTGAGCGCTTTGCCCTTTTACTGCTCATTGTCGTAGGCGAAGGTTTCTTTAAATTGGTGATTACTTTATCAGAAAAAGGAATTTATAAAGTCGACCCCTCTGTACTGGCTAACTTTATGTTTGGCGGTATTGCAGTATTTGTTCAATGCTGGATTTACTTTGACTTTGTTGGCAATGGTAAACCTAAGAATCAACATAAATGGACACTCGTAAGTTGGTGGTTAGCACACCTATTTTTAATGTTATGTGCAGTTATGGTCGGCGTTGCGCTCGCCGGCGAAGTGAAAGCTGGGTTTTGGCAACCTTACCCACTTAAATATGGTGTCATTGGCTGTGTAGGGTTAGCAGGCTACTTATTGAGTTTATTGTGGATCCAGTTAATAATCGAACACCGTGTAGCCCATCGTTTTGCAACAGCTAAAGTAAGAATGTTTGGCGTTATACTCGCTTTAGTTACCATTCCCATTTTACCCCATGTGCCTTCGCTCATTGGCAACTTACTTTGGGGCACAGCACTGATTTCACAAATTGCCTACCCTGTCACTCGCGCATACTTTACACTTTCAAAAGAAGAAGCTAATTCATAACGATTAAAACACCTTTGCAAAAACGACAAAGGTGTTTTGTTATCCCTGCTGTTTTTCGTAAAGACTTTCCTAGCAATAATATCGCTATTCAATCGCCCCTCTTTAGGGGTTGAAACAAGCATTAACGGACTCATGTCATAACTAAAGGCAATGAAAAATGCCGGTGTGAATCACATTGGCCTGCACTTTAGACGTAACGAATTACCCATCGAATGGGCATTAAAGCACATCGGCGAATATGTTTTGCCCAAGTTCCATAATTAAGGAGTTATGATGTCACAATCAATTATGCCAAAACTGGGTTTTGGTACATTTAGATTACAAGACGAAGTTGCATATCAAAGTGTGCTAACAGCTATTGAAAAGGGCTTTAGACACATCGACACCGCGCAAATTTACGGTAACGAAGAAGCTGTTGGCCGAGCGATTAAAGACAGTGGTGTTGCACGTGGTGAGTTATTTATTACCACCAAAGTATGGAATGATAAGTTAAATAAAACGGACTTTATTAACAGCGTAAAAGAAAGCCTGACTAAGCTCCAACTAGATTACATCGACTTACTGCTTATTCATTGGCCAAGCCCAGCCAATGGCGAAAGCATGGATGAGTACTTAACCGAGTTACAATCAGCAAAAGAGCTTGGTTTAACGAAAAAAATTGGTGTTTCAAACTTTACCATTGCACAAATGGAAGAAGCCTTAAATATTTTGCCAAAAGGCGCGTTATTTACCAATCAAGTAGAAGTACATCCCTACCTAACCAACCAAAAGGTACGTGATTTTTGTGCGCAAAACGACATTCTCGTTACCGGCTATATGCCATTTGCGGTAGGTAAAGTACTTAAAGATCCAACCATTAAAGCGATTGCAGACAAACACCAAGTGAGCACCGCTGAAGTGGTCATTGCTTGGGAATTAGCGCATGACATGGTGACGATACCGTCATCGACCAAACGCGAAAATATGGCTACCAACTTAAAAGCCCTTTCGCTTAGCTTAAGCCAAGACGAGATTAATCAAATTAATGCCCTTAGCTGCGGCGACAGGCAAGCAAACCCGGATTTTGCTCCTGAATGGGATCATGATGAAGTAAAAACAACTCAAGCTTGGCAATTTCAAGGGGCTGATAAAGCACTCGCTTTGGGATTAAAAGCTGTACCAGCACTTAAAGCAGGGCAAATTTTAGTCCGCAACCTTGCAATTGGTATCAATCCAGTTGATTGGAAGTTTATTCAAGCCAATCCTATTAATTGGCCAGATGCACACACGCCAGGCGTAGACGGTGCAGGGGTTATTGAGAAGGTAGGCGATGGCGTCGATAGCAAACTAATTGGTAAAACAGTCGCTTATCATCATAGCTTAAGTGAAAACGGCAGCTTTGCTAAGCACTCGGTGCTTTATGCTGAACGTGTTATGCAGGTACCAAAAGAGTTAGCTGCTAATGTTGCTGCTGCATTGCCTTGCCCACTGCTTACTGCGTGGCAAGCCTTTAGCAAAATACCATTACGCAAAGGCGAAAAAGTATTAGTTACCGGCATGGGGGCTGTTAATAAACTACTGACGCAAATGCTGAACCACAGTGGCTTTGAAGTTCATGCATTATCAACAAGCTTAACGACAGAACAAGCTGAAAAACTTGGCGTTAAGTTAGTATTACGCGACGCGCCTTCTGAAGGTGGCTACTTTGCACTCTTTGATGCTAATGGCCCTGAAGAAGCTAAAAGGTTAGTGCCACTCCTAAAAGCAAATGGCCATGTGATCAGTATATTAGGACGTATTGAAACACCTGTAGATGAGCCATTTACGCGCACTATTTCTTATCACGAGATTGCCCTTGGTGTATTACATGATTATGGCGATACACAGCAATGGCAACGCCTTGTGAGCGATGGAGAAAAGCTCCTTAATGACATTGCTTCGGGTAGTTTAAATGTTGAAGAACCTACTGACTTTGAATTTAACAATCTCAACGATGCGCTTGAGTTTTCTAGAATTCAAAAGCAAAAAGCCGTTGTCGTTGTTTAGTTCTCATTTTAAAGGCCTCTAATGAGGCCTTATTATTTTATTCTGCTGTTTGATTAGGTGTTTTATTAATTACAGCTAAGTGATAGATAATCACTAAGTTCGCAATAAACCACAGATCTTTAATCACAAATTGACCAAGTCCAGCTAAAACGGTTGTACTGCTAAGCGCATTCGGTGCGGTAATTAAAAATGTTTGTGTCATGATAAAAACAGCACTGCAGGCAAGCCCAGCTAACACTATTAGTTTGTTGTTCTTAATTAACAAGCCAACACAAAGCAACAGCACACTGACAATATCAAACACGCCAATCACATTCGATGCACCCTGCACACTAAAAACCTGATATAACCACGACATAAACGGCGATGTTTCTACAAGGCTCACAATTCCCTTCGCTTCAAAAGCAAAAAACTTCATGGCGCCAATCCAAACCAGCACTAATGCCACCGATGCATAATTCAGAGCAATATGCGCTTTATCAGTTAAAGCATCTTTGTAAAACACAAATATAAACAGTGGAATAACAGCAAAATACTTAATGATCCCCTGCCCCGAACCAATCACAGGGAAGCCCCCTTCACTAGCAAGCCAACGATTAGCGCCAAACAGAGTTATTAAACATACCAGTGAGATAGCAAGTGCGGTGACGGTCGGAAGCGCTTTATTAATAAACCCCAAATGTGAATGAAGGCTGGTAATGCCAACAAAACAAAATGCAAAGCCTGCTATCATACTCATTAAATGAGCAGGCACCTGAGCGTCTAAACCATAAAACGAAAATATACTGCCAATGGCATTAGGGTTTGCCCCTAAGATAAAAGACAAGCCCAATAACGAAAAACTGATAGTGATAAGTGCAACCACTAAATTATTTGCTGTACGTAAATTCATTTAACCCCCACTTTACTGCTTATTTAAAAGACCCAAGTTAGGGATAAAAACATTCACACTAAAATCAAATATAAGAAAAGCCAGACCGGAACTATTTATAAGAAATTGAAAAATAAATAAAATCATTACTGCTATTTGCTGTTATTTAGTTAAAAATTAATCTCCTTAATTCAATATCAGCAATTTTGTTCAAGTTTTTAGGTTGCCTGCTTCGCTATATTGGCGTAGGAATAATAACGAAGCGCACAACCTTCAGGAGCATCTGTGAGCAAAGACAATCACTTTAAGTACATCAACAACGAACAGCATCAAAGCATCTCGATGTTAACTGCGACTATGAGTGATTTTACCTATGCAAAGCATGCTCACGAAGAGTATTCAATTGGCATTACTCTACAGGGGCGGCAAGATTTCTTTTGTCGTAATGCGTTTTATAAAAGCGTACCTGGCAATGTCATTTTGTTTAATCCTGAAGATATTCACGATGGTCACTCTGGCACTGAGCAAAACCTAGAGTATCTAATGCTGTACATTCATCCCGATGAATTTCAGCCGTTGTTCAAAGCGCTTGGGTATAAGGAAGATTGCACATTACGTATGGCAAACACCTTGTATGCTGATCCATTACTGCGTAATCAAGTGATTAACTTATCGAGGCTTTTACAAACCAATAGCACCAGCAAAATAGAGCGAGAAGCTGCGCTATTGCAAATGGCGCAGTCTTTAGTAAGGCTCAATGGCAGCCTTGATTTGCCAACTTTAAACACCCGTGTTGATAGCTTACTACTGCGCGCAAAAGACTACATTTTGGCAAATATCGACAATGACATTGCTATTGATGACATTGCCCATGCTGCCACTATGTCTAAGTTTCATTTTATCCGCCGCTTTCGCGAGCACTTCGGTATTACTCCACATCAATATGTTTTGAACTGTCGTATTAATTATGCCCGTAGAGCGTTACAAGTTGGCCGCGATGCCACCAGCGTAGCGGTTGAATCTGGCTTTGCAGATGCCAGCCACCTCAATCGTAACTTCAAACGAGTATTCGGTATGACACCAAAACAATTTCAACTGCAATGGGCTCGTAGATAGAGCTAAATTACTGATTTGGAGCTGTTATGGCAGATATCTTTGGATATGCTATTGGCATTATGTACACCCCTGGGCCAATCAATTTACTTGGTTTAGGCAGCGGCTTAAATAAACAAACTCGTTCACACCTTGGATTTTTTATCGGTGTGGGTAGCGCGATGTTTATCTTATTTGTACTGCTTGGCTACCTTGGCTTACAAGTGATCAATCCGCAGTTTTTGCCTTATGTGAGCTTAATTGGTTGCGGCTATATTTTGTACATTGCTTGGAAGGTTGCAAAAGCAAAAGTACAGGTGAGTGATACGTCTGCTGATGCATCACTTAGCTTTTTCGATGGCCTGTTTATGCAGCTATTAAATCCAAAAGCCTTGGTGGCTACTCTGCCAATTGCTACGATTCAGTTCCCAAGTGCAGATATTACCGGCGCTGCAATCGTATTTTGGTCTCTTATTTTAGCCATTCTTGCCTTTGGTGCGCCTACAAGTTACTCGTTAGCGGGCTTGGTGCTTGGCAAACAAGTATCACGGCCGGGTATTTTTAATGTGTTTAATAAACTGATGGCTGTTTTGTTGGTTTATGTCGCGCTAATGATTGCCTACGAGCATGTGCTAACCCCGTTAATGGCCTATAAAATTGATCATCCCTAGCAAACAGGCATAATAGCGTTATTCAGCAAATGGTTATCACAAAACGATGCAAGGCAACCTATCTATCCGCTCATACAGTACTAAGCCTGTTAGTCATAGCCATGACTATCATCAACTTGTACTGCCCTTAAAAGGTGTGATTGCTATTAGTGTGGGTGATTTTCAAGGTAAAGTCGCCCCCGGTGAATGCGTAGTTGTCAAAGCCTCGCAAACACACCTGTTTACCGCAATGCCAGAGGCACGATTTGTGGTGGCCGATATGCCAACGCTACCGGATAACCTGGCCACTGCTGAGCGCTGCGTGTTTGCTATTAATCAATCACTTTGGGCATTTTTGCAGTTTGTAGCAAAGCAACTTGAGCAAGCGGTTAATCGTGAATTAGAACTTGCCATGTTTAACACCTTCAATTTGCTACTAACTGAGCAAATTATGCAGCCAAAGGTCGACAGCCGAATTAGTGAGGCCTTGCTTTATATTGACAGTCACCTAAGCACTCCTCTTCATATCAAACACCTTGCCAGCATTGCCTGTTTGAGCCCAACACAATTTAAACTGCTGTTTAAGCAACAAACGGGATTGACTGTCATGCACTATGTAACTAAACAACGAATGGAAAAAACCCAAGCCTTGCTAAGTCATACCGACTACCCGCTACAACGTATTAGTGAGTTAGTTGGTTACAATGATCTTTCATCTTTTAGCCGCAGTTTTTCAAAGTTCTTTGGTTTATCACCGAGCAAATTCAACAAATAACTTTAGTTTTAAACGCCAACAAAACCGTCCTTTTTGTCAAAAATTGTGCATCGATTTTGATTATGCTTTTTATATCTTAAATTTAAAGCGAATCATCAATGAACCATACCATCGCGACCATTGCCGTTTTAGTTGCCAGTGTGTTTTGGGGCACAACAGGCACGGCCGCAAGCTTTGCACCAGACATTAGCCCTTTTGCAATAGGTGCGTTTGCGATGGGGGTTGGCGGCGTATTACTTTGTTTAACCTCACTAAAACAGCTAATAAACAATGCGAGTACACTACGTAAGCACTACAGCCTAACCTTGCTCGGCTCGGCTTGTGTGGCTATTTATCCGCTGGCATTTTATACCTCTATGAATAGTGCTGGTGTGGCAATTGGTACTGTTGTTTCGATTGCCAGCGCGCCTTTATTTACCGTCTTATTGGAATACTTAATTGAGAAAAAGCCCATTGCAACTCGCTGGCTAGTCAGCTTTTGCTTTGGTGCAATAGGCATTGGCTTAATCGCGTTAGGTAAAGAGCATAACCTTGCTGCTAAGGGGCTGTTTAGCCAAAACATCGGCATTTTACTTGGCTTAATTGCAGGGCTTACCTATGCAGGTTATTCATGGGTTGCCAAACGTTTAATTAGCAGCGGCGTTCATTCAAGAGCGACTATGGCAAGCCTATTTGGCGGCGCAGCATGTGTGCTTTTGCCTTCGTTATTGATCACTGGAGATGCGCTTTTTGCCTCAGTTACCAACACCTGCGTGGCGCTTTACATGGCCATAGTACCGATGTTTTTAGGTTATTGGCTATTTAGTATTGGCTTAAAAACCATCGCGGCTAGCCAAGCCGTGCTCATTACTTTACTTGAGCCTATCATCGCCACCATACTGGCTATTGTGATTTTAAATGAGCAATTTCAGCAAATTGGCTGGCTTGGAATTGGCTTAGTGAGCGTTAGCTTGATAATTCAAACGGTCAATTTTAAACGAATATTAGTGCGCTACTCGAAACGTTTACTTATACCCTGAATTAAAATAATTAGAGAGGAAACTCAAAAGGACAATGTCTTGATAATATAGATTAAATGTATGCGCTAAGTCAGTTTAAACTCACTTAGCGCATGTTTACTTTAGGCTGTTTTAAAAGGATTACGCGTATCTTGGTTAGCATCAAGATTGCGCATCAAAATTGCGTGATCTAAATCGATATCTTCTGGCAGAGGAATTTTAACAATATGGCCTGAGCCTTTTGCATCGCTAATGGCTTCGCCTTTTTTGTTTTCCATAAAATCTAGCTTGAAGTTGATATTCCCTTTTGGCGTCATAAGCTCGAGTGAGTGACCAGTACAGAATTTATTTTTTACATCAATTTCAACTAAGCCATTATCGTTGCGGCCTAATACCTCACCCACAAACTGCTGTTTATCTGATACCGAATGACCGTACTCATAGTTTTGATAGTCTTGATGTGCATGGCGTTTTAAAAACCCTTCGGTATAACCACGGTGTGCTAAGTTTTCGAGAGTTTTAAATAAGTTTGCATCAAATGGGCGACCAGCAACCGCATCATCTATGGCTTTACGATATACTTGCGCAGTACGAGCAACATAGTAGAAAGACTTAGTTCGGCCTTCAATTTTTAAACTATGCACGCCCATTTTTGTAAGCTGATCAACATATTGAACTGCACGTAAGTCTTTTGAGTTCATAATGTAAGTACCATGCTCGTCTTCAAAAGCAGGCATGTACTCGCCAGGACGGCCTTGCTCTTCAAGCATAAATACTTCGTTACTTGGTGCACCATCACCAAGTGTTGGGATCACCGCTTTAGGGTCGATTTTATGCACCATTTCGCCGGTTTCATTTTCGGTGCCGGGTTTCACATCGTAATTCCAACGACATGCATTAGTGCAAGTGCCTTGGTTTGGATCGCGTTTATTAATATAACCTGATAACAAACAACGGCCAGAGTACGCCATACATAGTGCACCGTGAACAAACACTTCAAGTTCTGTATTTGGGCATAGTTCACGAATTTCAGCGATTTCTTCAAGCGATAATTCACGCGATAAAATAACTCGCTCAATACCCTGCTGAGCCCAAAAGTTCACTGTGGCATAGTTTACTGCATTCGCTTGCACAGATAAGTGAATCGGCATGTCTGGCCACTTTTCACGCACCAACATGATAAGCCCAGGATCAGACATGATCAGTGCATCAGGCTGCATCGCAATGACTGGCTCAATATCGCGTAGGTACGATTTAACTTTGGCATTGTGAGGAGCAATGTTCGACACCACATACAATTTTTTATTTTGCGCGTGCGCTTCGTTAATACCGATTTGCAGGTTATCTAGGTCAAACTCATTGTTTCGAACACGAAGACTATAACGAGGTTGCCCAGCGTAAACAGCATCTGCACCATAGGCAAAGGCATAACGCATATTCTTTAAACTACCTGCAGGTGATAACAACTCAGGCGTAAAAGGACGAGGGGTCAAAATAGGTGACGACATGAAAGCTCCATACATCGAACCGAGTACAAGTCGGTTGCATGAATTAATACGATAATGAAGCGCGGGAGTATAATAATCTGCCCAGTAATTTTATTGATCTAGATCATGATTCAATAAAACTCAGCAGCACGGTTATACCAATACGCTTAATTAAGGGAGCTCTTTTGAAGCAATAAAACCTTGTTAGCGACAGGTTTGATGCTTCAAAATCTTTAAGTATTATTGCGGATTGGTACCACATAGCATGCATATGTATAAATGATGTCTAAAGCAAAAAGTGACCGTAAGATGGTCACCTTTATAGCAAAGTCGACTGACAAGCTATTCTCATTAAAGTTATCGCCTTAAACTCCTGATAAACGCTCTCTGCGCTTTTTCCAAAGTAAAAACTGATAGCCAAGTAAACCGTCAGCTTGCATATTAATACGCCCCCCTGCGGCTTTTTCAATTTTCAACTCAGCGGGCTTGCCTGCTTGCTGAAACTCAAATAGATAAAAGCGCGTAGTTTGTTTATTTAAGTGAATAGCGAGCTGTTGCCGAGAGTCATTATAAAAGCTTATTAGGCTATTATTCTCAAATTGATACCTAACATTTTTATTTGTCGCTATTAACTTAGTCATAAGTTTGGCGAAGCTGTCATTCCAATTTGCTGACTTTTTCGCATATTCTATCGATGCCGGCGCATCTAATTCCCATACAGTCATTAATTCGCTGGGAAATTCACTTTTATCTTGATAGTTATCTGTTGTTGGGTTTGATTGTGCCCATCCATTAAAAGAAGTAAAGCTTAACAACAAGGCGGCAGCATAGAGTGGGATTCTTTTAAACATTGAAAACTCTTTGATACTGTAAAAATTAAAATAAAGACCCACTTTTCAGTGGGTCTTATGCGCTTAACAAAATAAACGATTAGTCATCTAAGTGCGCGCAGCGACCAAATTCAGCACCTAGTTTAACTGCCTCAACCACTTGCTTAGGGAAGCTAAGCTCACGGTCGCGGCCGTTATCACATACAAATGCTTTATTGGCATCAATTTCGATTGACAGTGTTAATCCAGCCACACCAGCCATAATCTCAGAGCCATTCGCACTTAAACCAAACATGTTATCGGTTAAGATACCTTTTGCTTCGGTTACGCCTTGTTTACCAAAGAACTCTTCTGTTGACATCCAACCAATACCTTTAAGGTAAATAGCGCCAACAAAACCGCCTGCTAATGGGCTACCAGCACGACCCGTAATTACTGACAAGTCGTCGTTTGCATCAAGTACCATAACTGAAGGTAAGCCAAAACCTAATTCAACTAACTCTTCATGGCTGTAGCCTAGGTCACAGTAATTAGTCCAAAAGCTTACCGCTGGAATGTTGTCACACCAACGCAGGCTACCAATTTGCTCTGTGGTATTTGATACTGTGTCCCAAACTTTAACGCCAACAGCACGACGGTTTTCAATTGCACCAAACGCAACATAGCGACCATCAACAGAAATAACTGAGTTATCAATCGCACCAAACTCGGTATGAGTATCAACAAGTTCACCATTTACCCAAGCAATTTGGGTAAAGCCATTTGTAGAACCTGTAATAGTCTTACCATTGCCTGATATACGGTCAGCTCGAGCCCATGCTGTACGACGGATCTCGGTATCACCATCTACTAGAGCGATTTCTTTACCTGAACCATACGAACGGTCAACCATCTTAGTACCTGGTAACAGTGTTGCCTTACCTGTTTTAACATCCCATACTGTTGGCATACCGACAGAACGAGCGCCTTCACCTTCTGCACAGCGGTTAGTTCCGTCATAAGGGAAGCGTGTATTACCTACGACAAGTTTACCCGCATCATCCATATCCCAAACACTTTGCGAGCTAAAACCTTGCTGGCTAGATAACGCACAGCTATTACCCGTCAAGTCTTCAAGCATTGATACGTGGCCTGAGTTAATATCCCAGATACCGCCTTGCATAATTCCGTTGTCATTAAAATGTGCGGTGATTGCTGCTTTAGTTGCAGTTTTATTCATCGCAGTATTTGTAGAGCTCAGTAATGCGTATCCATCAGGGCTAACTAATGTGTCAAATGACTTAGTCGCGCTGTCATATAAAAATGGGATACCTGATGACGTTGTTCCTAGCGCCTTCTTACCATTTTTCGCGTGGTCCATAACAAATGCTGAAATAAGTGGTGTATATTGGATACCGTCTTGATAACCGTTAAAGATCATCTCAACTTGCTTTGTCTCGCCTGCTGAAACAACAATTTCAGTTAAAGCACACGCATTATCAGTACTTGGGTCCGCACTTTCATTTTCATTCCAATACTCTGCTTCTGACAAAATATTTGTTTGCTGAGTTGGGTAGCCGCCAGCATTAATCTCTTGGGTATAAAGTGCATAACGCGCACCCGGAGTTAAACCATTAATAGTAAATGATCCATCAGGTCCAATACGACCTTGAGTCATATTACCTGACTGCTGACTGATCACATCTTCATAAGGATTATCAAGATTTCGAGCTATCAAGTTAATACCTGAGTACTCAACGCCTTCTTTTGTAAAAAGCTTGCCTTGAATGCTACCAAACTGTGATTTGTACTCGGCTGTTGGGTAAAGATCAGAGATGTTTACAATATCGTCTTTTACATTAATGGTATGCTGATTAGAACCTGCGCTTGAGCGAACATTAATAAACGGGAACATTGTTTCAATCGCTGAGAAATCTAGCATACTTGAGCTGGTAAACTTAGTTACACCAGCACAACCAGGCACACCATCGTATTGCGGACTATAGCTTGCCGACATATACACTAAATGACCATTTGCTTGAGAGTGAGACATATTAATCGCATGACCGAACTCATGGGTAAATACCCCACCTACTTGCGTGCCGTCAGTATCGTTAATATCAACATACCAGCCATTCATCAACGCAGTGGCTTCTAATATTTCACCTGTTTCTTCATCAGCCCATTCTGGGAATGCAATACCAAGCACTGAATTGCGAGGCACACCAAAATAGTTTTCTAAAATTCCACCGTCGGTGTCGTAGTTAACCCAAAAACCATAGCCGTTTTCAACGCCATAAATTTGGTCTACATTTTCAGCTGTTACATCAGCAATGCCGGTTTTTTCAAAGATTGTGCCTTGAATAGACATCTCAAATGTTGATGTTTCAACATCAGACCACTCTTTTACAGCGTTCGCTGTCACTGCATTTGCTTGCTCAACTGTTAAAAAAGTATAGTCACGGTCGAGCTCTGTATTCGCTGGGATCACAGTGCCATCAGGTAAGGTAACATCAATGTTAAATACGGTACCTTTTTCAAGCACACTAAATGTTTCAACATCATTACCATCTTTGTCTTTGATCAGCTGACCACCATCGGTCCAAACAGGAATACTGCCATTTGAAGTATCCCATTTGTAAGGCTGCATAGTTTGTTCATGAATATACAAAGGGCCGCCAGCTAATGCACCGGTTGATACTGTTGCTAGCGCTAATGCTGCTGCGATTCTTGAAAATTTCATTATTGTTGCACTCCAGATAGTTTACCCACTAAATCCATAAAAACACCTACATCAACCGCACCTGGTGTGGTTAAAAGGTTCTGTTGTTCAGCTGACAACTTACTGGTGTCTAACCCTTCAAAAACGCCTTGATTAGCAAAAATATTTTCTACCTTACCGTTACGTACAACAAACTTACCTTGTGCCAGACCTACCGTAGTTTGAAAGCCTGTAATAGATGCTGGTTTATACATAAAAGCAATCACTTGCTCGCCTTCGCGCCATTTAGAAAATCCCTCAGGTGTAGCCCCTAAGTAAACTTTGCCATTACCCATTGAACGAGGCTTAATCAAACCAAACTGGCGAAATGTATAAGTTGAGTCTTCTTTTACTTTGCCTTTTGCATCAGACGAAACTTCAATGGTCACTTCAGTATAAGGGCGGTTATTATCAAAACCGTCAGTAACACTAACTACGCGTCCTGAAATGATGCTTTGTGATTCCACCGTCATCTGTTGCAAATTTTGTTGTTTTAATTTCATTGCATTCGCTGCTGGCGAAAGTGTCAGCATCGTGCCTAAAGCAAAGGCCGAAGCACATGACAGCTTGGTAAACGCGCTGCGTAATTTCATTGATATCTCCTTCAATTATTAGAATTGTTTTCTCAGAACTGAACTTTGCCCATGACAAAGAAGCAATCCGTTACTAATTTATGACTGAATAGAAGTCGGAATTCACGTAAAACCATGTAGCGTTTTGTACACTCAAATTTAACATTTGAGTTACATTTTGATGTAAGGTGAATTACTAACCACTAATTAAAGAGTGATGCAAAAAGTAGAGTTAAAACACTAATTAATAGGAGAAAATAAAAAACAAAAGGATGATAAAGAATAGAAAACCCAGACTTAAATGAACCTAAAATTAACAACTGCACATTAATTGTTAATTATTTGTTTAAGCTAAATAAAGCTAACTTCAGCTTTAAAATTTGAATGCCTTAAAACTAAAAAAACACCTCGTTATTGCTTAGTAAATATCAGTGAAAATAATGTGCTGATTTTGCACTTCAGGCCTGACATTGAGCATAGAGTTCGCAAAACATCTTTATCTACATCAGCGACATTAAAGGTAAGAGTATCGAGTACAAACTATGCCCCAATTACTTTGGTATCATTAACTTACCATACGATTATTGGTTGACTGCATGACTTCTCTAGGGAAAATTTATACATTCATAAAAATGCCATCACGCTAATGTTTAATTAAATTAGGAATTTTCACGTAAAGCGCGTATAATTCGCGCCCGTTAATATTTATCCTTTTATATTCAAAATTATTGGAGCATAAAGATGGCTTTAGAGCGTACTTTTTCAATCGTAAAACCTGATGCAGTTGCTAAAAACCACATCGGTGCAATCTACAACCGTTTCGAAACTGCGGGTCTTAAAATTGTTGCAGCTAAAATGGTTCACCTTTCAAAAGAGAAAGCTGAAGGTTTCTACGCTGAGCACAGCGAGCGTCCTTTCTTCGGTGCTTTAGTTGAGTTCATGACATCTGGTCCAGTAATGGTTACTGTTCTTGAAGGTGAGAACGCAGTACTTAAAAACCGTGAAATCATGGGTGCTACTAACCCTGCTGAAGCACTAGCTGGTACTTTACGTGCTGACTACGCAGACAGCATCGACGAAAATGCTGTTCACGGTTCAGACGCTGTTGAATCAGCTGCACGTGAAATCGCATACTTCTTCGCTGACGAAGAAATCTGCCCACGTACTCGTTAATTTCGAGTTCACAGCTAAGTCTGTGATGCAGAAGAAAAAGGGCTTTCGGGCCCTTTTTTAGTCATTAGCTAAGCCTATTGTAAATCTGTTTAGCTAATGACTAAGTCGATTAAATAATATACAATCGCGCACCAAAACTACTTACCACCGTCACTGATTGAGGTTGTTTCATGACCACTGAAAAAAAGATTAATTTGTTAGATTTAAACCGAGACGCAATGCGTGAGCTATTCGTATCGTTCGGTGAAAAGCCATTCCGTGGCGATCAGGTGATGAAATGGATTTATCATTTTGGTGTAGACAATTTTGACGATATGACCAACGTCAATAAAAAGCTTAAAGAAAAACTAAAAGCTGAATGCGAAATTGTTGCTCCAGAAATCTCTGTTAAGCAAGTGGCAAGTGATGGCACCATCAAATACGCCCTATTGCTTAAAGGTGGCCAAGAAGTCGAAGCTGTTTGGATCCCTGAAAAAGACCGTGCAACTTTATGTGTTTCATCACAAGTTGGTTGTGCTCTTGAATGTACGTTCTGCTCTACAGCACAACAAGGCTTTAACCGTAACTTATCTGTGTCTGAGATCATCGGTCAGGTTTGGCGCGTAGCAAAAGACATTGGTTTAGACGGTGACAGCACAAAACGCCCTGTGACTAACGTGGTAATGATGGGTATGGGTGAGCCTCTGCTTAACCTTAAAAACGTCGTACCTGCGATGGAGCTTATGATGGACGATTGGGGTTTTGGTTTATCAAAACGTCGCGTTACTTTAAGTACATCTGGCGTGGTGCCTGCGCTTGACTTATTAAAAGAGAAAATCGACGTAGCGCTGGCTATTTCACTGCACGCACCAAACAATGAGCTGCGTGATGTACTGGTACCAATCAATAAAAAGTACCCAATCGAAGAGTTTTTAGCGGCGTGCCGTCGTTATATTGATGGCTCTAAAGCAAATAAAGATGTGACTATCGAATACGTTATGCTGCAAGGTGTGAACGACAGCACAGATCAAGCACACGAATTGGTTAAAACACTAAAAGGGACGCCTTCAAAAGTGAACCTTATTCCGTTTAACCCATTCCCGGGTAACGAATATGGTCGCTCAAGTAACAGCCGCATCGACCGCTTTTCAAAAGTACTACAAGCAGCGGGCATTACCTGTATTGTGCGTCGTACACGCGGTGATGATATTGATGCAGCTTGTGGCCAATTAGTCGGCGACGTTGTTGACCGCACTAAGCGTTTAGCGAAGAAGAAAATGCGCGAAGATAACGCAATTGCGGTAAATGTTCACCAAGCATAATCACAATATTTAAAGTAAAGCCTTTGTGCTAAACCTTTTATTTTTAAAATAATAGATGCAACACAAAGGCTTTTCGGTAAGATAGGCATACGGAATCAAAGAAGAGATTAGGTAATGCGATCTATACTTGCCCTAACAGTTAGTACATTGGCATTAGCAGGATGTGTCACAGAAAATAGCTACGACGGCAGTAACAGACCCGTTGTTGAAAAAGAAATAAACAACAGTGGTGCGGCGCGCACCCGTATAGCCCTTGCTTTACAATACTTAAAAACAGGCAATAATTCTCAAGCTAAGTACAACTTAGAACGTGCTGCCGATTTTGCACCTGATATTCCCGAAGTTCATTATTCTCTTGCCTATTATTATCAACAGGTTGATGAACCAGAACTCGCCGATAAAGCCTATCAACGCGCATTAAAAATTGCTCCAAATGATCCAAACACCTTAAATAACTATGGTGTATTTTTATGTGGTATTGGCGAATACGACCGTGCCGCTGAAGAATTTCTAAAAGCGATCGCAATTCCTAGCTATATTCGAGTTGCAGAAAGTTATGAAAATTTAGCTTTGTGCGCAATTGAGTTTGATGACTTTGATAATGCAGAAAAATACTTAAAATCAGCTTTAAATCACAGTTCACAACGCGCTTCATCGCTGATCACTCTCGCTGGACTTCATTACGCTAAAAGTGATTTACACAAAGCAGAAAGCGTTTTAGAAAAGTACGAATCAACAGGCCGTGTTACCCCAAGAGCATTAATGCTCAGTTATTTAATTCAACAGCGAATGGGCCACATCGAGAAAGCTGAAAAAACAGCCGGGATCATTTTACAAACTTATCCAGGTTCGAGCGAAGCAAAGATAATTTCATCAGGCCAAAATAAACGCTCAGAATTTGAAATTTTACGCGAAAAATATCGCCAAGCTCAGTTAGAAGAGCTACAAATTTCAAGTGATAACTTAGCTGTGAGTAAAGAGCAGCCAAAAATTCGTATCGTAAAGAAAAAAGTACCGCAAACAAAGGCTCGAGCAGGTCAAAGCACGGCTCTGTCTGCTGAATCTAACTCAAAACCAGCTGCGCAAGCGCTAGCAACAACATCAAGTAATGATCAACAAGCGTACGGTATTGAACCATCAACAATTGATGAAAATAAAAGCCAGCAGACAGCTGCAAAGATTGAAACTGAAAGTACCGGCTTTAAAACAGTTACTTCAACACCAAAAAATAGTAACCAAGCTGTCGATACGTCAGCCGTAATAAGCGCGCTATCTGTTGACGTTACCCCACAGACCACTGCCTCAGTCAGCTTACCAAATACTAAAAATGATGACGTAACGATTGTCTCGTTTGGTGAACCACAATCTGCTTATAAGCCAGAGCCTTCGGTTTCATCAAATCAAGTCGAAGCGGACAGTTCAGGCAGTGTGGTATTTTACGAAGCACAAAAGGATGAAAGCGTATTTAGTACCGACTCTGGGTTTTCATCTACATCAAGCCAACCTAGCTATAATGTGAGTGCAGAGCAAGTACAACTCCCCATGCTAAACCCAAGTGTACCTGCGCTGAATATTCCCTACCATATTATTCAAAATGGCGAAAACCTATTTAGCATTTCGGTGCGATACAATGTTAAACTACAGCAGATTTTGCAGTGGAATGGCTTCAAAGAATCGGATCGGGTCGAAAACGGCACCAAAGTGTATTTAAATGATCCGAACATTTATCACACGATCACTGAAGGTGATACGTTGTACAGCATAGCCACCCAGCATGGCGTGTTAATTGATCAATTAATGCGCTGGAATAAATTGAGCCCAGACGTTGCCCTTGAACCTGGGCATAGACTCTTATTAGTGGACCCTGACTCATACTCATTATGAATGAAGAAAATAACCTAGAACAACCGCAAGAAACGCTCGGCCAAGCGCTAAAAAAGCGCCGCGAAGAAGCAGGAATGAGCCTTGAGCAACTTGCCAGTGCATTAAAACTATCCGTTTTACAGCTGCAACGCCTTGAGAACGATGAGCACGAACTACTCGGCCCTATTACGTTTGTAAGAGGCTACATTAAAAGCTATTGCCGTGAGCTTAAAATTGATACTCAGGCAATTCTTGCTCTTTTACCTGAGCAAGTTGAGCCAGCTAAAAAGTCAAAGATGCAGAGCTTTTCGCGTCGTACAGAAAAAGAAGCAAATGATAACCGCTTGATGCTGTTTAGTTACTTTATCTTAGCAGTGATCATTGGCTCATCGGTTTTTTGGTGGTGGCAAAATAGCTCACCAGCACTTGAAGAACAAACCGCGACCGTAATGCCAAGTCAGCTCGAAACCAGTGAACTTACACCAGCAACAGAACAGTTGAGCAGTGAAACTGAGCAACTTAACGCGCAACCAGCAACAAGTTCAGTGCCACCAGAGAGTGAAAATGCACAACCTGCTACCAATGATGCCAACGTCGTTGAAGCTAAAAAGCCTATTGAAGAGCAGAGTAATTTAGACCCAGAACACAGCACTGTGGTAATGCACTTCAATGAAGACAGCTGGGTAGAAATTCACGATGGCAATGGCGATCGTATCGCATTTGGAGTTAAAAAAGCCGGTTACGTGATGACCGTAACAGGCCCTCAGCCGTTTAATGTTGTACTTGGCAAACACCAAGTGGTTGATATTACTTTTCAAGGTGAAGCCGTCGACACCTCACATTTTGCCAAAAATCGCTTAGCCAAATTTACTTTACCGTTATCAGAGTAATCGCAATGTTTTCAGAATCTCCTATTAAACGCAGAAAATCGACCCGTATTAACGTAGGTAATGTACCAATTGGTGATGGTGCACCAATTGCCGTTCAGTCGATGACCAACACCAACACCTTAGATATCGATGCCACGGTTGCGCAAATTCAAGCTATTCAAGATGCGGGTGCCGATATTGTGCGCGTATCTGTGCCGACCATGGAAGCGGCTGAAGCATTTAAAAGCATTAAAGAGCAAGTCACTATTCCACTTGTGACCGACATCCACTTTGACTACCGTATTGCGTTGAAAGTGGCACAATATGGCGCGGATTGTTTGCGTATTAACCCTGGTAACATAGGTAGCGAAGAACGTATTCGTGCCGTTGTAGACTCAGCGCGTGAGCATAATATACCTATTCGAATTGGTGTCAACGGCGGTTCATTAGAGCGTGACTTACAAGAAAAATACGGTGAGCCAACACCAGAAGCCTTGCTTGAGTCAGCAATGCGCCATGTTGAAATCTTACAGCGTTTAGACTTTGATCAATTTAAAGTATCCGTAAAAGCCTCTGATGTATTTTTAGCGGTGGGAGCATATCGTCTACTAGCTAAAGAAATCGACCAGCCTTTGCATTTAGGTATTACCGAAGCAGGTGGTATGCGTTCGGGCTCTGTTAAATCAGCTGTTGGCTTAGGTATGCTGCTTGCCGAAGGCATTGGTGACACACTACGCGTTTCACTTGCTGCCGATCCGGTACAAGAGATCAAAGTGGGTTTTGATATTTTAAAATCATTACGCATTCGCTCACGCGGTATTAACTTTATTGCCTGCCCGAGTTGCTCACGCCAAGAATTTGATGTGGTAAGCACCATGAATCAGCTTGAAGAGCGACTAGAAGACGTGGTTGAGCCTATGTCAGTGTCTGTTATTGGTTGTGTGGTGAATGGTCCAGGCGAAGCACTCGTTAGCGACATAGGTCTTGCAGGAGCTAACCGCCGTTCTGGTTTATATATTAACGGTGAGCGTCAAAAAGCACGTATTGATAACGATAACATTGTTGATCAGCTAGAAGGTTATGTGCGTGACTTTATCGCCAAAAAAGAGAAAGAAACGCCAATCGACATCAAAATCGTTGAATAATTCGCATATACTCGGCAAACCCTCAGGTTTGCCGTTTACCTTTATCGCCCAAACGGTATAATAGCGGGTCAATTTTTTAGTTTTTCTTGATGCGCGATTTTTCAGCGCAAGTACAGTATTTAGGATTTATCAGTGGCAAAACAAATTCAGGCAGTTCGTGGTATGAACGATTGTCTGCCAGGCGATACGCAAATTTGGCAGAAAGTAGAAGACATTTTACGTGAAACAGTTTCATCGTTTGGTTATCAAGAAATTCGTTTTCCAATTGTTGAATCAACCGACCTTTTCAAGCGCTCTATCGGTGAAGTGACTGATATCGTAGAAAAAGAAATGTATACCTTTGCTGACCGTAATGGCGATAACCTAACACTTCGCCCTGAAGGTACTGCAGTATGTGTGCGTGCAGGTAATGAAAACGGTTTACTGTATAACCAAGAACAACGCTTATGGTACATGGGTCCGATGTTCCGCCACGAGCGCCCACAAAAAGGCCGCTACCGTCAATTCCACCAATTTGGTTTAGAGACATTCGGCATCGCCACTGCTGATATCGATGCAGAAGTTATTTTGCTGACAGCCCAATTATGGAAAGAGTTTGGTATTAGCGAACACGTTCGTCTTGAGCTTAACTCACTGGGCTCAAATGAAGCGCGTGCTGACTACCGTGATGCGCTTGTTGCCTATTTAGAACAGCATGTAGATGTACTAGACGAAGACTCAAAACGTCGTATGCACACTAACCCGTTACGCGTTTTAGATAGTAAAAACCCTGATGTACAAGCAATTTTGACTGATGCACCTAAATTATCAGAGCACTTAGACGCTGAATCAAAAGAACATTTTGCAAATTTATGTGAACGTTTAGACGCTGCTGGCGTCGAATACACGGTTAATGAAAAACTAGTGCGTGGTTTAGACTACTACAACCGCACTGTGTTTGAATGGGTAACCGATAGTTTAGGCGCACAAGGCACTGTTTGTGCCGGTGGCCGTTACGATGGACTTGTAGAACAACTCGGTGGTAAAGCAACCCCTGCAGTTGGTTTTGCTATGGGTCTTGAGCGTTTGGTGTTATTACTTCAAGCCTTGGAATGTGTAGGTGACATCCGCCGTAGTGCTGATGTATATTTGGCAGCCATGGGCGACAAAGCAAGCATTCAAGCGCCAATTATTGCAGCTCAATTACGCAATGACGTTGCTGGCCTTCGTGTTATGGTTCACGCTGGCGGCGGCAACTTTAAAAAACAGTTAAAACGCGCAGATAAAAGCGATGCACTCGTGGCCGTTATTATCGGTGAAGATGAATTAGAACAAGGCGTTGTGACAATTAAGTACTTACGTGAGCGTAAAGAACAAGTCACCTTAAAACTAGAAGAAGCGAAAACGCTACTAGCTGAGCTTATTTAAGCCCAGCTAGCAACAGAGGTAAGCATGGAAATTTATTCAACTGAAGAACAACAAGCAGAAGCAATCAAACGCTTTTTCCGTGAAAACGGTTTAGCACTAGGTATTGGTATCGTAGCTGGTTTAGGTGGACTATACGGGTGGAAAGCGTATAACCAAAGCCAAATCACCAATGCAGAAAATGCATCTGACTCATTCAATCAACTTGTTGAAAGTGGTGCCGTGCTAGAGAATGCGGATAACTTCATTAAAAACAATAGCGAATCAAGTTATAGCACGTTAGCTGCTTTTGTTGCTGCTAAAGAAGCAGTAGAGAAAGGTGACCTTGATACAGCTAGCGAAAAGCTAAACTGGATCATCACTAATGAACAAAATAAAGAGCTAAAAGCAACGGCAACAATGCGTCTTGCACGTGTTCACCTTGCACAAAAACAATTTGAGCAAGCATTAACAACCTTGAATGCACAGCTACCAGCATCATTCACCGCTGCAGTTGCTGAATTAAAAGGCGACGTTTATGCTGCACAAGGCGATAAAGCAGAGGCGCGCAGTCAATACCAAGCTGCTGCCGACAATGGTGGCCTTGATAACAATCCGTTATTACAAATTAAACTTGATGACTTAGCACAAACTAGCCCAGCGGCGTAAGGGGTTAAGATGAAAAAGTTAACAGCGGCAACACTTGCTCTGTGTATCGCAACCCTAACTGGGTGTTCGTCAAGTGATGACGAAGAAGAACTTGTATTACCGCAAATTGTTAATCAATTTGAAACGGACGTAGTGTGGCAAGAATCAATAGGTGATGGTGTTCAACACTATTTTTCACGTTTAACACCTGTGGTACACGATGATGTGGTGTATGTTGCAAACCGTGAAGGCCTAGTTGAAGCGCTATCGCTTGAAAATGGCAACACGCTATGGCAAACAGACGTACGTGAAAATGCATCTTTTTGGCCTTGGGAAACCACAGAAAGTGCCAAATTATCGGGTGGTATTTTACAAGCTTACGGCAAGATTTATATTGGCTCTGAACACGGCTATTTAACAGCCCTTGATCGCGAAACCGGTGAAATTGTTTGGCGCAAAACAATGCCTGGCGAAGTACTTGCTAAACCAGCTGCAGGCGATGGCCTAATTTTTGTAAACTTAGCTTCTGGCAAATTATTAGCTGTGCACCCAGATACAGGTGAAGAGCGCTGGCGCTTTGAACAAGAAGTACCACCGCTAACATTGCGTGGTCAAAGCTCACCAACCGTCGCGAATGGTGGTGTATTACTTGGCCTTGAAACAGGCAAGCTAAGCGTACTAATTTCAGAAAACGGTTACTCTGCATGGAGTGCTGAAATTGCCACACCAAAAGGGGCATCTGAATTTGAGCGTTTAGTTGATGTGGATACTCAAGCACTGATCAGTGGCCCATATGCTTACGCAATTGCCTATAATGGTAATTTAGCCGCTGTTGATATTCGTTCTGGTAATGTTGTTTGGAAACGTGAATATAGCAGCTACCGTGATTTATCTATGGATAGCCAGTCTATCTATGTAGTTGATAGCGATGGCGTTGTTTACGGTCTAGATAAGACATCAGGTATTGAGCGTTGGAGCCAACCGGCACTACGCGGCTGGTACTTAACAGGCCCAACTGTGGCTGGTAAGTATTTAGCACTGGGTGACCAAGAAGGTAACCTGCACTGGTTAGACAAAGAAACGGGTGAGCTTGTATCGCGCGAAGACTTTGACAGCTCAGGCTTCTTTATCGAGCCTGTTGTTGCCGGTGACAAATTAATTTTATACACCCGAGATGGTGAAGTTAGCGCGGTTAAAATCCCAAACTAACTTACTAATAGTAAACGTTATTTTTCTAAGGCTTCGCTTGGCGAAGCCTTTTGTTGTTTTTTTAAGAGGTAGTTTATGCTTCCCGTGATCGCTCTTGTTGGGCGACCCAATGTGGGCAAATCCACATTATTTAACCGTTTAACACGTACTCGTGACGCCCTCGTAGCCGACTTTCCTGGCTTAACACGAGATAGAAAATATGGCCAAGCTGACTACGATGGCTATGAATTTATCGTGGTAGACACGGGTGGTATTGACGGCTCTGAGCAAGGTATTGAAACCGAAATGGCTGAGCAGTCGCTATTAGCGATTGAAGAAGCCGATATCGTGTTATTTTTAGTTGATGCTCGCGCAGGTATGACTGCTGCTGACCAAGCGATTGCTAACCATCTACGCAAACAACAAAAGAAATGTTTTGTTGTAGCAAATAAAGTAGACGGTATTGATGCAGACTCATATTGTGCTGAATTCTATCAATTAAGCCTAGGTGAAGTGCATCATATTGCAGCGGCTCACGGCCGTGGTATCACGCAACTCCTTGATACGACTTTACAGCCTGTTATTGCTGAACTTGCAAGCGAAAGTGAAGAGCTTGAAGAAAGTGATGACGAACTAATTGATCTTTACAGCGAAGATGAAGAAGGCGAAAACAGCGAGCAAGCCTTTGCTGACAAGCCTATAAAGCTTGCTATTATCGGTCGCCCTAATGTTGGTAAGTCAACACTTACAAACCGTATCTTAGGTGAAGAACGTGTAATCGTTTACGATATGCCGGGTACCACCCGTGACTCTATCTATATTCCGATGACACGTAACGATAAAGAATACATCCTTATCGATACCGCAGGTGTTCGTAAGCGTAAAAAAGTAAGTGATGTTGTTGAGAAGTTCTCAGTTATTAAAACATTACAAGCAATCGAAGATGCCAACGTCGTGTTACTAGTGGTTGATGCGCGCGAAGGTATTTCTGATCAAGACTTAAGCCTACTAGGTTTTGCTTTAAATGCAGGGCGTTCTTTGGTTGTTGCTGTAAATAAGTGGGACGGCCTTGATGATTACGTTAAAGAGCGTATTAAGTCAGAGCTTGACCGCCGCTTGGGCTTTATCGATTTTGCACGTTTGCATTTTATCTCTGCCTTACACGGCACAGGTGTTGGTCACTTATTTGAGTCAGTAGACGAAGCCTACGAGTCAGCAACTAAACGTATTAGCACAGCTATGCTGCGTCGTATCATGGAT
Organism: Pseudoalteromonas nanhaiensis; assembly: GCF_051235485.1. Taxonomy (NCBI): domain Bacteria; kingdom Pseudomonadati; phylum Pseudomonadota; class Gammaproteobacteria; order Alteromonadales; family Pseudoalteromonadaceae; genus Pseudoalteromonas; species Pseudoalteromonas nanhaiensis. The sequence goes on along the minus strand of NZ_JBPNYQ010000005.1, from coordinate 61,750 downwards.
ATGGCACAAGCCGATCACCAACCGCCACTTGTTCGCGGTCGTCGTGTTAAACTTAAATATGCTCACGCAGGTGGCTATAACCCACCACGTATCGTGATCCACGGTAACCAAGTTCATGACTTACCTGATAGCTATAAACGCTACTTAATGAACTATTATCGCAAAGCATTAAATATTATGGGTACGCCAATCAAAATTGAATTTAGAGAAGGCGACAACCCTTACGCTGGTCGTACTAACAAAGTGACCTTATCGCAAAAACGTAAAATCCGTGCGTTTGCGAAAGAAAATCGCAACAAGTCGTAGCCAATTGCTAAACTAAGTGTAAAGTATTAAAAAAAACCTTGTGAGTATGACTTACAAGGTTTTTTTATTAATAAAACTATGCTTTATTTAATAAACGAACAATAAATAGAGCAACATAAATGGACTTTCTAAGTCAGGTTATTTACGTCGATAACGTAGAAGAAGTACTCGACTTTTACTATCAAGCATTTGGTTTTAATACCAATCATATCAGTGATGATGCCGATTACGGTGAACTTGTTACAGGGCCTGTTAAGCTTGCTTTTGCAACCCATCCGCATGCGCAATCGTATTTTAAGCAAGGGTATATTCGTGCCCACCCTAAGCAACCTGCACTTGGTTTTGAGCTAAGGTTCAGCTGCCATAATTTAGTAGAAAGTTACGATAAAGCAGTGCTTGCTGGCGCTGAGCCATTGTGTCCGCCAACTAAAAAAGACGCCCAGCATTATGCGTATGTTCGTGCTATTGAGGGCACCTTGGTATGTTTAGTAGAAGATTAGCCTTTGGTAAGGTCAGTCTTTTGTAAGATCCGTTTTAGTAAGGTCAGTGTGTAGCTCAAGGGTTAACTCGCGTAATAACTCGATTCGCTCCAAACTCATGTTTGAGCGCGCCATTAACTTAGCCGTTAATGCTTCGGCATCAGTTTTAAGCTGCATGCCCTGCTCTGTTAATGAGATTACTTTTTTGCGCTCATCTTCATTCGATACCTGACGCGTCAATAAACCTTTCGTTTCTAAGCGTTTAACTATTGGTGTTAAGGTGCCTGAGTCTAAGTGCGTATCATGAGAAAGCGCTTTTAAACTCACCTGATTTTTATACCAAAGTGAGTGCATCACAATATATTGCGGATAGGTCAAGTCATAAGCTTCAAGGATTGGTCGAAACGCTCTGATCAACGCATTTGTTGCACTGTATAAAGTGAAACACACATTGTCTGATAAGTTGTTGCTCATGCTATTACCCTAAACTGAAATACAGCCGTATTATTGCCTTAATTTAGTTTGCGCGCAAATTATTTTCTGACGATCTATTGCCTTTTACCGTAAACTTCATTAAATTGGCCGCAAATAGTTTGCGCACAAATAATTTGCGCAGGCTATAATTATTCGCTCACTAGCCTAGCTAGCTCAAGTATTCGAGGTTTATATGGTTACAAGTCAACAAATTCACTTAGTTTCACGCCCAACGGGCATGCCTACACAGGCTAATTTTGCGCAGGTAGACGTATCACTTCCAGATTTGAACGACGGCGAAGTGTTAATTAAAAATACTTGGATGTCTGTCGACCCTTACATGCGCCCACGCATGATCGATCGTAAATCATATATCGCGCCTTTTAACTTAAACGAAGTGATGGAAGCCGGTGCTATCGGCGAAGTAGTTGAATCACGCAATAACGACTTTCCGGTAGGAAGCAAAGTAAGTCATATTAGTGGCTGGCGTACCATGCACATTAGCGATGGCAGCGATTTAACCCTACTACCTAGTGTACCACTGCCTGACCAACTGTTTTTAAGTACTATGGGCATGACAGGGTTAACCGCATGGGCAGGTTTAACAAAGGTAATTAGCCTAAAAGAAACCGACACTGTGTTTGTGTCAGCGGCATCAGGGGCTGTAGGTAGCGTAGTGTGCCAAATTGCTAAGCTAAAAGGCTGTAAGGTAATTGCATCGGTTGGCTCTGACGAAAAAGCGCAGATGGTAAAAGCGTTAGGCGTTGATGAGGTAATTAACTATAAAACGGTAGCAAACCTAACAGAAGCTCTTGAACAAGCGGCACCACAAGGTATTGATGTGTACTTTGAAAACGTAGGTGGCGATCATCTGGAAGCCGCACTTAATGTAATGAACGATTACGGCCGTATTCCTGTTTGTGGCATGATCTCAGGTTACAATAACGACACAGCACAGCCAGGGCCAAGCAACCTGTTTTATATCAACTCGAAAAAGCTCACCATGCAAGGCTTTATCGTGATTGATTATTTTGATCAGTTCCCTGAGTTTATTGAGCAAATGGGCGCGTGGATCAGCGAAGGTAAAATTAAATCTGAAGAAACAGTTTACCATGGCATCGAAAATGCCGTTGATGCATTTCTTGGCCTGTTCGAAGGTAAAAATAAAGGAAAAATGCTAGTTAAGCTTTAACACTTAATAGCTAATAAAGCCTGTATCTTAATTGGTACAGGCTTCTTATTTTCAGTCATTCAAAATCGATAAATAGGCAAGTTCTGCTAGTTTTTCTAAAGATGACGTTGCATTAGACTCAGGCTTTTTAGCATGAACAGAGTGACGTCTTTTCGAGATTTTAACTTGAATAAAACCATGATTATTGGCCATATCAATACGCAGCATTTCACGCTCTTTTGGCGTTAAATGATTTTCATGAATTTTTTCAAGCTCACCATGATCGAGCCAGATAGCCGCACAGTTTGGGCACTCGTCTATTTCAACCACTTTAAGTGGACTAAAAAAACGCCGCATCATCACCACCTCAGGGCACTTAGGGCAATTAATTCGCGTTGCTATATCAACACATTCTGTTGGCAAGGTTTGTAAATGAGCCACCAGCACTTGCGCGGGTTTTAAACTTGGATCGCTAAAGTGAAATATTTGTCGGTTATCAAAAAATACGCCACCAGATTTTGATAAATATACTTTAACATCGCCAATACTCACTTCTTCAAGGGCTGTTTTAGTACGTGGGCAAAACATATTACATCCTTGTTTTTATAATTAATTTAGCGCTTTTGTTATTAACGGCTTAAGTGGCTCAGGTAAGCTGATGTGTCCAGCTAATACAAATTCATGTGCTTCATCTGACATTTTTTGCCATGTTTTACGAATAATACCCAGCCATTTTTGCTCATCGTAATCAGGCTTGCTACTTGCAAAGTCAAGCATGTAATGCTCAATAAACACGAGGCTGGCGATATCTTCAATCAATTGGCTATCAGGATTTCGTTTTATATTCTTTTTAGCAACGGCTGCATAAACACGCTCACAATCAGCCGTTGAATAACCAGCCGCTTTCATGAGGGCTGTTACACGCTCAGCATGAAAATCATATAAAGCTGTGCGCCATTGATAATAACCTTGCTTACCCATAGGAAAATCACTTCGCGGAGAGCGCCAGCGCTCAATATGTTGCCCTCGGGCAGCAATATGCATTAGCTCATCGGCTTGAGGCTTAAAACGATTGAGCATATCGGTCATACGCATGGCATATAAACCTTCTTTTGCAAATTCTTGTTCATCGACTAGAACTCGATTTGGGTCTACTGCATTGGCTGTATCAATGGCTTTAATAACGGCGGTATACATCATGGGTTCTCATTGTTATTGCTTCAAAGTGATTGTAAATGGCAACAATCACTTTGGCTATATTGCATCAGGCAATCTGGAACTGCTAGCTTGAGATCTAGTTTTGCAAAGTTAAATCAGCAGCAATACTTTGCTTTGGTTTTTCTATCATGCGCGCGAGCTCTTTTTCGCCATTGCTAACGATAATGGTTGGCGTATACAGTAAATCGTGCTGCTTTGCTAAACCGGCAGGATCAAGCTTATCGTAGCCTACAGCCACTAATTTAAGGGATCCTAATTGCACATTCGCTGTATCAATAAGTTTTAAAAAACGAGGGACTTCACGTTTAGAGTCATGGCACCAAGTGCCTAAAAACACCAACACTTGCTTACCTTGCAGTGCTCTTATAGTACTTAGCTCTTCTTCACTGGGTGAGTAATCATTATATTCTTCACTAAAAGCAGGATAGTCTTTAAGTAAGTCTGCAACGCTGATATCTCCACTATAAGGACCTGAGCTTGCAAATGTAAAAACAGAAAATAACAATAAAGCGATATAAACTAATTTTTTCATATTTTGTTCTCTGAATATTTTTCTCACCATAACCAATTTAACAGCAACACTCCAGCATGCTATTAGCGTGAATCCTGTTTTTTTGCAGCATAAATTGGCATGTAGAGTAAATGCGAACTACTATATTAGATATATCTAATATAAGGCCTTACAATGCATACTTTAAGAACGATAGCGCTTTGCACTCTATTGCTTTCACCTAACCTTTATGCTGAAACGAATTCTGCTACCCTAGAAACCCAAGCAGCTGAGCGAGTAACTGAATTTGCCACTACGCTCAAATCAGCACTAGGAGCCGCTATAAAACAAGGCGGTTTAGTTGAAGGTATTAACGTGTGCAAAATGCAAGCCCCTGCTATTGCCGAAAGCTTATCAACCGATGGTTGGACTGTGGCACGTAAAAGCACTAAAAACCGAAATCCGAACAATAAACCAGATGACTGGGAAGCTGAAAAAATCGCCCAGCTAATTGATATGATCAGAAACTCAGAAAGCATTGATAATGTGACTTTCTCGACCAATAAAGATGGCCAATTCCGCTTTGCTAAAGCAATAAAAGTCGCGCCAGTTTGCCTCAATTGTCATGGTCAAACGATTGCTCCAGAAGTAAAGCAAGTGCTTAGTGAGCATTACCCCCATGATTTAGCCACAGGCTATCGGCTTGGTGATTTAAGAGGAATATTCTCTATTACCAAAGAACTCGACACGTCTGAGCCATAAAATATAAGCCTTATGCTCGCTTAGTTTGCTCTTAGCCATTAAAATACGCTTTTAAAATTAACCAAGGTGTTTTTATGTCTTTTCCTCCTTGTCCAAAATGTAATTCTGAATACGTATATGAAGATCAAAACAACTTAGTATGTCCAGAGTGCGCTCATGAGTGGGATCCAAATGCTGTTAATAACGATGATGTGATCGATGTAAGAGATGCTAACGGCACCTTATTGGTCGATGGCGACAAAGTGACTGTTGCGAAAGATTTAAAAATTAAAGGCAGCTCACAAGTAATTAAAATTGGTACCAAAGCCGTGATCCGCCGCGTGTTAGATAAAAAAGACCACGAACTAGACTGTAAAGTTGATGGCGTAGGTGAAATGATGGTAACTGCTAAGTTTGTTAAAAAAGCCTGATAACATTATAAAATTGTTATATATTGCTGTGAATAATTACGCAGCAATTTCAATAAGCTAACTTTTTTAATAGCCAAACTTTTCAACAACAATCCCCGTTACTTCACAATGTTCGCAGCTCAACTGCCAGCCAGCAGCCCATGTGGTTGCACTAAGATTTCCTTTGCAAAGTGGGCAAACTTCGCCAGCAAACGTACTGGGGGTAATATCTTTAGCTTGCTTAGAAAACGGTCTTAAAAACCATAGAATATTATCGTCGATACTGATGGTTAGAGCGTGGCGTAACGTCTCGCAATAAGCATCAAACACCGCTTGTTTGTACTGTTTTGCGTCGTTTTCAAACAACCCACAGCCAATGCTCGAAGAGCTTTTCAAGTCAGAAGATGACTAATTTTGTTATTTCTGATGCTATGCATGAATAAAGGTAAGCAATAAAGCATGCTTACCTTTATAGGGCGTGTTGAAATTTAACTAAATTTGTTTTGGTAATTTAGTCGAAATAACGGCGGTAATAACAATAAATAACAGCGATATAGCCAAACACGCTGCTAAGCCATACACCTGAAACACTAAGCCCGACAGCACAGTGCCAATTAAGCGTCCCATGGCATTGGCCATATAGTAAAACCCGACATCAAGTGATACGCCATCGGCGTCAGCCATGCTAACAATTAAGTAGCTGTGCAAAGATGAGTTAATTGCGAATAACACGCCAAATAACATCAACCCGCCTATCAGCATTGGTTTTACAGCCCAGTCAAAGCCAATAGCAAGGGCAATGACTAAGGTGACTAAAGCAAGCAATGATGCCCACTTAACTGTTTCTGCACTTGGTGATGTTTGCTTATTAAGCTTAATGATTTTAGGTGCAAAAGATTGCACAGCCCCATAGCCAATAACCCAACTCGCTAAGAAGGCACCCACGGTCCAGTGGTCCCAATCAAAGGCTTGTGATAAAAACACCGGTAGTGCAACTACAAACCAAACATCACGCGCACCAAACAAAAACAACCTCGCGGCCGACAAGATATTGATTGAACTGCTTTTTGAAAATATCTCGTTAAACTTGGGTTTGTTTTTGGCTTTGCCTAAATCATTTTTAAGTGCATAAATACTAAAACACCACACCACCAGCAAAGTAGCAGCCATAGCAAGCATTGCGCCTTTAAACGACATTAATGTCAGTAGTAAGCCACCTAAAAAGAAGCCCACACCTTTTAATGCGTTTTTAGAGCCCGTAAGTATCGCCACCCATTTAAACAAGGTGCCTTCTTGGCCACTGGCAACCAGCATTTTAATTGAGCTTTTAGCACTCATTTTATTGAGATCTTTTGCAATGCCCGACAGAGCCTGCGCCAACATCACATAGGCTACACTCAGCCATTCAGCGGGGACTGCCAACATGAACAAGGCTGCAACCTGTATGGCAAGGCCAATGTTCATGGTCTTGTTTAAACCAAGCCTTGCGCCTAAATAGCCGCCCACTAAGTTAGTGACAACACCAAAAATCTCATAAAACAAAAACAGCATGGCAATACTCAAAGGCGAGTAGCCAAGCGCATGAAAATGCAGTACCACCAACATTCTCAATGCGCCATCTGTTAGCGTAAATGCCCAGTAATTCCCGGTGACAATTAAGTACTGCTTTATATCAGCGGGAAGATTAGCCAAACGCGTCATTTCTTTTAACCTTGTAGTGATCGCGCAACTTTACGGGCAAGTTCGGCGGTGCGGTTTGCATAACCCCATTCGTTATCGTACCAAACATACAGCTTAACTTGAGTCTCGTTGACAACCATGGTTGATAGCGCATCAACAATGCTTGAGCGTGGATCAGTTTTGTAATCGATAGAAACAAGTGGCTTTTCTTCATAGCCTAAAATGCCTTTTAGCTCGCCCTCTGCGGCTTCTTGCATCCATTGGTTAATTTGCTCAGCGGTGGTTGGCTTTGTAACTTCAAACACACAGTCAGTGATTGATGCATTTGCTAAAGGAACACGAACCGCGTGGCCGTTTAATTTGCCTTTAAGTTCAGGGAAAATATGTGTAATTGCTGTTGCAGAGCCTGTTGTAGTTGGAATTAAGCTCATGCCGCATGCGCGAGCACGACGTAAATCTTTATGCGGTGCATCTAAGATAGTTTGCGTGTTAGTAATATCGTGAATGGTCGTCATTGACCCATGTTTGATACCAATTTTTTCTTGCAGAACTTTAACCACAGGCGCTAAACAGTTGGTAGTGCACGATGCTGCTGTAACGATATCATGCTGATTTACATCGTATAAATCATCGTTTACACCCATTACAATATTCAGCACACCGTCTTCTTTTACAGGCGCAGTTACAACAACTTTCTTCACACCTTGATCAAGATATGCCTGAAGTAGTGACTTTTCTTTCATCACGCCAGAGGCTTCAATAGCGATATCGCAGCCAGACCAATCAGTGTCTGCAATGGCTTTATTTTGCGTGACGTTAATCACCTGACCATCGATGATCACACTGTTGTCGTTACTTTCAACCTCATGAGGCCAAATACCGTGTACCGAATCATACTTTAGTAAGTGAGCTAATGTAGCTGCATCACCCGCAGGGTCATTAATTTGCACAAACTCAACGTCGTCCCATGCAAACGCTGCTCTTAGCGATAAACGCCCCATGCGGCCAAAACCATTAATGCCTACTTTAATTGCCATTGTTAAGCTCCTACTTTTTGAAAATTGTCGAAAAATGAACGTTGTATCGGGTTTTGCAACGACTTAGGGCGAATAGCCTGCACTTGATTAACTATGTCGTTTTTAGCACAGCCAAGCTCATGCATTAATAAACCAATGACTAAGCCTGTGCGGCCTGAACCGCCTTTGCAATGCACAGCCACACTGCCACCATTTTTTATGATGGCAAGAATATCGTTAAGGTGTTTACTGAATGCTTGATTAAACGCTTCGCTTGGCGCGTCATCATCGATAATAGGTAATTGAAACCAGCTGAGATCTTCTTGCTCACATTCGATTGCAAGCTGCTGCGCGCCATTTTTAACAAGCTCTTCATCGTACATCAGAGTAATAATTGCTTTTGCACCTGCCGCTTTTAAATCAGCAACAGACTGTGATAAGCCAACGTCTTTTGTGCCAGGGCAAGGGGTAAAAATAAATGCCCCAGTTTCTAGTTGTAAAATATCAAATGGATGTGATTGCATTATGATTCCCCAATTATTCTTTAAACCAATGTGTTGTTTTATTGACGATTGCAACCAACGACAGCATCACAGGTACTTCGACCAACACCCCAACAACGGTTGCTAATGCTGCACCCGAGTGCAAACCAAATAATGAAATAGCCACTGCGACCGCTAACTCAAAAAAGTTAGAGGTACCAATTAAACATGCTGGCCCGGCAATGTTGCGCTTAAGCTTAAGTTTTAACGCAATGAAATAGGTGATTGCAAAAATACCGTAGGTTTGCAAAACAAGCGGAATAGCAATCAGTACAATGTTAAGCGGTTGGGCTAAAATCGTGTTCGCCTGAAACCCAAACAGTAAGACCACAGTGGCCAATAAGCCAACAACTGAAAACGGTTTAATTTTCTCTAAAAATGACTGCACTGCAGCTTCATTTTGTGCTGAATTATTAAGCGCTTTTCGTGTTAATACCCCGGCGATAAGTGGCAGCAATACATACAACACAACCGAAATCATCAATGTAAGCCAAGGTACATGAATATCAGATACACCCAGCAACAACCCCGCAATAGGTGCAAAAGCAAAAATCATAATAATATCGTTCACAGACACTTGCACTAAGGTGTAATTTGCATCGCCTTTGGTCAGTTGTGACCACACAAACACCATTGCCGTACAAGGTGCAACACCAAGCAAAATCATCCCAGCAATATATTCTTGCGCCGTTTCAGGGCTAACAAAATCAGCAAATAACCCTTCAAAAAATAACCAACCTAACGCGGCCATTGAAAACGGTTTGATTAGCCAGTTAATGATTAAAGTGAGCATCAGCCCTTTAGGGTTTTTACCCACTTCTTTAATCGTTGAAAAATCAACTTGCACCATCATTGGATAGATCATTACCCAAATAAACAGTGCAACAACAATGTTTACATGCGCCACTTCGGCTTTCGCTATTAGTTCAAATAATGGCGGAAACATCACCCCAAGCCCCACACCTATGGCGATAGCAGCAGCAACCCATACAGATAAATACCTCTCAAAAACACCCATTTTCAGCCCTTAATTGCAGCAACGAGCAACACGAGTTGGGCGATCATCCCCCATCGCATTTAGCCTTGCTAACTCGTTTTCTATGAAATTTGGTTCGTTTACCACGGTCGAGGTAATTGCTTGTTTCATCCACATAGGTAGAGTCGGGTTTAAAGAGTAAAACACCCACTGCTGGTGTTTTCTATCCGACAAAATGCCTTGTTTTTTAAGCTGTGCTAAATGCCTTGAAACCTTTGGCTGGCTCTGCTCATTAAGTGCCGTCATTAGTTCGCATACGCAAACCTCTTGCTCAACGGCGATGAGCAATAAGCTTTTTAAACGAATATCATCTGCAAGGGCTTTATAAAATGTAGTTGGTGAAATCGATGCTGGTTTTTCTTTGTTATGGGATTGCACAAACTGTTTAATTCGCTCATTGAGCTCTTGCAAGGTTTTTTCAAAGGCGTGAGGTTCAGGACGCGTTTTAGGATCAATAAAGTCCCATGCAAGGCAATGGCTGCCATCGACGCGATTAGCGCATTCTTTTACAGCGTCATCACATAGGGTAATGACGTAATCAAAATGCAGATTACTGACATCGTTTAAGTGCTTTGAGTGTAAGTCATCGGTTTTTAAGCCAAAATGTTCAATCGCCGCAAGCGTACGAGGGTCTACCGCATAAGGTTCGGTACCCGCACTAAACACCTCAAACTCACCTTTACCATGATGTTTAAGCAACGCTTCAGCCATAATTGATCGGGCAGAATTTTCTGTACATAAAAAGAGAACTTTCACGACTAACTCCATAACAATTTGGTTATATAATATTTTTGTTATATAAAGTGCGCAAGTTATTTATTAGTTTAATGCTGACTCTTAGTGAGAGTTATAAGTGAGGTAATGATGGTTTATCTGGCTATTTACTTGCTTAGGCTTGGGTGATTTTTTAAAAGGCTGCTTTAATAGTTGCAGCCTTAGCAAACTTATTTTGAGGACTTTTAAGAAGTTACTGATGCTCCCTTAAGTCTCTTTCAAATTCAGTTTCTGTTTTAACTGGAGTGCAACGCGTAGTGACTTCAGTTTTGCCAATTTTTTCTGGTTCGTCTGAGCTATAAATCGTGGTGTTATAGCTTCGATCTATTTCCCCTGGGCAGTGATGTTCTGCGGTCACTACATCCTCAAACTCACCCATTTGCTGCTGTGAGGCACAGCCAGATAAAAGTAATGCAATAAAGGTTACCGTGTATTTCATAACAAATCCTTTTCAAAAGTTCGGGGTGAGTTTTTTGGCACTTTGTCTTGGCGTAAAATCCATTTTGCTATGTCATCTTTACGCATAAACTTAACCCTCTTGTGCTGCTTTGCATAGGTTATAAAGTCATCCAACGCTTTCACTCTGGCTGGAGTGCCCGCTAATCTATCGTGAGCACTGATAGACATCATTCTTCTGCGTTGTTTGCCCTCTTCGTAGAGCACATCAAACTCGTCCTTAAGCTCTTGTAAATACGCTTTACCAGTCATGGCTGTGCTGCCAGTGTAGCGAACTATATCGTTGTTTCTATAAGTGTATGGAACAACAACAATGTCGTCACTTCCAACGGGGGTTAGCGATGGCTCATCACGAGATAAATCGTCTATATGATAAATAAAACCTAATTCTTTAAGGATTTTGAGTGTGTTTTTTGAGTGCCTCATCCAAAAAGCGTTAAACCCCACAGGCCGTTGCCCTGTTACTTTTTCAATGATATTTGCACTTTTTATGTATGACTGTCGCTCTTGCTCTTCACTCATAGAGTATTGAGGGGTCCATGTTTGTCCGTGCCCTGATGCTTCATGCCCGCGCCGAACGACTTCTTTTGCTAATTCAGGATTTAATTCAACAGCTCGGCCAACCATATGAGAGGTTACTTTAATTTGATGCTTATCCCATAAGTCTAGCAGTCTAGGTATGCCTTCATTCATGCCATACTGGTACCAAGAAGGCGAAATAGTGTCAGGATAACCCAGCTCTTGCGGTGGAAACGGGCCAGGATCTGATGGGTCTTGCGCTGTTGCCTCAAACTGCATCGAAATAGAGATCACAAGTTGAGCATCATCAGGCCAAAATGCAGGTGTTGCTCCCTTCGCTTGCACTACACCTAAGCAACTAAAAACAACCCCTGAAGCAATTAAAATTGGCTTTAAAAATTTCATCAATTATTCCCTTGGTATGCTGTGTAGTCTGTGTAACCGCGCTCATCACCACCAAATAAAGTAGTAGGATCTGATATTTCATTTAGAGGTAAATTGTGCTCTAAGCGATAAGGTAAATCTGGGTTTGCAATAAACTTTCTGCCAAACGCAACATAGTCAACTAAGCCTTCAGCAATTAGTTTATCGGCCTTTGTTAATGTGTAATTTCCTGCAACCACTATTTTGCCACCAAAGCTTTCACGTAATTTAACTCTAAACTCATCTGTTACGATGGGAGCATCATCCCAATCAGCTTCTGCTAAATGCAGATAAGCAATGCCAAGTTCATCAAACTTTTTAGCTAAATATAAAATGGCATCGATTGCTTGCGGATCATCCATGCCTCTTTGTGTAATAAAAGGTGCTAATCGAATAGCCGTTCTTTCAGGGCCGATAGCTTGGCTAATGCCGGTAATGATTTGCAGCGCGAACTTTGCTCTATTTTCAATATTACCGCCGTATTCATCGGTACGTTTGTTTGATGTTTGCCTTAGAAATTGATCTATTAAATAGCCATTGCCTGCATGTACCTCAACACCATCAAACCCTGCTGCAATCGCATTCAAAGCAGCTTGTTTATAGTCTTCAACAATGCTCTTAATTTCACTGGTCGATAATTCTCGTGGTGTAGGGCAATCAAGCATATTCCCTTCGCCATTTTCATCAACCACCCACACTTGCGCATTTGGAGCAATAGCACTTGGCGCAACCGGCAAGCCGTCTGGATGAAAGACGCTATGCGACATTCTGCCAACATGCCACAGCTGAGAAAAAATGAGTCCATTTTGCTGATGAACAGCCTGCGTTACTTTCCGCCATCCGTTGATTTGCTCTTCAGTATAAATCCCGGGAGTAAATGAGTAGCCCTTTCCTTGTGCTGAAATTTGCGTTGCCTCTGAGACAATAAAACCTGCACTGGCTCGCTGCGCATAATATTCTGCCATTAAACTTGTCGGAATATCGCCAGGTTGAGCCGTACGTGAACGGGTCATAGGAGCCATCACTATTTTATTTGCGGTTTTATGATGACCAATTTGGCCTGTATTAAATACTCTACTTTTCATATGTGTACCTTTTAAATAAGCTCACTGCGTGTAAATAAAATTTCTATTTTTAAGCCATCAGGCCCTTGAATGAACACTTGATGCTCATTCGCTGCCGGCACTTCCCGCTCAACGAATGGTATTGAAGTTGCTTCTAGCCGTGCTTTAACTTCTGGATAATCAGTTGCAAAAAAAGCAAGGTGGTCAACTGTTGATAAGCCCTTTACATTTGTTGATACCGAAGCTTGGGTTAAGTAATCAGACTGCGATTCATTTATCCCAAACTTAGCTGCTATATGAATGCATGGCGTATCCAAGTCGTCATATAACCAAACACCATCAAAATCAAATGCTGGCCTTGGCCCCTTTTTAAGGCCTAACGAAGACTCTAAAAACTGAGCCATGTGCTGGATGTTTGTTGCTAAAAGCAGAGCGTGGTTAAACTGCATTTCTATCTCCTTCAAGTGATGAAATGAGTTTAACTATTTTGACTAAACTGATAATTAACCTTAAAGTTAAATCAGTATTCATTAAAACTGAAGAATAATGTCAAAAATTGATGATATGGCGCTTTTTGTTCACGTTGTAAAAGCGGGAGGTTTAGCCGCTGCGGGAAGAAAATTGGGGCTTTCGCCTGCAAGCATGACAGCACGAATTAATAAAATTGAACAAAGTTACGATACGCGATTATTAACGCGTAATACGCGCAGTATTGCCTTAACAGATGCAGGCGAACGTTTTTATAGTGGCTGTTTAAGAGTATTAGCAGAAGTCGAAAACACTGAAAACATACTTCAAGAGTCGCAACAAAGCCTAAGAGGCCAGCTGAAACTCTCTGCAACATCTGACTTTGGTCGCCAGTTTGTTGCACCCGCATTAGCAGAATTCATCAATAACCACCCAAATGTTAAACCGCATTTAGTACTGACAGATGGGGTTACCAATATTGTTGAGGAAGGTATTGATCTGGCATTTAGATTCGGCAATTTGCCTGATAGTAACTTGATTAGCCGCCCGCTATGTAATAACCGCCGTGTGCTTTGCGCCTCACCTAGCTATATAGAATCGTTTGGCTTGCCAAGGCATCCCGAAGATTTAAAAAATCATCGTTGCCTTGTACTTGAGCGACTTGGGCAACCGCTAAATGACTGGCATTTTGAGGTAGATAACACGCACTTTTCTATTAAAGTAGCTCCCCACCTTTCATGCTCAGACGGTGAGGTGGTAAGACGCTGGGCAAATCAAGGCCATGGCATAGCCTTAAAATCATACATTGATATCAAAAATGACCTCAAAACAGGCGACCTTATTTTGATACTAGATGAGTATGTTCGAGGCTTTAGCCACAGCGATAAAAAAAGTGTCGGCCTACAGGTGATATATCCAAGCAGGCAATTTCAACCTCGGCAAGTGAAAGCGTTTATAGAGTTCTTTGAGTGTTGGTTTAAAGAGCACTGCTAACTTTAAATAAATCGCAAAGTAGATTTAATCGTTAAAACTACTTTATAAGCATATTCACAGCCATAATAACCAGCAGCCCTGCAAAGATTTTTTTGATGGTAGAGACAGGCAAATGATGCGTTGCTTTTGCACCTAATGGCGCGGTAAACCACGAAGTACAAACAATACCAAACAAGGCAGGCAAATAAACAAAACCAGCAAAGCCTTCTTTTAATGTAAAGTACTGACTGCCAGAACTGATGTAACCCACTGAGCCAAATAGCGCAATGACAATACCGCACGCCGAAGCACAGCCAATAGCTTTTTTCATATCGACCGAGAAAAACGTCAGTAACGGCACAAGTACCGCACCACCGCCAATGCCTATCATGGCAGAAAGCCCCCCTGTGATGCTTGTGTAAAGCGTTAAAAGCCCTTTATTAGGAAGCGAGCGTGATGTTTGGCTGTCGTTTTTACTGCTGAAAATCATTTTTAATGCAATAAGCACCACACTCACAGCAAACACTATTCGCACCACATTTGCCGGTAATAGCGAAGCCAAAAAACCACTGATAAGTGCGCCTAGTGCAACCCCTGTCATCACCCACGGAGCCAATTGCCAAGGCACATTACCATTTTTATGGTGAGCGATAGCTGATGAGGTTGAAGTAAACAGAATTGAGGCAAGCGATGTAGCAATCGCCACCAGCACAACTTGCTCAGCAGGTAACACCTGAAAGTGCAGCAAGATCATGCTTAATATGGGCACAATCACCAAACCGCCACCAATTCCTAATAGCCCAGCTAAAAAGCCAACCCCGCTGCCAAGTACGGCGCAAGCAATAATAAGCACGATTAATTCGTTCATTGTATTTGTCTGTATTGTTGATTTAGGGAACCGAGTATAACAACAATAAAGTACGGGGTTGCTCTCAAAAGTACTGTTAAGTAGTGAATATTACTCACGTTTTATATGAAATTACTGCAACTCCAATAAATTAATTTAGAAATCTAGACGTCCAAAATGACTTAAAAGCATTTTTTCACTATCCGTTCCTAAAAGTTTTACTAAAACAGTAAATATTTATGAATCTGCCTCATGTTTTACCTGAAATAAAAACGTTTTTCTTCATGATAGTAAGCACGTATAAATTGATACCCAAGCCACCTCAAAGTTAATGACCTAGCGATTTAAGGAAGGTGAGCAGCAATCATTTATCTCAGGAAATATGGACACATTGCTATGAACAACGATTTTAAATATACAGTTAAAAGTTTAAAGCTAGACGAAAACTATCACCCATCTAACAGCACGCGTATTACAACTAACTTTGCTAACTTGGCACGAGGCGCAAGCCGTCAACAAAATTTGCGTAATGCATTAAAAATGATTGATAGCCGCTTTAATGCACTAGCAAATTGGGATAACCCGCAAGGCAACCGCTATTCAGTAGAACTTGAAATCATTTCGGTTGATTTAGAAATTGCGGGGAGCGCTGAAGCTTTCCCATCTATTGAGGTATTAAAAACCAACATCATTGATCACCAAACTAATGAACGTATCGAAGGAATTGTTGGTAATAACTTTTCATCGTATGTACGTGATTACGACTTTAGCGTGCTATTGCTTGACCATAATAAAAACAAAACAGAGTTTACTATTCCAGATAACTTTGGTGATCTTCATGGCAAACTTTTTAAAAGCTTTATAAATTCAGAAACCTATAAACAACACTTTAAAAAACCACCGGTTATTTGTTTAAGCGTTTCTGATAATAAAACCTATCATCGCACTGAAAACCAACACCCGATTTTAGGTGTTGAGTATCAACCGAATGAGTCCTCATTGACCGAGCAATACTTTAAAAAAATGGGCTTACAGGTGCGCTATTTTATGCCACCAAACACGGTTGCTCCGCTGGCGTTTTATTTCTTTGGTGACCTGCTGAATGATTACACCAACTTAGAGTTGATCAGTACGATTAGCACCATGGAAACATTTCAGAAAATCTACCGTCCAGAAATTTATAACGCCAATGCCGTGGCGGGTAGTTGCTATCAACCAAATTTAAGAAACAACGATCACTCTATCACGCAAATCGTTTACGACCGTGAAGAGCGCAGCCAACTGGCTGTTGCACAAGGTAAATTTACTGAACAACACTTTATTAAGCCTTATCAATCAGTACTTGAGAAGTGGTCTGCTAACTGCACTATTTAATGAGAGTAAAAATGAAAAAGTTATTACCGACATCTACAGCAGGCAGTTTACCAAAACCTGCTTGGCTTGCTGAACCTGAAACCTTATGGTCACCTTGGAAGTTACAAGGTGCAGAGCTTACCGACGGCAAACAAGACGCACTACGCGTTGCCTTACAAGAGCAACAACAAGCTGGCGTTGATATCGTGAGCGATGGCGAGCAAACCCGCCAGCACTTTGTGACCACCTTTATCGAACACTTAAATGGCGTTGATTTTGAAAACCGTAAAACAGTGACCATTCGTAATCGCTACGAAGCCAGTGTACCGAGTGTGATAGGCCCGGTATCACGCAGCAAACCAGTGTTTGTTGAAGACGCCAAGTTTTTACGTTCGCAGACCAAGCAACCTATAAAATGGGCACTGCCAGGACCTATGACCATGATCGACACCTTGTACGACGCGCACTATCAAAGCCGTGAACAATTGGCGTGGGAATTTGCCAAAATCCTCAATCAAGAGGCAAAAGAGCTCGAAGCCGCGGGTGTTGATATTATACAATTTGATGAGCCTGCGTTTAATGTGTTCTTCGATGATGTTAATGACTGGGGCATTAAGTGCCTAGAAAGAGCAATCGAAGGCTTAAAGTGCGAAACCGCCGTGCACATTTGCTACGGCTATGGCATCAAAGCCAACACTGACTGGAAACAAACACTGGGCAATGAATGGCGCCAATACGAAGAAGTATTCCCAAAGCTTCAAAAGTCGAATATCGATATTATTTCGCTGGAGTGCCACAACTCTCGCGTACCCATTGAGCTATTAGCACTGATACGCGGCAAAAAAGTGATGGTTGGCGCCATTGATGTAGCAAGCAATGAAATTGAAACCCCTGACGAGGTAGCACACACATTACGTGAAGCGCTTAAATATGTTGATGCCGATAAGCTTTATCCATGCACAAATTGCGGTATGGCTCCCCTCCCTCGCAACATAGCAAGCGCCAAGCTCAGTGCGCTAAGTAAAGGCGCAGAGATTGTGAGGGGGGAGATTCTAGCGGCTAGGCTCTAGCTCTAGGAGTAGTTGCGAGTTACTAGGGAAAGGTGAAAGTTACGAGGTACGAGGATCGAGGTGTGCACCTACCTCATCCCTTGTCGCCATAAATGACGACCTACATTGTAGGTCGGGCTTTAGCCCGTCAAATTTTAAATTTAGTCTGAACCTGATTGTGTAGCAGCGATTTCACATCGCGTTTATGGTTTTATTTTTACGAGAGTAAGTTAGCGAGTTTCTAGGGAAAAAGCTAGCGAGTTACTAGGGGAAAGGGGAAAGTTACGAGGAGCGAGATGCGAGATGCGAGATGCGCTTCTACCTCATCCCTTGTCGCCATAAATGACGACCTTGTAGGTCGGGCTTTAGCCCGTCAAATTTTAAATTTGAAATGGACCTGATTCTGTAGCAGCGATTTCACATCGCGTTTATGGTTTTATTTTTACGAGAGTATGTTAGCGAGTTACTAGGGGAAAGGTGAAAGTTACGAGGTGCGAGGATCGAGGTGCGCTTCTACCTCACCCCTTGACGCCATAAATGACGACCTATATTGTAGGTCGGGCTTTAGCCCGTCAAATTTTAAATTTAGAATAGAGCCGGATTATACGTAAGCGTGAAACGTGTTTCGCGCGCCCGAGAACTTAACCCCTAGCGCCATTGTTAACCTTTAGGGTGTTTAAGCTCAAGCAAGTCCCATTTGTTGCCATATAAATCTTGAAACACCACGACGGTACCGTAAGGCTCTTCCCTTGGTGATTCATTAAATACAACACCTTTACTTTTCATGCTGTTGTAATCACGCCAAAAGTCATTGCTGTGTAAAAACAAAAATACTCGACCACCGGTTTGATTACCAACAGCGTGCATTTGCTGTTGATTACTGGCTTTTGCAAGTAGCAGGTGTGTACCGTTAGAACCCGGTGGCGAGACTAAAACCCACCGTTTTCCCTCGCCTAAATCGGTATCTTCAATCAATGTAAATTGTAATTTTTCGATGTAGAAGGCTATGGCTTCATCGTAATCATTTACCACCAGTGCAACACTGCCGATGTGTTGCTTTATCTCATTTTTCATTACAAAACCTTGCTGCATAAAACCCATTTGGATTATCAGTGTGCCTATTAACGAAAAACAAAACAACTGATTAAGTGAATGACAGTTTAAAGCCGCAGCACAGCAATATCAGCGGATAAAAAACAAGAAAATAAAGAATAAAATATTCAAAGCAAAGACACCCAAAAAGCTCAACCAATTGTTTTAATTGATCATGTATAAATAAACACCAGAAAAAACACCTCGTCCCCAAAACGAAAAAACTCAATTAAATACAAAAAGTTAAATGTTTTTAGGTACAAAACAAAAGAAAATCCAAAAACATTAAACAAATAATAAAATATTCTTGATCTGTTCTATATTTGTACTATTTTAATTTAAGCAGCGACTGTATAGGTGTTGTATTTCGGTCACTGGTAATTAAAAAGTAAGATCCTTTAAGGGTCTTAGTTTCGCTATTAATGCTCAGTAACAACGAGTCAGATTAAAATAATAACAAATTTGAAAGGTGCAAAATGAAAGCTCTTCGCTTATCTAAAATGACCATTGCAGTTCAGTCAGCAATGCTATTGACTGCAAGTATGTCAATGCCAACCTTTTCACAAGAGGTGAAAAAGGACTTACCCACAAATAAAAATTCAGAAAAAAATCTCAAAGATGAAGAAATCGAAGTTATTCAAGTAACAGGTATTCGCTCATCTTTGCGTGAGAACTTGAATAACAAACGATATTCAGATGTTATTGTTGATTCTATTAATACAGAAGATATTGCCAAAAACCCTGATAAAAATATGGCTGAAGCGTTGCAACGTGTGGCTGGGGTACAAATTGAGCGACAATTTGGTGAAGGCTCGAAAGTGTCTATTCGTGGCACGTCACCCGAACTAACCAATACCCTAGTTAATGGTCAATCAGCCAAATCAGCATCCTATTTACCAGGCCAATCAGAAAGTAATGCCTTTGATTTTTCAAATATTCCAGCAGAGCGTGTTTCTAAAATTGAAGTCCATAAATCAGCCCGTGCCGACCTTGATGCCGGTGGTATTGGCGGCACCGTCATATTACATACTAAAAAACCTTTGGAACAAGAAGATGGCTATGGGTATTTTAATGTTGAATCAGAGTATAACGACTCTTCAAAGAAGTATTCACCACAAGTATCAACAGCCTATAACTTTGTCTCTGAAAATAAAAAGTTTGGCGCTTCAATTAGCGTAAGTCATCAACAACGCAAGGCATTTCGTACCGGTTTTGAATCAGATGGTATTGCTGGTAATGAAGGCGCGATCAGCACAGGCTTTGCACAAACAGATGCAATAGAGTGTCCAACAGAAGCATGTGCGAGCAGCGATATCAATCTGCGCCATATGAATAATCATGCCCTAATCATTACACGTCACATGGCGTTAAATGGTTATACCTACGGTGACTTAGAAGCAGTCGCAAATAATGGTGCTTATTGGCCAACAGAAGATCCCAGTAACTCTGGTGTATGGAACAACTATACACAAAATTGGGGGCAACTCGATGAAGTGATAGACCCAACTTATATTGACCCAGTATGGGGGCTTTTTTGGGGTAGCAGAAGAGAAGCAGGGTTAGGTCAAACTCCTGCTAGAACATTAGGTAACATGGTCTACGCGCCAGCTTTCTCAACCAATGAAAGCCGCCTAGATACAACTTTAAACTTTCAGTGGGCACCTATTGATAACTTAAGTTTAAACCTAGAGATAAATCAGAATAAATCTGATCGAGATAATAAAAATGACAATTTATATGCTCAACCACACCGTATTGTACAACTGCTGTATAGCAACGAAGTGCCTGGCATCGATCCCCGACTCGTGATGGATCCTGAACGCGATATTGTTTTATCAGCAACCTACCCTATTGATGGCACAAATTTAGTTCGCGGTGCAGGCATGGTCTGGGATGGTAACAACTATTACGATGGCGATATTCGATGGGGTGAAATGATCCGTCGCGACTCAAACGATAGAAGTGGCACCGAAACTGAACAAAATCGCTACCATCTTACTGTTGATTTTGAACACGATGACTTTGTAATGAAGTTTCAAGCTGGTCACACAGAAGCAGAGAGTACCGTACTCGATCGTGGAACCACACTTGCCAGTCGTTATGGGGATTACGAAACGCTTTACTCAGGTGACGATGCATCTTTAAAAATCCCAACTTATGAAGGGGTCAATTTAGGGTATGGATATAACCCCGATACCGGCAAAGTATATTGGGGGCTTGAGGCTGACCCATCACTAACAGGGCAAGCGCTTATCGATGCACAACAGCGCGCTAAAAACTTCTTGCTTGCGCCTACTAACGAGTTTTATTTACTAACGGGTGGCTTAAATAACTCTGCTCGCTACCGTGAAAACACCGAAGATTTTCTGCAAGGAGATATTACGTGGTCTTTCGAGAATGACTTTTATATTGATAGCATCAAATTTGGCGCTAAGTATCGCGATATAGAACGTACACAGCGCTACTATACAGAAGGAGCGCGTTTTCATGGCTATGCAAATGAATCAAGTGAATTCCCTCTCATTCTAGCAGAGCAAATTGTAGGTGGTACGGTATCTGGCTTAGACTCTGCGGGTCATGATATACCTAATGAATATTTTGATATCGACCAAGCAAAACGTGACTCATTGCTCAATGATCACTTTTTATTACTCAATTCAGAAGGCACACCGAATGAAGGTGCTTGTGTAGATGCAATCGCAAACTCAGCAAACCCTGAAAACTATTATGGCTGTCGTTCTGGTTTAACTGAATCGGCAGGATCAGCCTATAAAGTAACTGAAGAATTACTAGCCTATTATGCAATGGCAAACTTCAGTGGTGAAAAATTCAGAGGTAATGTAGGTATTCGCGTAGTCGACACACAACGAGAATCTGTCGGTAATGAAGTGGCAAAAGATGAAAATGGTCAGCTTCTTTCATACCCTATTGATGAAACCGATCCAAATTATGTCGCGGGTCTTGCTGGTTTTAATCAGTATTCGCCGCTTGTGCAAAAAAGTAGTACTAAAGACTATTTACCAAGTTTTAATATTGCTTATGACCTTGCTGACGATCTTGTTCTAAGAGCCGCCGCGTCAAAGAATATTTCTCATCCGAGCCTTACTCAGCTCAGAAGTAACTTTAGCTTAGTAACCGAACGTTACCGATTCTATACTGACGGTAGACAGCAAGATTTAACGCCAAATGGAGATGCTGAGCGCCTACCAATGGATTCGCAGCGCCGAGGATCGGTTGGTAATCCAAACTTAGGTTCATATTCATCAGTCAACTCTGAAGTAGGCGTAGAGTGGTACTTTGCTGAGTCATCTATTTTTGCCATTACAGCCTTTCAAAAAGATATTAAAGATATGGTGCGATCATCATCTCAAGTTCAAGACTTAAGTTACCTAGGGGATGAAGGGAAAACAGATGATAACGGTTACTCAATATACGGAGACTACGTTGTTAGTTCTTACTTCAATACAGGTGAGCAAAAAGTAAAAGGGCTTGAATTTCAGTTACAACATGATTTCGGTAATGGTTTTGGTGGCTTAATTAATTACACTTATACAGATGTGCCGGATCAAAAGTTCAACACCTCAACCTTTTCATATGAAATAGCTGATATGACTGATACAGAAACTCATTTGAGTGATCCGTCTCAACGTGAGTACTTTGAAGTTACTGGGTTTAATACTCAAACAGTTAGTCAAACAGAACCTATGTTTGGACAGTCACAAGACACCCTCAATGCATCTATTTATTTTGAAAATGACACTTTTTCGGCACGGTTGTCATATAACTATCGAAGTGAATTCGCCAATGCCAGCTTTACAGACGGTATTCGTTACACTGATGCACGCCAACAACTCGACTTCAAAGCGACCTATCAAATCCTAGACAATTTAGTAGCAAGCTTTGCAGTAACAAACTTAACCAATGAAAATGTTGTGCAATACATAAAAACATCACAAATTGTTAATGACCCAGTTATTAATAAAATGAAATGGATCGACGAGATTGGCGAAGATGGTGTCGCAACAGGCAATCGCGTTGTCGCTAAAGATGAAAATGGCAACAATATTATTGAGTCTTCTGTCTCAGGAGAAGAGGCCTTTGCCATTTTATCGCAAGCAAGTGGTATTCCTGTTGAAGAGTTAAAACCTTATTACCAAAATCATTTAGATAAGATATTTGTTAATGAGTGGACTAATGGCCGTCGCTACTATTTAGGCATAAACTGGACCTTTTAGCGATTATTTTTCTATTAAGTGGTTATTAAAATAGCCACTTAATAGTTTACATCTAGCCTTCGCACCTCATTTACAGCAACTCGATTAAAGTAACTACTCAATACTTGTTAATCATCTGCAAAATAAACAAACCTGTTCTAACGCCCAACCATCAATTTAACTTTTAAAAAAGAAATTCTTTAAGCAAATAACCCACTACAAAAAACTTAAGCCATTATTTAGCAATACTTATTTTCTAAATCCTCAATAAAACAATAATAAAGAAGTAAGACCAACTGGATAACCTAACATCTTTTTGCTAAATTAATTTGAACCATGGAGTGGGATTTAGTTAAAGGAACAACAATGAACGAATTTGATATTTTCATTAAAAATATTGTTTTAAATTGCATACGTGAGCAAGGTAGCTGCAGTGATCTTCATGAAGAAGATGAACAACTAACTTTCTATGTGAACATAAACAGCAGCGATAAGTTATGCTCCCAGAAACAGTTTAAAATAACTTACCCAATTAGTTACTCAATTGAGTCTGCACTTAGATACGAAATCGATTTACTTAGATACCTAGATTCAGGTGAAATAAGAACCCCTTTTACATCAGATATTATTGAAGTGCTAAAATCAGAGCTTGAGTATTTTGTATCAAGCAGCAAACCGCAGGGTGAGTACCATATTTGTTGATACCTGAGTGATAGCCTGATAAAAAAAGTTTTATCAGGCTATCACTAATCAAGTTACTGCCATAAATTTGGAAACACAAAATGCTTTCTTGCTGTAGCAGTGACGTGGATCATTTTTATTGTATACGCGCAATCAAATGGCAAGCTCTTCATTAATCTAGCCAAACATTGCCGGTTTGATGTGTCCAAAATATAGATGCTTT
Organism: Pseudoalteromonas nanhaiensis; assembly: GCF_051235485.1. Classification (NCBI taxonomy): domain Bacteria; kingdom Pseudomonadati; phylum Pseudomonadota; class Gammaproteobacteria; order Alteromonadales; family Pseudoalteromonadaceae; genus Pseudoalteromonas; species Pseudoalteromonas nanhaiensis. Next base: position 38,052 of record NZ_JBPNYQ010000005.1, on the reverse strand, counting down.
GCCATCACTACGCTGATAAAAATGCTTTACCTTTATCAGATGACTAACTTTTGAAATGACCTTTATATTGCCTTTAACAAACGCAATTACTCGTTGCTGTATTTTAAGTTTGCTGGTTCTTCCTGCTAAAGACTGCTAAGTGAAACTTTTAAACACAAAACAAGGATGCTTTGATTGGCTATTTTCAAACATCCTCATTGTGTATTCCAATTAATTCATCAGCTTATTGGTAAAGTAATTTTAATTTGTTTGGTAATAAAAGCTTGTTTTAGAGAGTGGTTTTATTATGTCGTACTCTAGGCCAAAAGCATTTCTATCACCGCTTTTAGGTATAGTGTATTTGTCTAAAAGGACTACTCCCCAATGATTATCGCTAAGGCCACCAAAGATCACATTGACGCTGTCATACTCATCTTTTGTAATAGCTGCAACCTTATACTCAACCATTAAATCTCTGAGTTCTTGTGTATCAGCTGATAGCTCCATCAAGTTTGGCTCTGCATCAGGGCTTAGAATTTTATAATCGGCAGAGGGTACAAACCCAGCATATTTTGATGGTGTATAACTTATTAATTGGGTGGGAGAATAAAAAGTATTGTTAACACGGTACACGTGCGGCGCAGATTGCTGGACAAGTTTTAAAGTTTGGCTATTTTTAAATGCCAAAATTTCTGCCTCCGATACATCTAAAAATGACCGAATTAACTTAAGTCTTTGTTCAGTACACTTTTCTTTTTTACAAATAACTAAATTTGGAAGTTTTGTTCCAACTTGCTCTTTAACATTTAAAAACTGGCTACCAAGCACACCTAAGTTAAAGTTAGTGAACGCTTGCTTATCTTTGTCATTTTTAAATTTAGTGGCATGAATATCAAAGATGCTAAACGGATAAAAAGAGGGTAAGTAGGCAAGCTCTAAATCGGTTTGCGGCATCATTTCATCCATGTGCTTTAATACCGCGCGATATTCTTTATCTATTTCATCATTAAAATAGTCTGGTCTTTCAGCCAGTGCTGTAACAGAAAATAAAAAAGCACTACAAAGTAATATTTTGTTTAACATGAAAAAATAAATCCTTTTGATTAAAACTATTTTGAAAACCATACCATTTGGGTAAAAAATTACATAATTTTCAGTTGAGCCACTTTCAAGCTTGAAAGAAAATCAAAACAGATTAAAGCATTAAATTATTTATATTTTTTCAACATTAAATCTTACAAGCAACAATTTCATTATGCTAAGCTAGCTGCAATTATAAAAAAATATCATTGATTGGTATCAGAGTAGCTGTATGGAGTAATGATCAGATGATAAGGATATTGTGCATATTGCTATTTGCAACCAATGTGGCTGCAAATGATGTTCAGAGTGAAATCAACCGTGTTCTTCACGGTTATACAACATATTCTGAATCTGTCGAAATTTTAGCTAGATTAGAGCAGCAAATACCTTATGCAGATGTGCAAGATGATGCGCATGTAATGGCATTTAAATGTTGGTTTTCTAATACATCTACTCCTAGCGGGCTTAGTGAATATAAACATTTTCTAGAAACAGCCAAGCCAATCATCCAAAAAGCAAATAATATTACCTTAAAACATGAGCTTGCTGTCTGTGAAGCAAATCAAGAGTATACACAAGGTCATTATCAAATAGCTCTTGAGCACTTAAAGCCTATAATCAACACTACATCAGTAGAAAAAACAACCTCCCCTAAGCAATTATCAACCATCGCTACTGCTCACATTGTACTTAACCGAATTCAGTTAGCTAAAGGCAACTATCAAGAGGCATTCGACTCTGCAAAAACTGCTTATCAGTTATTTGAAAAAGCAGGTAACGACTACGAAAAAGCACTCGCATTAAAAGAAATCGCCGATATTCACATAGCGTTGTACAACTATGAACTTGCAATTGAACAATTGCAGCGTGCTAAGTTAGCGCTATCGAAATTTAATGAGCAAGAGCAATACAAGGTACTCGATTTACTCGCGTATGCTTATGAAGAAAAAGGCGACTTAATAAAGGCGGTTGAATTATACGAGTCGATTAAAAAAGATGTTCGTCGTTTCGAAAGTGATAATGGCTATGCTTACATATTAATAAAGCTGACAGAACTCAATATAAATTTAAACAGGTTATCTCAGGCAGAGCCATATCTAACTGAGCTAAAAACACTTTCTGTTGATGACAGTTGGATTTTGACTCTTTACAACTTCACTAAATCAGAATGGTACTTGGCTACAGCTCAGTTGCAAGCAGCCGTTACATCTCATGAGAAGATAGCCGGGCAACAACAATCTTGGCCCGAGAGCTTACAGGAGCGCTATTTAAATTTAACCTCACAGCTTGCCGCTGCAACAGGAGATACTTTCTTACAAATAACATCTCAGCGGCAATTAATCGATTTAATAAATAAAAAACAGCAGGCTTTAGCAAATAACATGCTTATTTCTGCCAGATTAAACTTTAACTATGAGCAACAAAACCGCGAAATTACTCGTTTAGAACATGAGTCAAAGCTACAACAAAAGCTTTTAGCAGTAGCCGAAGATAAGTCATTTTGGCAAGGCTTAACGGTGATGATAACTTGCGTATGTTTACTGCTATTCGCCATTTATACCTTCAAACAAGTTCGCCAGAAAAAGTATTTTGAAATACTCGCTTTAAAAGATGAGCTTACCGGCATACCGAATCGAAGAGCTATTCTAAATTTAAAACGAAGCGTCATGCTGCAAAACAAACTCAATAAACAAGTCAGCTCTTTGATTTCTATCGATATTGATTATTTCAAAGCGGTCAATGATCAATACGGTCACGATATAGGTGATGAATTAATCATATCCATAGTCAATACGATTGTGCACACAGTCCGTTGCTCTGACCGGGTAGGTCGTGTTGGTGGCGAAGAGTTTTTAATTGTGCTTGAGAATCAATCTTTAGAAAATGCACAGGAGATTGCTGAGCGTATTAGGCTTTCTGTTGCCGAAAAGGAGCATACCTCATTATCAATAAGCGCTACTGTTAGTCTGGGTGTCATTGAAATTGCACCTAACGAAACAACGGAGCAGGCCACGAAAAGGGTTGATTTACACCTTTATAAGGCAAAAGAAGGGGGACGAAATACTGTTTTCTCTTAACTTTTGTAGGAGTTCAACAACAATCAAATAAATAGACTTAGGTTTTAATAAATAAATTAAACATTCAACTTTGTTCTGATTTTACGATAAATAATACTTAATATGACAATAGTCATAAATCTGTAATTTAATTAATTCATAATTGGCGCTAATTTAATCACCTAATGTAATGAACAAGTAATGGACAGTGCCTTGGTGCAACTTTCGTTTGCACTCCCCTCTAATGAAGACCCTTTATGTGCAGCGCTTGCGCATACTATGGAATATGAACAATTGCATTTTGCTGCCAATGAGCAAAAGCGTGTTGTATTTTGTTGTGTGCTACCTGACGATGCTCACGAAGGTGATGTGATCTCTATTAGTGCAACACGCCCTGATGCCCGCGAGTCTGCCTATTTTACTGCGTACACGTTAACACAACACGATTTAGAACAGCACGTGATCAGCCTTACTTTAGAAAATGTCACGCACAGTGGCGAATTTGTGCTGCAATTAATGCTGCATGGCATGCATGCAACACTTAAAGACAGCGCCCAATTCGATGTTAGCATTGCTGCAAGCACATCAGCAGAGCTTTTAACTAGCGAGCAAGCTAAAAACCAAGGTCTACGCCGTTACATCAGCAATATTGGCGCAACCTTTTTAGCTTTTTTTTAGGGTCTAGTCAGCAAAGCTAATTTTACCCATGGTAATATCGGGGATCCCTTGCTCGGTATTACCAAAGCGTTGTTGCCCACCCGACAAGCATTCGTTCGCTAAAATAGCAAATAACACAGCCTCTTTTGCATCTGGATTTATACCTAACGAGTCAGTGTTATTTATTACAGTAAGCTCTGGGCAATGAGCCAAAATAATCTTCATTAATAATGGATTATGAACCCCACCACCACTGGCGTATACAGCCACATCAGTTAAGCCTTCACTGCATTGGTTAATTGCCTTGGCAATCATGACTCCTGAAAACTGCACTAAAGTTGCCATAACATCAAAGTGCGATAACGCTTGCGTATTTGAACGTGCTTGTGCCGCTGCTAAATAGTCTAGATTGAACACTTCTGGCCCGGTGGTTTTTGGAAACCCTAAACCAAAAAATGCATCATCACACAGCGCAGTGAGTAAAGCTTCATTTACCGCGCCTTTTGTTGCAATAGCGGCATCTTTATCATAATGAAGGGGTGCAAAGTAACGCTGTACATAGGCATCCATAATGGTATTGCCTGGGCCAATATCAGAGCTAAAAACCGCTCGTGGATCAGCCGATTTTGGCAAGTAGGTTAAGTTTGCAATGCCGCCCATGTTTAACAATATGCGGTTTTCACTGGTACTTGTGAAGTATAAATAATCACCATATACAGCAAGCGGTGCACCTTCACCACCCGCTGCTATGTGTTTTTGTCTAAAATCACCTATGGTGGTAATGCCAGCAGTCACTGCAAGGTGATCGCTATCGCCAATTTGTAGCGTTGCATTGTCATATTCTGGGCGCTTATGTTGGTTTTTAGGGCAGTGATAAATTGTTTGACCATGACTGGCAATCACATCTATCTGCTCATTTTCGACCCCCCAAGAGGCTAACGTTTTTGCGACCATTTCACCATGTAACTGGCCAATCCATGGGTTGAGTAAAGTGACTTCTTCAAGGTCGCACTCGCGTTTGGCGAACACTCGTTTTACACGCGTTTTATAATCATCGTCATAATCAACGGTGGTAAACTTTAATACTTCTACATGGGTGTTCATACCCTGCCCTGATACTTCGCATAGAGCGATATCAAGACCATCTAACGAGGTACCACTCATCAGACCAATAATTAATTTTTTTTCTTTTTTTGCGCTTAAATACAGTTTCTCAATATGTTGATGCATAAATAAATCACTTAAAATCAGCTTATTAGATGTAAATAAGCGGGTTGACGACTTGGAATAGTTTATATTTTAAAATAATAGATTTAAAGAATAATTATTGCAAAGATTTTTAAATTGCTTTAAAACTGTACCAGTGTTCTCCCCAAAAGGAGAACACGACGTATCATAACAAAAAGTATGACTCTTTAAATTAACTAAATGGTCTAGGTAGTAAACCAACCTGCGTTGATTTAAATGATAAAACGCAAGGGAATCATCATGAAAGCAAAGACAACAACCGGACATCGCTCACTATTGCTGCTCTCGCCTTTAGCTCTAGCTGTAAGTTCAGTAATAAGTTATGCCCACGCAGAAGACGCCGAACAAGTTAAAAAGCCTGAGGTGATCACTGTTACAGGTTCACGCATCCAACGAACTGAGCTGGTTTCAAGCAGCCCTGTCGTAAGTGTTGATGAAGCACAAATTCACTTAGATCGCGCAGTGAACGTTGAAGATATTACCGCAAAACTACCACAGGCTGCAGCAGGTGCTAACAGCACAGGTGCAACAGTGGGTGACTCTTTCGGCTCATCAACCATTGATTTACGTGGCCTTGGCCAAAACCGCACATTGGTGCTGATTGACGGTACTCGCGCCGTACCATTTAGTTTTCGTAACTCGGTTGACGTAAATACCATTCCTGCCGGATTAATTAAACGCGTTGATGTATTAACTGGTGGTGCAGCAGCGGTTTACGGTGCCGATGCCGTAGCTGGTGTTGTTAACTTTGTTTTAGACGATGATTTTACTGGCGCTGAATTCTCAACCAGTTACGAAAGTGCCGACGGCGGTAACGAAAAGCTTAACTTTGAAGCTATTTTTGGCGGTGACATTGCCGATGGCAGCGGCCATGTAACTGGCTATATCGGTTATACTGAGCGTAAAGAACTATTAGCCGGCGAGCGTGACTACGCGCTTGAAAACTCAACAAGCATGATCAACAGCGGTGGTTATTATACTGACGTTGCATCTGGCAATAGTATCGGTATTGCTGATTCTGGTGCTGTAACAAGTGAGCGTCAAACAGCTGATTTCACTCCTGATCGTTATTTAACTCAACCAATGGACCGTTTTTCTGCGGGCTTATTATTCGACGTTGATGTCAGCGACAGTGCCATTGCTTATGGCCGCGCAATGTATTCTAAAGTGACCGTAAATGGTGCTGGTGCCAGTGGCCAAACACCGATTTTTGTTAACGAGCAAGTAACCCTAACGCAAGACAATGCATATATTCCTGATGAACTACGCAACCAACTGACGTTTGACAGTGAAGGCAATGCCCTTGTTAATGTTGAACGTAACCTAGGTTTAGGTGTGCAACACACCGAAGCGGTACGTGATTCAATGCAATTTCAACTAGGTTTAAAAGGTGATATAACAGACTACCTATACTATGACGTATATGGTCAGTACGGTAAAACCGACGAAGTAGCCACCATTTATAATAATGCGTATCGCAATGATAACAGTGGTAATAGTCGCTTTGCAGCCCTTGCAAATTCAGTGGATATTTTTGATCCCAACCATGATTTCAGCGACTTTAGCGATCCGCTGCTTTATACCACTCGCGACCGTACTCAAAGTGTGATCTCAGCAACACTATCGGGTGATTCTGGGTTCTTATTTGAATTACCAGCCGGTGCTATCGATTTTGCAATCGGTTATGAATACCGTAAAGAAACCGGTAAACAAACACCGGGCGATGCATTTAGAAACGGTACCAGCTTTGCGTCTATCAGCGCATTTGATATGGATGCAAGCTTTAGCTCAGAAGAGTTCTACGCTGAAATTTTAGTGCCTATCTTAGTTGATAAACCTTTTGCTGAAGAGCTTAGCTTTGAAGGTGCCTACCGTATTTCTGATTACTCAAATACCGAAGCAGAAGACACCTACAAACTAGGTATCAACTGGGCAATTAACAGCGATATTCGTATTCGTGCAAACCGCTTAACCGCGTTTAGAGCACCTAACTTAGGTGAGTTTGCCAGCCCAATCACAGCGCTATCGTTATCATTATTTGACCAAAATAGCGATCAATTTGTACCACGACTAGCAGGGCGTTATAACGGCGATCCATGTTTACTTGGTACCGGTGATGCGACCCAATGTGCTGCGTTTGGTGCGCCGCCAGTTGGCACTGAGTTCGACTCAAGTACAGCAAAATATACCTATGGTGGTAACCCAAATATTAAGCCTGAGCAAGCCGAGTCAGATACATTAGGCATTGTTTACACACCTAGCTATTTAGAAGGCTTTGACTTATCACTCGATTACTACAGTATTCGCGTAACAGATGCGGTAAGCCAAATTCAGCCAGGTGCTGCGCTACAAAGCTGTTATGTTGACGACCCGAACCCGAACAACCCATTGTGTGGAGCGGTACTTCGCGATCCAAACACCGGTTTCATTAGCACAGCTATCGTTAATGACTTTAACTTAGCCGCAATTGAGCAAGAAGGTATCGACGTTGCAGCAAATTATGTCATTGATGCACCAGAGCAAATGGGTGGTCGTTTTAGATTCTCGTACCAAGGTAACTTTGTTACTAAACAAACGCGCCAAAACAACAGTACAGTGCCTGAAGTTGACTGTAAAGGAACTTATGGCAGTGCCTGTTCGGGTGACTTTGCCAGTGTTTTACAAGCTGACTACAAACACCGAGCAAGCATTGATTGGCAGTTAGATAACATGAACTTCCAACTTGGCTGGCGCAGAATTGGTGAAGTAGAGTATGCTGTTGACCGTTCAGAAACAATTTCAGCACAAAATTACTTAGACTTTGCCGCTGCATGGCAAGTTAATGAGGAACTTGCTGTTAACTTTGGTGTCGATAACTTATTAGACCGTGAACCACCAACACCTGAAATAGGCGCAAACCACTTTAACACTGTGAGTGATTATAGTGTGATTGGCCGCTCAGTCGGTGTTTCACTGAGATATGCTCCAAGCTTCTAATTAATCCTACTGTTTTAGCTACACAGGATTGATCCCCTCAAGCGCACCCTGCCCGGTGCGCTTTTTTATTTTAAACAGGCTGTAATTATATCAACAATAAAAAAGGGACAGTGTTTAGATTGTTGGTTATGATATGAGCAACAAAAAGCAGCAAGGAAGATGTAATGCTCAAATCAATAAAGTCAAAAATCCCATTTATTTTCCTAATTAGTATTAGTCTTTTTTGGGGTATGTATTACCAAGGTAGCCACCCGTTAAATGACTTTGGTAAAGCAAACTTTGAATGGTTATACCTGCTTGATGCACTGATAGTATTACCTGTACTTTGCTTAATATTAATTAAAAATAAGAAAGAAGCAGCTTTAAAAGCCTTGATGTTGTGCTCACTCGCTATTTTAGTGGGGAGTTACATTATTCCCGAACAAAACAAGTTTTTAATGAATTACTTAGAGCAAGGTCGTTACGGGCTTTTAGCTTTGATTGTAATTTTAGAGCTAAGTGCTCTCATTACTGTGTACCTGGCAATAAAATCCGCTTTAGGCAAGCAAGCCGATCCAGATATAGCTATAGAAAGACCAATTAATAAGCTTTTCAAACAAAGCGTAATTGCAAACTTTTTATGTTTCGAAACACGGATGTGGGCTTTCTTATTTTACGCTAAACACATTAAACCAAGCTATTTCACTGGTGAACAACATTTTAGTTACCATAAAAAAGATGGATCACAAGCTAACTTACTTGGCTTTATTTTTATTATCTTGTTAGAACTGCCACTGATGCATTTATTTTTACACTTTGTATGGTCATCATTAGCAGCAAACATTATCACTGGTTTAACTATTTTTAGCCTTTTATTCTTCATTGCAGAGTACCGAGCGGTCGCAAAGCGCCCTGTTTCAATTAGTAAAACGCAACTCGTTATTCGCTATGGGCTATATCCTGCTTACAATATTGCTTTAGAAAATATCAAAACCATTGATTTAAATGCCGATTTCATTTCACGCGCTCGAACAATCAAGCGCTATAATTATTCAGGTTGCCCAAATATTAAAATCACGCTCATTGAGCCTATTGGTGATATCAACATTGTTTTTCTAGGACTAGATAACCCTCATCATTTTATAGACTCAATCAACAAGGAGCGAAAAAATGCCATTTAACCAGCAAGAACGCAGCGCGCTTTTAGCGCTCAAAGGTGTGGGGCCTATGGTGATAAAACGGTTTGAAGAAATCGGTATTGAATCGTTTGAGGAGTTAGCCGGGTTTGATGCCAACACCATTGCTGAACGTGTAGCATCAATGCTGCATTCAAGTTGTTGGCAAAATAGCCCGCAAGCGAAAACGGCAATCAACGCCGCTATAACGCGAGCAAAGCAAGGCTAAAGTTCAATCACTTCTATTGCACCGCGCTTTTGCATGGTGACATACACTTTGCTTTGCGTATCGTTAAAGGCCAAATTAGTTGGATGCTGGCCTTTTAATTGGTAGCTATTTAATAGCTTGCCGGTAGGCGATACTTCAAGCACCTTTCCTGCACCGTAACGAGTGATAAACACATGTCCTTGATTATTAACGCGCATGCCGTCTAAGCCATGCTCAGCAAACTTAATCAAAACTTTTTTATTGCTAATGTTTAAGTTCTCATCTAGGTCATATTGCCAAACTATTCGCTGCACACTCTCGTTCACATAGAGCTTAGTGTTGTCGTTATTAACGGCAATACCATTGGTGGTGCCCATGTTCTTTTCGAGTAAATGCGTGCTGCCATCTGCATTAATACGCCAAAGTTGGCCAGTTTCGTTCGTCCAATTAGGGTCACTTGCAAACAGCGCCCCGCTTTTGGTGATAGCAATGTCATTGGGTTGATTCATGTTGCTATTATGGGCGAACACTTCTGCTTTATTGCTGCCTGCAGGTACTTTTAAAATATTGTGATTCACGTAATCGGCAATAAATAAATTACCTTGCGAGTCAAACTGTAAGCCATTACCAACGCTGTCATTTGGTAGCCGTACAAATAACGATGTTTTGCCCATGTTATCAACGCGGCCAATGGTTCCTTGCTGGGCATAGTTCACCGCGTACAAGGCACCGTTATACATGGTTGGCCCTTCAACGCCTTGAGTAAAAACGTTATCTTTAACAAAGTCTTGGCTATCTATCGCTAGCGCAGTTGGTGAGCAAATAAGTGCGCTCAAAACGAAAAAATGACGCGTTGATTTCATGGTAATCCTTTTAATTATCTAAGCTGGTATACACTGCTAATATGGGATATTCGTTTTCACCAAAAGATAAGGTCAAAGAGCGCCTTTCACCATCATCTAACTTAATGCCTTCGTCAAAGCTTTGCGGATGTACACGACGCCCATCAGCAAACAGCGCCATAATGTGGTCAGCCTGTAAAATACGCGAGCCTGATGCTTTGTTTTCAATCGTCACAACAGCTAAACGACGACCACTTTCACTGCTCATTAATACACTATGGACAATGCTAAATTGACTTTGCTTTGGGTAATGTTTGTCATCATTTTCAAATGCAAAATTACCGCTTTGCAGCATCACTGGATCAACCGATAACACGTCGTTATTTGCATAAGCATTAACAGTCACCAAGCCCACTAACAAAATACGCTTCATTACTATCCTTTTAAGTTAGCTTAATTTTAAAACAGCATACACCGTTCCCATATTTAGCGCAAAAACTCATCCTAAAAAAGGGGATGCGTTATCAAGTAATTACAATTTTAGTGTTGATTTTTAATGTTATGCCCGCAAAACGTTAAAGGCGTATCTTAATTTACTGCTGGCAAAAGGAGCCTAGTATGTCTGATATTCAAAATCGTCAATATATTCTTGAATCTCGCCCAAGTGGCGTAGCGAATGAAAACAATGTTGTTTTAAAAACTAACTCAGTATCAGCGCCAAAAGATGGCGAGGTATTACTCAGAACCATTTATCTATCACTTGACCCCTATATGCGAGGACGAATGAGCGATGCTGAATCATATGCTGCTCCTGTAAAGATTGGTGATGTGATGGTAGGCGCAACCGTATGCCAAGTTGAGCAATCAAACCACCCCGACTACCAAGAAGGTGAATGGGTATTGGCCTATACGGGCTGGCAAGAATACGCAATAAGCGACACTGAAGGCTTAATGAAACTGGGGAAAAACCCTGAAAATCCTTCGTATGCACTTGGTATTATGGGTATGCCTGGTTTTACCGCCTACATGGGGCTTTTAGATATTGGTGAGCCAAAGCAGGGCGAAACAGTCGTGGTTGCTGCAGCTACAGGGCCTGTCGGTGCAACTGTAGGGCAAATAGCCAAATTAAAAGGCTGTAAGGTCGTTGGCGTAGCTGGCGGTAAAGAAAAATGCCAACATGCCGTTGAAAACCTAGGCTTTGATGCCTGTATTGATCACAAAGCAAATGATTTTGCAGAGCAGTTAAGCGCAGCGTGTAATAATGGTATTGATGTTTATTACGAAAATGTCGGTGGCCATGTATTTGATGCCGTGTTACCCCTGTTGAATACAAAAGCACGTATTCCGTTATGTGGTTTAGTATCACAGTACAACGCTACCGAGCTGCCGCCAGGTCCAGATCGCTTATCTATGCTTATGGGTCACATTTTAAAGAAACGCATTAAAGTGCAAGGGTTTATTATTTTTGATGACTACGCCCATCGTTATGAGGAATTCGCAAAAGACATGCAAACATGGTTAAGCGAAGGAAAAATCAAATATAAAGAGCATCTTGAAGCTAATTTCGAAAATACGCTGAACGCCTTTAATGCGATGTTAAATGGTGAGAACTTCGGTAAAACTGTCGTGCAAGTTCAGCAGCCAATTTAAATTTCAAGGCGTAGTCAGCTTGGCTACGCCATTTTTAAGGATAACGAATGATTAAATTACACCATTTAAATAAATCACGCTCTAAACGTATTATTTGGTTACTGGAAGAGCTTGGTGTCGATTACGACATTGTTGCTTATCAACGCAATAAAGAAACCTTCTTAGCACCTGATGAACTAAAACAAATTCATCCGCTGGGTAAATCGCCCGTTATTGAAGATAACGGTAAAGTAATTACCGAGTCTGGCGCAATTACTGACTACTTAATTAGTAAGTACGGCAAAGGCAAGTTTATGCCAAGCCAGCAAAGCGACAGCTATGTTGACTATCAGCAATGGCTGCATTTTGCTGAAAGCTCTGCCATGGTGCCTCTTTTACTAAAACTCTTTATTACTAAAGACGGCTGTCAAACTAACTTTATTGCCGACTATGCCGATAATGAAATTGCAAAAATACTGAGCTATGTTAATCAGCAATTACAAGGTAAGCAGTACTTAGTCGATGACACATTGACCGGTGCTGATTTCATGATGTCTTTTGTTGTAGAGCAAGTTGCTCAGGCGGGTAAGCTGTCGTACTTCCCTGAAATCGAACGCTACTTTGAGCAGCTAAAAACTCACGAAAGCTATCACACAGCCAATGAGTTAGAAGCAAAATACGACTGATCTAATATGCAGTGACAATTTATAAACTGTCACTGTTTTCCTTCTTCAAGAAAATAAAGCTGCAAACCTACCAATCAGGTTACACACACTTGGTTGCGTCCCGATTCTTTTGCCTGATACATAGCTTTATCCGCAGCCTCTATTGCTGTTTCAATATCATCGTCAGCGCGAATAGAAGAGACCCCAAAAGAGCCGGTAATTTTTATCTGTTTATCTTTACCTATATCTATTTCAAGTTCTTCAACACCGACTCTCAAGCGCTCAGCAAATGATTGAGCACCTTTTAGGTCTGTTTGTGGTAAGCATACTAAAAACTCTTCGCCGCCATAGCGATACAGATGATCATATTTTCTTAGGTGAGAGTTAATACACTTAACAAGAGCAACCAATACTTTATCTCCTACGGAATGACCATATTGATCATTAACACGTTTAAAATGATCGAGATCGATCATAATCAACGCACAGCTAAGTGACTTTCTTTTCGCAAGCTCAAGCTCCTCTCGCAGATTGCTAAGTAAATGAGTGCGGTTGTTTGCACCTGTTAGGGGATCACGATTATGCAAAAGTTTAGAGAAGTCTTCATTCACTGCCTCAAATAAATAGCGGACTCTATCTAAATCTTCATGAAATTGATCCAAAAGATTGACCGGGATTTTTGAATTAGCTTCATTCAAAGATAAAAGTACTTTAGCCCCGTGGTGCATTTTTTGATGCGCAATTTCAATTTCAGCAAAATACGGGTGTAAATTTTTAGAACTAGAGGGGAGTTTATTAAACCAAAGGCCAAATTCGCATAATGCATGAGCATTATCGTCAAGATCTTCTTCACATGCTGGTACATTGGCAATAAGGCTACGCAGTAAGCGTTTGTACCAACATTGATGCCATTCAATTGCTTGCTCAATTGCAGCAATGAGTTCTTCAAGTTGTTTATTTGAAAGTGAAAATATCCGTTTGCCACCTTGATCAGCAGTAGCCAATTATCAAGCACCTTTTCATTATTTTCGTAAACTAAAACAATAGTTTAAAAAGCCTATAAGCTCAACAGCAAATTAAAAAAGTCGTGACTATTATTAAACTCAATCAACTAATCGATAACCCACAGCGGGCTCAGTTAAGATATGTTTAGGGCTTGCCGCATTTTGCTCAAGCTTTTGTCTTAACTGACCAATATGTACACGCACGTATTCAGGACGATTAATATACTGCTCTCCCCACACCTCAGATAAAATAGCGTTATGCGTTAATACCTTGTCTTTTTGCTGAAATAACAACAGCAAAATAGCGTACTCTTTTTTAGTTAGTTTGACTTCTTCAGCACCTTTACGCACCACATGTTTATGCGGGTCGATGTGAATATCGCCACATTGCAAAGTTAGGCTTGGTGTTGTTTGTGTGCGCAGAAGCACCCGAATACGTGCTAGTAATTCGTTTGCGCTGAATGGTTTGGTCAGATAATCGTTAGCGCCGTTATCAAGGGCGGTGACTTTTTCTGTTTCGCCGTCGCGCGCAGAAAGTACCAGAACAGGGAGCAGACTCCACTGCCTAAACTCCACCAGCCAATCTTGCCCATCCATATCGAGCAAACCTAAATCAAGCAGCACTAAATCAAACTGCTGCTGGCTTAAAAGTGCAAACGCATCAAGCCCTTTCGCGCACACACTGACTTCATGGTTACTTGCTTTGAGCAGTGTTTTTAAAAAACTTTGCAGAGGCGGTGAGTCCTCTAAAACCAAAATATTAGCCACGGCTGTTACTCCAAATTAATATAGCTGTTGCCTGCTTTGTCTGCTCATTGAGGGTTAATTCAAAGCGCCCCTGATGACATTTAGCAACCACATCGCAAATAACACTCCCTAGGCCAACGCCTTCATCTTGACTCGTCTCGTGCTTATTAGCAAAAGGGTTAGTTAACACAATTTGGTATTCGTCTTGTGTTTCAATAAATTGCATGTTCGCCGAACCATCTCCGTAACGAGCTGCGTTTTCGAGCATATTGGCAAAGGCAATTTCAAGTAAGGTTTCATCGCCAAAACAGATGCTTTGTTGCTGAGCTTCGATGTGCAATTTAAAGTTATGTAGTTGTTGCTGACGGCGTGATTTAGCTTCGCTAATTAAGGTCAAAATGGGTAGTTTTTGCCATTTAATATTCTCAGCTAACTTATTCACTTTACTGAGCTCCATGACTTTATCAAAGTGCTGGTTAAGAATTTTACTTTGCTCATAAATATTAGCAGCTTGCTCTTTGATAACCTCAGAGCTTAGTTGAATATCATCATCAGCCAACATACTTGATGCGCCCATAATGGTCGCTAATGGTGTTCGTAAGTCATGGGATAAACTGCGCAACAAGGTGTTTTTTGACCTTTCTAACTCGGCCTGTACTTTTATCGCCGCTGATTGCTCGCGTAGTAAGGTTTTTTCTTGAACCTGATACAGTAAAGAGCACGCTGTATTCGCCAAAGCAAGTTGCTCGGCATTAAGCGCTTTAGCAAACGCGATGCCGCCAAATTCAGCTTGTTGCTCATTTAAATAAATAAACTGCTTAGACGCTGTTAACTGCCAATCACATGCGACCTTTAAATGTGCGGCCATGGTTGTTAAAAACAGCTGCTTTTGTTCCTCAAGGCTATCGAGATCATTAAGTTTTTTAGCTAATTCATACAATAAGCGACTATTACTTGCATGGGCTTGCACATCGCGAACCTTAGTATTGAGCTCACCGGCTAGGTGGCTTATGACTAAACCCACAATCAGCATCACCAAAAAGGTGACCACATATTCAATATTTTCGATATGAAAAGTAAAGTAAGGCACCACATAAAACCAGTCCGTACAGGCAACACTCACCAAGGTAGTAAGCGCAGCAACACGACGATTACTGCGCACCGCAACCCAGGTCACCCACAGCAGCTGTAACATAACAATATCGGTGGTTGTAAACAGTTCTCGAAACGGAAATATCGCAAGCACCACCACAAGTGGCATCAACACACTTAAAAATGCGGCTTTTAAATACTGTATTTTGAATACTGACTGCATCATCTTTTCACTTATTTTTTGTCCCTATTAGATTAAAGGGTTTTCAATTTTGTCACTATAAAGTTTTTATAAAGTTTTTTTATCTCGGCATAAAATCTTTATAAAGCTTTCAAGCTCTCTAAAGACTTCTGTTTTTTTGCTATTAGCATTTAGCGCGTACCCACAATAGCGAGAAAGACAATGGCTCAGTTTGCAGTAATCGGATTAGGACGTTTTGGCGTAACTGCCTGTTTAGAACTTTCAAAACAAGGTCATACAGTGTGTGCCGCCGATATTAGCGAAAGCACCGTTAATCATTATGCCGACCAACTTAGTTTTACCGTGGTGGTTGATGCCAGTGATGAAACACAATTAGCACGGCTAGATTTACCCAGTTGCCAAGCCGTATTGGTGGCCATTGGCGAGAATATTGAAGCCAGTATTTTATGTGTATTGCATTTAAAAAACTTAGGCGTAAAGCAAATTTGGGTAAAAGCCTGTACCAAAAGCCATCATCAGATACTAAGTAAACTCGGCGTTGACCGCATCATTCACCCTGAAGAAGAAATGGGCGTAAGGGTTGCACAAGCGCTTAACTACCCAATGGTTAATCAATATTTCCCGCTTAACCAATCCACATTTATTGTTGAACTAGGCATTGATCTGCAACTTTCAGGTCGCAAAATTGGCTGGCTACTCAAAGAGCGTAATAGCGATATTAAACCGCTCACACTACGACGTGATGATTATTTCAATACAGAGCTGACTAACGACACCGAACTGCGCCACGGAGATAGTCTGGTGTTACTGGGCTCTAAAACCTACTTAACTAAATTAGCAAAACGGTTTCGTGCATTATGATTAACTGGCAAGCCAATGTTTACCCTAAACAATTTAGCGGTGTAAAGTGTCGTAAGCGGCAAAAAGTAAACCCACCTTTAGTGCTCACTATCGGCTTTATTGTGTTAATTATGCTCGGCACGGGCTTACTCATGTTGCCAATGGCAAGCACCCAACCGATCAGCTGGCTCGATGCATTATTTACGGCAACCTCTGCGGTTACAGTAACAGGGCTGGTGGTCATCGACACCGGTACTGATCTGACTGTATTTGGTCAAAGCGTAGTAATGCTGCTGATTCAAATAGGTGGCATTGGCTTTATGACCGTGGCGGTGATTTCAATTTTAAGTTTAGGAAAAACCCTAGGCTTACAGCAACGCTTACTCGCCAGCCGCGCTTTTGACACTAACGATTTAACCTCGGTGATCAAGGTTGCTAAGTATGTTTTAGTGTATTCATTAGTGATTGAGTCGGTGGCATTTTGCTTACTCTTTATTAGTTGGTTCGATGACTACGGCGCACTAAAAAGCGCCTATCACAGTCTGTTTTATACGATTTCGGCGTTCAATAATGCGGGTTTTGCGTTAAGTGGCGATAGCTTATCGGCATTCAAAGGCGATATAACCGTAAACCTGGTGATCACCACTTTATTTATCATCGGTGGCTTAGGGTTTACGGTGCTGATTGATATCTACAAACAAAAGCGCTGGTCATTACTATCAACCAATACCCGCTTGGTGTTAATTGCTACCTTAGTGCTCAACTGCATCGCATTTATATTGATTTTTTTCTTTGAACACGCCAATCCCGCAACATTAGCGCCGCTATCAACGTCTGAGCAGATATTAACGGCTTGGTTTCAAGCGGTGACACCTCGTACCGCAGGGTTTAATACCCTACCGATTGATGGTTTGAGTCAAGATTCAACGCTTTTGACTATGCTGCTGATGGTGGTTGGCGGTGGTTCAGTCAGCACCGCGAGCGGCATAAAACTAGGCACCTTTGTGATCCTAATTTTAGCGATGCGCAGCTATTTAAAACAGCAAACCACGGTTACCGTGTTTAACCGCCAGCTGAGCGACAAGTTGGTGATCAAGGCACTAAGCGTCATGATACTGTACTTATTTATCGCTTTTACCAGCATTATGATCATCACCAAGCTTGAACAAGGGTCGTTACTTGATATTACCTTTGAGGCAATTTCGGCACTCAGTACCGTAGGTCTTTCGCGAGGTATTACTGGGGATTTAAGTGCGCCTAGTCAGCTCATCATCATATTGCTGATGTTGATAGGTCGAGTTGGGCCACTAACATTTGCTTATTGTTTTGCTCGCCAGCACAGCCAACCTTTGACTTACCCTACTACCAGTATTCAAATTGGCTAAAAATCTGTAAAAAAGGCAACCAAGAAAAGGTTGCCTTTGGACTTTATTTGGAATTTCTAAGTAGAAATTAACTTAAATTCTTCATCTTCAAAACTAGTAGCAAAACTGTAGATACTTTTCCTATCTTCAAAGAGAGTGAATTTTGTATTAAGCATTTCCATTTCATTAGTAACTTCATCGTATGCTTTTAAAAACTCTGTTTTTTGGCTTTTGGGCTTCTCAAGCGTAAATAGCATGTTTTGTGCTTCAATAGCTCCAGCCTGAATTAATCGCCTAACGCGATTTATCCATTGTTCACCGTGTTCTATTAATGCTAATGGTTTTGTTTGATTAAAAGACAATGGCTTTATTGCTTTAGTAATTTGACTTCCTTTTGTTACAAAAGGAATATCAATTTGAACACCCAAGCCAGCAGGCAATTTCTGCTGAGTATAATGCACGCCCCTGATATTATCTTTTAAATCTTGTCTTAGAGCCTTAACCATTTGCTGTTCGCGGTACTCTTTAGTCACAAAGTTTCTGGCTATATACTTGTTATATAGCTGTTCAAGTGCGATTTGAGGAGCTTCATGCAGTACAGCTCTTGTCTCACTAAAACTAACAATCCCTTCCCTGAACCGAGTAACTTCTTCAAGCAACTTAACTTGTTGTTCGCCATAAAACCTAGAGCCTAAGCTTTTCACTCTTGTTAATTCTTTTTCAAAAGTAACTAAAGCACTTTTATAAAGCTCACCGTTTAAATCGTCAAAAAATTCTGTAACTCGACCAAAGCTTTTAGGTGCTAATTTGTAGTCAACAAAACCTGTTTTTGGAGAGAATAATAATATTCCAACATTGGCAAATTCTTGTGTTTCACTGAAAGGCATAAAACGTATGATTGAGTATTTGCATAAATTTTTCATCTTATATCCTCCCAAAATTTTGCCAATTTAAATTGTTTTAATACTACGATTATTTCACTCTCAATGCTATCTAAATCATAATATTCAAGCCATTCTTCAGGTAAAGAGTTTATGACAGCATCAATATTTTTTAATGAAGCCTCCATCTTATCTTCGTACTCAACCCGGCTCCAAAGTGGTAACTGCGGATCATTCCAAGCTGACCTGCCTAAGTGTAATTCTTTATGCTTCTCTAAAGAAAAATTAGGTTCAAAAGACAAATTATGATCGAGTACATAAACTTCTTTTTTTAAGGGCTCATAGAACAGATTTGGATTACCTCCAAGGCTTGTTAGATTCCTATCATCATTTTTTATCCAATAATCAAAAATATAGAGATCTCTTAAAAGTTCATTTGATAAAAATTCCAACTCAGCAAATGTAACATCTTGAATATTAGGTATGAATCTAGAACCAAAACACATACCAGGACCAAGATCATCATATCCATATTCAACAAGTGCATCATCAACATATATGAGATCATAATCAGGGTTAGGTAAACCAAAACTTCTACATAAATGCGCAGCAATCCACTCTTTAACCAACCCTTTAGCTGTAGCACGAGCACCTTTTACAATGTATTGCTCATCATTATCAGTCCTACACAAAAATGGTGTCGTCTGGCCTTGTTTAAATTGTCTGACAATTTCCGTAACAGCTAACATTTATATCCTTAAAAACTCAAAGCCTTATATAGAAAGTATAATTTTATTTCGCGAATAAACTTTATACACGTTTTTGTATATTTCAAACTATAAATATTTATTAAACATTAATCTATCCGCTACAACTGCTGTAGCAAGCTTTTAATGTCACTGTAGCGTTGCTGTTCGCAAAGGCCAAAACCTGATAGTTGCCTGACTTTATTACGAGTAAATAAAGGCACGCTCATGCCCGCTAAAAAGCGGCACTGAGTATCGATGCTCACATCACTAATCCCTTTAGCGGCTAAGTGCTGTTTAAGCTCAGCAACTTTACTGGTAATCACATTTTGCTCAGGCATTTGATGCACTAATGAATAACTAATTTTTACCTGATGGCCTCTACATACTGAACAATGGCCACATTGCTGGGGTGCATTTTGGTCATCAAAATAGCGGGCTAAGTTATAACTTAAGCAGCTATCTAGCTCAAAAAAGCGTACTAAAGTGGCGATACGTTTAATTTCAGCCTGTTCTTTTTCGATAAAGTATTGGTGAAGTTGCTGTGCTAAATCAGCGTGGTTTATTACCGAGTTATTCACCTCATACACTTGCGTAATACGTTTAGTTTCAAGGGCTATGTGGCCCTTTTCAGCCAAATAATCGAGCGCTGCAACCACGCGCTTTCTATCAACTTGAGTGGCACGGGTTAACGCATCAAAATTAAGTGTGCCCCAAATTTTCTTAAACTCTGTATGTTTAAATACCTGCTGTAAAAACGCTTGTCGGTCAGCATCAAACTGGCCAAGCAGCTCATTTTGATCCGTTAAAAACTTATATTTAAAATCGGCGTAATAGGCATATAAAGGTGTAATAGCCCCTTGCATTTCTAACTGCACCAGTAAGGTTTTTAACGCTAAAGCACGAATATTACTTTCGCTGGATAAGCTGTACTCTTGCATTTCCCACTGGTTGTTCGTTTGCTCGTTACGAATGTTATTGATGACATAGTCAATCCCACTTTGCTCGGGAGTGTCGGCATAAACGAAGTTTTCAACGGTATTTAAGCCATCAAGGTTTGCTAGGGTAAAACAGTTTGACGGCGCACCATCTCGCCCTGCGCGGCCAATCTCTTGACTATAATTTTCAATCGATTTTGGCAAATCATAGTGGATCACAAAGCGAATATCAGACTTATCAACGCCCATCCCAAAAGCAATGGTTGCCACAACGATATTGATTTTACCCGCCATAAAATCATCTTGAATTTGCCAGCGTTTATCATCCTCAAGGCCTGCATGATAAGCCACCGCATTAAAGCCCGCTCTTGCCAAGCCTTCGGCCACTTGCTCAGCGGTATGTTGTAAGGTGACATAAACAATCCCAGCTCCTTGTTGGCTGGCTATAATACTGGCTAATTGCTGAGATTTTTCTTGGCTTGCAACACTGAGCACTGATAAGTCGAGGTTGCTTCGGTAAAAGCCAGTTTGCACCACACATTCTGGGGCAATAGCAAAACGCTCGCACATATCGCGCTTTACTTTTTTAGTGGCGGTTGCTGTAAGTAGCAGTACCAATGGAATATTAAGCTCATCACGATAGCGCGGCAGTTTTAGGTAATCAGGCCTAAAGTTGTGACCCCATTCAGATATACAGTGCGCTTCATCGACCACCAGCATTGAAATAGGCACTTGTTTAATAAATTCACGAAAGCGCTCATTCTTAAAGCGCTCAACTGAGACCATTAAAATTTTCACCTTCCCTGCTCGCACATCACTCATTACCGTATGACTTTGCTCACTGGTTTGGCTTGAATCAAGGCTTGCCGCGTAAATACCTTTGCTATTTAAAAAGCTGATTTGATCTTTCATCAGTGCCAATAATGGCGATACCACTAAGGTCAAGTTAGGTAAGTGCAATGCACTTAATTGATAGCACAAAGATTTACCCGAGCCAGTTGGAAAAATTGCCAACGACGATTGCTGATTTAATAACTGCTCAATGGTTTGTTGCTGACCTTGGCGAAATTCATTAAAGCCAAAGTATTGATTCAACGAAGTGTGTAGTGGTGTAGTCATCCTGATCCCTCACTGTCATTCCCTTTTTCAGGTAATGATAGGTCTCTTACTGCGAATTAGCCATACTAACGTGTTTGGCTCAATCTCCCAAGGTCATTCATATAACTAAGTTAACTACATTGTTCTTAATGGGTACTGACAAAACCATCAAAAAGGCGCACAATGGGTGGGTTGCCATGGGGTATTGATGGATGGATTTGCAATACCTAAGCGCTTTTTCGCAAGAGTGTTTAGGTATTATACTTTTGAGGGCAACGTAATGATTAACCAACCTCCTAAAATCGTGATAGTCGGTGGTGGCGCTGGTGGCTTAGAACTGGCAACACAATTAGGACACAAACTCGGGAAAAAACGCCAAGCAGAGATACTTTTAATCGATAAAAACCGCAGCCATATTTGGAAGCCGTTACTTCATGAAGTAGCGACGGGGTCGATTGATGCCGATTTAGACGGCGTTGTATACTCAGCTCATGCAGCAAAACATCATTATAATTTTCAACTCGGTAGCTTTTGCCACTTAGATCAAACCAACAAAACCATTACTTTAAGCGAGTTAAAAGACGAACTTGGCCACCGTATTTTACCTGAGCGTCAAGTGAGTTATGACTACCTAGTACTTGCTATAGGCAGTGTCAGTAACGACTTTAATACCCCAGGCGTTAACAAGCATTGTTTCTACCTTGATTCAAACCAACAAGCTGAACGCTTTCAGCATGCCCTACTCGATAACTTCACCCGTTTACATCAAGATGATGATCCGCAGCATTCTTTAACCATTGCTATAGTCGGCGGTGGTGCAACCGGGGTTGAGCTGTCGGCAGAGCTTTATCATGTGTCAGACATGCTAAAAATGTATGGCCTTAATAAAATGACTGCTAAACGCTTACACATTGATTTAATTGAAGCCGGGCCGCGAATTTTACCCGCTTTACCCGAGCGCATTGCAAATTCGGCTAAACGTGAGCTGGTTAAGTTAGGAGTAACAGTACGCGAAGGCACGCAAGTGAAAGAGGCCACAGAAAACAGCTTTATCACCAAAAACGATGAACATATTAAAGCCGATATCATGGTTTGGGCTGCAGGCGTAAAAGCCCCTGATTTCATTAAAGACATTGGTATTTTTGAACTCACCCGCAATAATCAAATTAAGGTGAATCAATACCTGCAAAGTAGTGTTAACGACGACATTTTTGTAATTGGCGATTGCTGCGCATTTACCCAAGAAGATGGCACACAAGTGCCCCCAAGAGCGCAATCGGCCCATCAAATGGCACAATGTGTTGAAAAAAACCTAATAGCCACACTCAAAAATCAGCCACTCAGTGCCTTTACCTACAGTGATCATGGCTCTTTAGTTAATTTGTCACGCTACAGCACGGTAGGTAGTTTAATGGGCAACCTAACCAGTAATAGCTTTTTTATAGAGGGTAAAATAGCGCGATTTATGTATATTTCGCTCTATCGTATGCATCAACGTGCCATTCATGGCAGCGCAAAAACCTTTGCATTGTGGATCAGCGAAAAAGTACTGCGCGTTGTTAGGCCAAAAATGAAACTGCATTAGGCTACAGTGCAAAACATAGCCGACAAATCAGTTGTTTGTCGGCTATTTATGCTCTTCGTCCCTAAGTCATTGACAGCACAATATAAAGCCATACAATTTCTGCAAGTTAAGTCCATGGATTGAATATGAAAAAAGGTATTTCACTCACAGTATTTATAGGCCTTTGTGCAGTAGGAACCTACCTGTACTTTGATAAACAGACCCAAAGCGAGACAGTTACTGCTGAATTGCCCATACACACTAATAATGTTGCTAGCCTGAGCTCTGTAACTGAAGATGTAAATAAACAAAACACCAGCAAAGCATCAGCTCTAAAAAAGTTACGACATGCAAAACTTGAGTGTGAGCAACAAAGTATAAAAGCCACACAAGCGGCCACTGATCATAGCCAAATTGATGCTGCTCTTAAGCAAGCACTCAAAGACGGTTTACCCCTCTCAGAAATTTTAAGTTATTCAGAGCTAACCAAAATATCTTATCGCTCATTTGAGTCCTTACTGATAAACGCAATTAAAAGTAATGCCGAAGAGCAGTTTCAGTATGCAGACTCAATAAGTATATTAAAAAACTGGCAAGGACTTGAGGTTGTTGATTATTTTGATGCCGACACTGTTAAAAAATTAACATCTAATGCTGAGTCTCTGAACATTAATACCCGTTCAATCATGTTCGACGTACCACTCCCAGAGCAAGTAAATAAAACAGCGCTATACAAATTATTAGATAACACTGATAACTTTAATACGTATTTAAAATCACCTTTTCAGCTAGGTCCATCGGCACTTATTTCGCCGTCAACCTTATTTATTCTAAATGCGCATAGTTTAACTGAGACAGAATTTGAAAATGCCATATCGACAAAAGACTTTACGATAAATGACATAGCCATTGCCATAAAAAGCAACTTACCCAATACGTATATAGCAGCATTAATAGCGCAGACGGCACAGTTAAGCGGTGTACCAACAGCCATGAGTGATAATTTTATTCATGAGCAGCTCTATTTAAATCTGGCTGATGTTGCAGTCAGTGAGTTCAATGTGCCGATATTAGAGCTTTTGAATGAGCGCGGTATTGAGCCAACCAATCTGCCCGATGTATTCACGGCGATGGATATCGCTCTTGTTAACTTAAAAGGTAGCTCAAACAGTCAAGTACAACCTATTGAAAACAAACACCGAGAGACATTAAAGTACCTTAAGGATAAAGGCTACAAAGCCCATGGCGAGCATGTGCGAGGCACATCAGAAGATCGCTTGTTGATGTTTAAGTCATCATTTTTACCAAACAGCTTATTGTTCGTAGGTGATCAATTTGCCGCAAAAGCATTTGATGAATTAAGCGATATTCCCCTGATTGCAAACAAAGCAGCCTTCAAGCATCAAAGCAAAGATGATTCAGCTATTTCAGACGCGCTGCGTGCCTACGAAAAGCAAAAGCAACAATTTAAACCCGCTGATGAAACCTGCCAACAGGTAGAACAAGATTTAAGTAATTTAGAAGCGATTAAAACCCGCTCACAAGCAATGGATGAAATAAAACAACTCGAAGCGCGCCAAGGCCCATTGACCGCTGACATGTTGCAAGAGATTGACCCCATGCTTGTTCATTACTGGCATCTCATGCATTTTCGTGATTTAAGGCAACAAACCCCTTATCAACCAGATGCCTTTAAAGAAGCAATTAACAATAACGACTTTAATGCCCTCGCAACTATTACGCAGGGTGCCAAACTCAGCACGCACCAAACGAATTTACTGCTTGCAAAAACCTTAGAAAATATCGAACAAATGAACGCTATTTGGCAAAGCAGAGCTAACCCAACTCCACCAAGCGCCCTTTACTTACTGAAGAATCTTCCACTATCAGATTGGCAATCATTAGCCGAAAATGGTTTTGATTTTTCGTTAACAGATACATTTGACATGGATATGTATTTTTATGCGACTGATCACTCAAATACAGCAATTGAGTTTTTAATCAAATTGGGAGTACCCCACGACTTTTCAAAACCAGGATTAGATATTCTCGATCAAGCACTTGAGCAAAGTTATAACACGCAAAATCTTGTTGACTATATGCCAAATGCACTCAAGCTTGTTAACCATTTCGAGCAAAATCATTTTAGCCGGGTACAACGACTCAAAGAACTCGCTCCAAGCGTCTATGAAGCGCTTATTAAACTTGAGCCAAAACTCACACCTGCTGAAGGTACACTCATGAATAACTATCAATATAGCGCTTTATAAGTTCAATACAGAGCCCTAAAAACAAAAATTAACCTATCTGTTTAAAGTTCTAGTGCGTATAATACGCACTTTTTGTGGGGCGCAAAAATTGAACATTGTTACTCTGAGTGTATTATCACTTGCTATGTCTACCGATGCATTTGCCGCATCAATCACTAAAGGCAGTACACTAAAAAGCCCGCGCGTTTTAAGTGCGATTAAATTGGGTTTGATCTTCGGCTGTATTGAGGCCATTGCCCCTGTTATCGGCTGGCTAATTGGCAGTGCAGGTGCTGAATATGTTGAAGCCTATGATCACTGGATTGCTTTTGTGCTATTGGTAGGCCTAGGTGTTCATATGTTGCTTGAAAGCCGTAAAGAAGATGACGATGAAGACGATACATTAACAGCAACAAATAAACGCTCGTTAATGGCCACCTTACTTACTGCTGTTGGTACTAGTATTGATGCTATGACAGTGGGTATCAGCCTCGCATTCATGAAAGTAAACATTTACTTAGCAGCCGCCATGATTGGCCTTGCAACAACGATAATGGTCACTATTGGTTCATTACTTGGCAATGTCATCAGTGGCTGGGTTG
Organism: Pseudoalteromonas nanhaiensis; assembly: GCF_051235485.1. Taxonomy (NCBI): domain Bacteria; kingdom Pseudomonadati; phylum Pseudomonadota; class Gammaproteobacteria; order Alteromonadales; family Pseudoalteromonadaceae; genus Pseudoalteromonas; species Pseudoalteromonas nanhaiensis. The sequence continues at coordinate 12,227 of NZ_JBPNYQ010000005.1, read as the reverse complement.
GTAAAAAAGCTGAAGCGATTGGTGGTATAGCTCTAGTGTTAATTGGCTGCGGTATTTTGTACAGTCATACTATGGCTTAATCTAACAACGCATCAAACGCTTCTTTGGGCATTGGTTTATAAAAATAATACCCTTGCCCAAGCTCACAGCCTAATTCAATTAAACTCTCTAAATGTGCTTTTTCTTCGATTCCTTCCGCTACAATCTGTAAATTTAGAGTATGCGCTAAGCTTGTAATGGTTCTAACAATATCCATACTTTGCGTATCAGTGAGCATATCGCGAATAAATGACTGATCAATTTTTAACACATCCACCGGAAACAGTTTTAAATATGACAAACTTGAATAACCTGTACCAAAGTCATCAATAGCAATCGCTAACCCCAACGAAGCTAGGTTATTCAACATACTTTTGATTTCTTCGAAATCATGCATCAGTGCGCTTTCTGTTACCTCTAACTCCAACAACTCACTTGGAAGCCCTGTCTCTTGGAGTGTTTGAGCAACAGTATTGCAAAAGTTTTTGTCAGTAAATTGTTTCGCGGCAATATTTACCGCTACTTTTATTTTATAGCCTTTATCAGCCCAATCTTTGGCTGCAGCACAACTTTGTTTTAAAACCGATAACCCTAACGCATGAATTAAGCCCGTTTCTTCGGCAAGCGGAATAAAATCCAGTGGCGAGACAAGGTTATTATTCTCATCCCGTAAACGTACTAAAGCCTCTACGCCTACAATTTCCCCACTGGCAAGAGCCAGCTTGGGTTGGTAATAAACGTCTATCTCTTCGTGTTCAATTGCATTTCTTAATAGCTTTTCAATGCTTTGACGCTGCTTAAATTGATGTTCTAAGTCATCAGAATAATAACAAAACCGGTTTCGCCCTTGTTCTTTTGCTCTGTACATAGCAGCGTCTGCATGAGTCATAAGCTCTTCTGCGGTAGATGAGTCGTTTGGATTCATACTCACACCAACACTCACAGACAAGTTATAATCTTGGCCATCAATGCGAAAAGGCATTGCCATCGTATTTATAATTTCTAGAGCAATACTATCTACGTTACTTGTCGATTTTACATCGGGGATCAGCACCACAAACTCATCGCCACCAATACGTGCGAGTGTAGTATTTAAATCAAGCAATGACTCTAGCCGATTGGCAACATGCTTTATGATCAAATCGCCTTTATGATGCCCTAATGTGTCATTTAAATATTTAAAGTGGTCGATATCTATCAACATCAAAGCCACACTTTTTTTCATGCTTGAGGCGACTTTACACGCATGAACCACCCTATCATGTAGCAAAACTCGGTTAGGCAAATCTGTCAATAAATCATGATTTGCCAAGTGGGTCATTTTTACTGCCATTGCTACCGACTCACTGACATCATGAAAAACGATGATGCCACCAATAATGTTGTTTTCAATATCACGAATAGGAGCTGCAGAATCTTCAACGCGATGAACACGGCCATCAAAACCAACCAATTGGCTATTAAGGGCCATTGCAACAATACGATGCTCTTTTAAAGCAACTAAAATAGGATTCACCAAGCGTGTATTTGATGATGCATCAACCAGGTTCATAACTTCTTCAATATGCCTGCCTTTTGCGTCATCGGCATGCCATCCGGTCAAACGCTCTGCAATGGGGTTCATAAAGTTAATTATTGCGTTGTTGTCCGTGGCAATCACTGCATCACCAATCGAATTGAGCATAACTCGTAGACGTTCTGATTCATTCGATAGCTGTTTTTTTGTATTGGTAATAGAGGTGATGTCCGAAAGAGTAAGAATGACACCAGTAACCTCTTGCTCTATTACTTTTAAATTTATTTGCGCTCTAACATATTCAATCCTATTACGAGGACTGGGCAACTGTATATTTAAAACTTCTTGCTCTATGCCTTCAGTTAAACAACGATGAAAAGCCTCATACAGCTTTTCAGGTAATACATCTTTAGCGAAACAACCAAGCATTTGCTCACTGCTTTTTGCAAACCAATGGGCGGTTTCATCATTACTAAATAAATTTTCCTCTGTTTTTGACCAGTAAGATATATACACAGGAACTTGCTCAACCAACGTTGAAATATCATTTTTTGCTGCAAGAATTTGTCTTTCTTGATGTTTAATTTTTAATTGATTTTGTACTCTTAAACGACAAATAGTTAAATCGACAGGTTTAATGATTAAATCGATACCACCGCTTGCAAAACTCTGGTATTCAAATTTTTGTCCATTGTGTGAAGTTACAAATATGACACTAATTGATTGGGTGATAGGGTTGTTTTTAAGCTGTCTACAAACCTCAAAGCCATCCATATCTGGCATTTCAATATCAAGTAAAATAACATCTGGTTGAAATAATACCGCTTTTTTAAGCGCCTCAGCGCCATTATCGACACATTCAATCTCACCAAGGTCGTTTAAAGCCTCTAACATAATCATTAAGCTTGTTGGCTCGTCATCAACAACCATAATTTTACTGGGTTTGTTCTCTTGATGAGTAAAAAGCACTTCCGTCGCCTCTTTTAAAATCATTAAGAAAACTCTAGTCCTTTATTATTGCCATCGCCAATTAAAATTATTTTTTAGCACCTTTAACTATAGGAATTTAAAAAATGCGGCTACGCTTTATACAACAACTAGAGGAATCATTTTGCAACCTTTGGCAGCCAACGATTTAAAACTTGATGAGTCTGTTATTTTAATAGTTGATGACGAACCAATTAATACAACAGTGATTGAAAGTTTACTTGCTCCGCATTTTAAAACTCTCACCGCCGATTGCGGTGAGAGTGTTTTGCCCATGTGCGAGTCTCACTCTCCTGATTTAATCCTCTTAGATGTTAATCTAGGCAACACAAATGGTTTAGATGTATGTAAGCAGTTAAAAGCACACTCTCAGTACAGTCATATCCCGGTTATTTTTATTACCTCTATCATGGATCTTGAAGCTCAGGATAAATGCTGGCAAGTGGGCGGTGTTGATTTTGTTTCTAAGCCCGTATACGGCAATATCTTATTGAATAAAGTTAAAGTTCACTTAACCATCAAAAAGCAAGCTGACCTGCTAAAAACAATGTGCGAACAAGACAGCCTCACAGGGTTAAATAACCGACGCTACTTACAAAGTACACTTGAGCAAAATATTCGTTTAGCAAAACGTTATGATAATCCTCTTTCGGTGTTAATGATCGATATCGATTGGTTTAAAGAATACAACGATACTTTCGGCCACCAACAAGGTGATGAGTGTTTAAAGTTAGTCGCTCAAGAGATTAAAAGAAGTGTTAACCGCTCAACCGACACCACTGTGCGTTTTGGTGGTGAAGAGTTCTTATGTGTATTACCAGATACTGATATCCAAGGGGCTCAGTATATAGCTCATAAACTATTAGCTAATATTAAAGCGTTAAATATCACCCACCCAAACCCAGAAGCGACAACGGTGTCTATAAGTATTGGCAGCGCTACCTTACAGGGGCACGAAAACTTAGATTCTGAACAATTGATAAAATGTGCTGACAAAGCACTGTATCAAGCCAAACATCGAGGCAGAAACTGCAGCGTTTGCCTACTTGCTGAAATATCAATCATTGCCTAATCTCAATGTAATCGAAAATAACACCTTCCAACTAAGATTAAGATGATGTCATACAACTTTGTGCGTAAAACTTCTCATCAATATTCAGAAAGTCGTCATCTATTTTATTGGGCTTTTTTATTTATTATGACGGTGTTGTGTTTAGCTATTTTTGTATTTGAACAACAATTAGAAAAAGAGCTAACTACTTCGATTAAATCACGTCTTGAGGATTCAAGTAGTACAGTGACCCTTCAAGTCCAAGAAAATATCAGTAAATACAAAAATGACTTACATTTTCTATACTCCACACCGCCTATTGCAGGACTCGCACGAGCAGCGGCAAATAATGGCAATGACCCCCTCGACAACACGACAACTGCACAATGGAGAAAACGACTTGAAACTATCTTTGTTGCTTTCATACAGGCAAACTCTGAGTTTGAGCAATTACGGGTTATCAGTACTCAAGATGCCGGCCAAGAATTGATTCGTGTTGATAGAGCTGCCGGTGGCATCGTTGTAAAAACGTTCAATCAACTACAGAATAAAAGTAGTCGTGATTACTATCAGCAAAGTGCGCAGCTTTCTTTGGGTGATATGTACCTATCTGCCATTACCTTAAACCGTGAATACGGTAAGCTTGAGTTTCCATACAAACCAATGTTGCGACTTGCTTTACCTATTTTTGATGAAAACATGCAACGTTTTGGTTTTATTATAGCCAATGTAAATACCCAAATTCTGTTTAACTCACTGTCTGAGCTTGTTCAAACTCCTCACAGCTTAATTCTCACAGATAATGAGGGTTACTTTCTTATACATCCAGATCAACGTTTTAACTTTAGCCGAGATCTTGCACCTTCGAATCGCTGGAATACCACTTATCAAACTAATACTGAAAACCTCGGTGGCTTAGTGAGTATTAACGCTACCTATGATAATAATAAAAAGAGTGAAGTGTTCAGTCGCAAAATCCCACTTTCAGGTGATACTGAATCAGGCTTTATAACATCTCATATCTTACTCTCCCATGACGACATTGCAAAAATCCGCCTCGAGCGACGGATCAGTACGTATGTTTTCTTTCTTGGTGTTTCACTATTTTTGCTTTTTATGTTGGTGTTTTTTATCGAAACCTCAAGCGCAATCAAGAGCTTGCTCAGGCAAGAGCCGTATCATCCGCTATAATTAGTGGCTCTAAAGATGCAATCATTAGCATAAACAACAAAGGGGTTGTTACCAGCTGGAATAAAGCAGCAACAAATTTATTTAGCTTTCAACGAGAGCAAGTACTCGGCACCGACATTAATACACTTAAACTTTTGCCAAATATCGATATACAAAAGGTATGTACCGAGTTAAGAGATAGTCGCAAGCGATATGAAATTGACATTGATTTTACACCTCAGTCACAGACTAGCTGTCACTTAACAGTCTCATTTTCTGCCATTATTAACGAGCATCAACAGCAATGCGGCACAGCAATTATTATTCGAGATAACACTCTCGAAAAAGAAGCTAGCAACAAAATAAAGCAAGCTAACAATGAGCTCGAAGTTAAAGTTGCAAAAAGAACCGCACAACTTGAAAAAGCCAGCCAAGTTAAAAGCGCCTTTATCTCTAATATCAGCCATGAAATGCGTACACCATTAAATGGTATTATTGGTACTCTGAATTTAATTAAACGCGAATCACTTAGTAATCAACAAAGGCATTACTTAGCAATGACTGAGGTAAGTGTGAATAACCTCAACGTGTTAATAAACGATATTCTCGATCTATCTAAAATTGAAGCAGGCAAGTTAGACCTTGATAAAAAAGCGTTTAATCCTATTAAGTTTTTTGAAAGCTTAGCTGGCAGCATGGCCGTTAAAGCACAAGAGAAAAACTTAGAATTTATATTAGACATCGCCGATGTAGAATTTAATTCTATCGTCACTGACCCTCATCGCTATTCACAAGTACTAACCAACCTTATTAATAACGCGATTAAGTTTACCAAAACTGGTTATGTTAAGTTTTCAGCATACACCCGTACCATTGATACAAACACCGCCGTATTAACATGTACTATTAAAGACTCTGGCTCAGGTATTCCTGACGAACATCAAAGCAAGTTATTTAATGCATTTACCCAAGCAGATAGCACTATTGCATCACAATATGGCGGTACAGGGCTTGGGCTTTCAATCTGTAAGCAACTTGCAAATTTACTCGATGGCGAAATAAGTTTTGAGTCAATCGAAGGACTAGGTAGTACATTTGAGTTTTCGATTCGCTTAAAAATTAATGACGTTCAAAAATCCCCTAGCAATCAGCGTTTAAGTGGCAAAACATTTGCACTTTTTGTTAAGCACCCAGAGCTCGAAAGTAGTATGGCCAAACTCATAAACGTGTATGGAGGAGAACTATCCAATATTGACATTGAAGACTTTGAACTCACTAAGAGTATGCCTTTCGAAACCCTTATTTTAGAACCCGGAAACCCACTATTAGCTAAGTTAGATAGTTATTGTGAAAATGAATGTTCAAGCTCATTACCATTTAAATTAGTTGTGCTAATAAATCCTACAGAACCACCCCCTCAGGCAAGATTTTGCTCTTTCACACGACTATCTAAACCAGTGCTTATTTCTGAGTTTTTACTAAAACTCGCCGATGAACGAGTTGCACAAGATCTGAGTGTGCAAAATCAAAAACGTCGAGATAGCGATGCGCAAACACACATTGACGCCAGCGTCGAAGGTGCAAAGATACTTATAGTCGATGATAACGAGATAAACGCAGCAGTTGCTAAAGGTACTTTGACAAGTCTTTCACTTCGCTTTGAAGTGGCTTCAAACGGTAGACAAGCTGTAGATATTTTGGCAAATACAGATGTAAATGATCCTTTTCACTGTGTGTTGATGGACTGTCAAATGCCCGTATTAAATGGCTATGATGCCGCCACAGAAATTAGGAATGGAGCTGCAGGAGAGCATCATATTAATATACCTATTATTGCTATGACGGCAAATGCAATGTTAGGTGAACGTAATAAATGTCTAAATGCAGGAATGAACGACTACATAACTAAACCCATTAGTGCTGATAAATTAATCATGACAACAGCAAAATGGATATCATCAGTGTTTCCTAAACAGCCACACCCGAAGAACAAAGCTCCCGAAAATCAGGCGCAAGTTACCACAGCACCAGAACATAGCGAGCTAATTACCGACGAAAAAATTCATTGGAACAAAGAAGCTGCCCTTGCCCGGTTGATGAATAACGAAGTGCTTCTTAATAAAGTGTGTAAGATGTTCTTAGACAGTTCTAATGAAAAAATAACGCAGTTAATCACAGTAATTAAAGAGCAAGATTATCACGGTATTGCCACAATAAGCCATGCCCTAAAAGGCACCTGTGGTGACGTTGGCGCCACTAAATTACATCAGCATTTTACAGAGTTAGAAGTACTCGCTGCTAGCAAAGGAAATAACCTTAAAGATATCCAACATAAGCTAATCGATATCGAAAAAGATTACGAGGTATTACTCAGCATATTACAAAGGCACACCATAGCGAGAGTAAGTTAATAAATAACGATAAAAAAATACGGGCTTTGTCAGAACAAAGCCCGTATTTTTTTATCGCGCTATGAATTTGTCTTCTAATTTTAATAAATGCTCTGTATGTTATGACAAACCACTAAAGGAATGACGCTATGAACGCTAAAACGCTGATTTTCAACTTTGATGGCACGGGCAGTGAGCCTCGTGATGCAGAACAATTTAGTGCCGCACACTTCAAAGAAGACGCCAGTATCTCAAATATTCTCAAACTTCATTTACTGTTTGGCGGTGCACTAAATAGTGAACCTGAGACCCCCTTCCCGAGCCAGCTTAGTTTTTATTACCAAGGTATAGGTACTCAAGGTAGTCGCTTTAAGCGTTTATTTAACCAAGCCTTAGCTCCTAGAGGTGATGACGTTGCCAGCATTTTAAACCGTGCAATGAATGACTTTAAAAGCTACTACGCTGTGGGTGATAAAGTTTTATTAACCGGTTTTAGCCGCGGTGCGGCTCTTGCGCGACGCTTTGCAAAATGCCTTGAACCACTGATCAGTGACGACGTATACCTTTGTGTATTTGACACTGTGGCATCAATTGGTTTTTCAAAAGTAACTAAAGCAACCCGCGGTGCAGAGCACGTTATTTTTGAAAACTACACGCTAGCAAGCAATATAAAATCAGCCCTTCATTGCGTGGCTCTTGATGAAAAGCGCCGTGCTTTTGAGCCAACATTAATTAACAAAGCCCCCCATGTTGAAGAAATATGGTTTGCGGGAGCTCATTCAGACGTAGGTGGCGGTTATTATCGTGATGGATTAGCAGATATTTGCTTACGTTATGCCATTGAGTGGTTGATTGAACAAAGTGTCTCACTTAATCTACTGACAAGCGCAGAAATAAACTACAACAGTTTGCTCCCAGCTGAGCATCGCAATTTGATAGCGCAAGATGATGTGACAGTAACCCCAGATCCGCTTGCTCTGAGCCATCAGCAAAATTATTTTTGGTTCAATCCGTTATTCAAGCTTGTAGATCGCGAGTGTTGCGTGTTGGTTGATAACGAACAAAGCGAACACCCACCTACTATTCATTACACGGTTGCAGAACGTATCAATCGCTTAACAAGTTACCGTCCTGAATCACTAAAGAGCCTTAATTATGATGTACTTTACAGTGATGAAACTCGTTTAAGTTTTACAGGATTAAGCCCACATATTGCACTTGATAAACAAAATATGACGGTACTTAGCATAGATGAAAGTAAAGATGTATTTGTGTATGGCGCCGAAAAGTACAATCATACAGGCTTAATGTTAGAGCAAGGTGGTACCTATCGATTCACTCCCTACCCAAAACAAATTTGGTATGACGATGGTATCAGCTGTGGGCCCGGCGGTTGGCATCGCGACAATATTCAACTTGGAGTGAAAGAAATTCCAATGGCAGTGCTTGAACCATTTAGACGTTTGCCACACGCACAATGGTTTGCGCTGATTGGCGCAATAGACAACAACGACGAAAACTTGTTTGAGATTGCCGAAGGTGCCGATATTCGGATTGCAAAATCAGGCGAGTTTTGCCCTTTTGCCAACGACCTAAACCGCTTTTATGGTGCAAACGCGGGCCGCATAAAACTTCGTGTTACGCGTTTAGGTTAATTTGTAACATAGCGAGCGATAATTTCTTTTATCGCTTGCTTATTCGACACAATTGCTTGGCTAATCGCAGCCCTTTCATTAGCATCCAAAGTTACTTTACTCAGCATCAAATACACATCGTTATTGTGTATTATATAGGGGTGAAGGGCGATACCACTGTGTTGATTATTTTGAATTAAATAAAGCCCTGCTAATTCGTCATCAATAAAAAAATCAACCCGCTTAGCGCTAAGCATAGCAACGCGCTGGCGTAACGAAGGGACAGTGATCAGCTGCGATTTATATTTTTCCACAGTACTAAAGTGTGAAAATTCGGGGCCATAATAACTACCGCTGTTTGATAAGATAATTTGTTGTTGTTCAAGCAAGCCTTGCAGATCAAGCTTTTCTAAAAATGGTTTCGGATACCAAAATAACCGCATGACTTCTAGACGATAAGGCTCTGAAAAATAACTAAATGCATCTCGTTCTTTGCTATAACTCGCCGCAGGCAACAGATCAACATTGCCATGCTTTAGTTCAGCAAAGCCCCGTTTTGACGAAGGCATAATGACGTATTTAGCGCAAAACCCAGCTTCTTTAAGTACTAAGTTAACCACATCTATATCAATACCTGTGAGCTTTCCATTTTGCGTAAAAGTATACGGCGCCCACTGCTGACTAATTCCCACTTTTAAGGTTTTATCGCAGCTAAAAGCCGAGTTGCTTACTACAGCAACAACAAGTAAAAACAGCGCTTTTAACCCCATCAACCCACCTTAGCTTAACTACCTAGAGACCGCTTTATTCAAGTATGGTTGATAATACCTGAAAGACCAGTGTATAAAATAAGAAAGGGAAAGTTACTAGTTTCAAGATTAGAGCATGTAGTAGCGATTTTATATCGCGTTTTATGTTGTTTTTCTTGTCTCGCAAATCGCGTTAATCCGCGCGGTATAAAGCCTCTGCTACGTGGGTGCAGTGCAGAAGCTCTCCTGCTGTGTCTATGAATAGCAAGGGCTTCATCCGACAGGCTGTGATAAGCACGAAGCAGACATAAAACCACTTCTAGTAAATTGTTAGCTGTGTTTATCAAAGCCGAACCTAGGTTTCTATTTCTCGCGGTTTATTTTGCTAGTAATTAGGTGTTGTTTTTAATCGAAACAGTTGGCTACACTTTTTAAGATTTTGAATTTGCCTTAGGTAGTGTAAAAAGATTATGTGAACGCAATGAATGGTCATGTCATTGCGTTCAGAGGGTGGCAATATGGTTTAGTATTTACCAAGGTAAGCTACTGGCTTACCTAGTTCAGTTAATAAATATGTGGTTAAACTAAAACTTATAAATAACGCCAACGCCCACTTCAGCTTCGTAATCACTGCGTGCTATAGGGCTATCTCTGACTTCACTACTAAAATACTCGAATAACGCTTCACCATAGATTTGCCAATCACTGTTGAGATTTTGTCGGTAATTATAATCAATACCAAACGAGCGCAATCCACCACTTAAATTTGTTTCTTCTAGGCCTGATGACGGTGATTGCATAGCATCAACACCAAAGCCATTATTGGCGTATTCACTGTCGTGTACTACAAACACAAGATTGATTTCAGAGCCTGTGCCGTCCGTTTGCTCACCGAATCGACGTCCAACACCAAATAAGGCTAAATTGCCGTTTTCACTGGCAACGAAACGACTAACTAACCAATAACGCCAATCTTGGGTAAATGAGCGGCGAGCTTGTAAAACTAGTTCATACCCTTCTTCTTGATTACCAAGGCCATCTAATCTGCCATCGTCAGAATCACTCTCTTCTCGACCTTCTTCAAATCCAATCAAAGCATCTAGCAGCCATTGATCATTAAGTAATCCTCGCCAGCCAAATGCTTCTCCTGCAAAGTAATAAATATTATCACCACTGCGCCATTGCACGGCACCGGCTGGCTGTGCCTCCAGTCCAAATTCATCAGATCCTTCGTAAGCAGATTCATATTCTAACCCCACACCTAAGCCAAATGCCCAGCCATCTTCACCTTTGGTGAAATCATCAATAGATGGAAGGGGAACTAAAACTGTCTTATCTTCTTGAGCTAATGCTGTGTTATTAAAGGTAGTGTGTATAAGCAATAAAACGGCTAAATATATAAATTTTTTCATGGTACTTATTCTGTTTATTAAATGGGTTGTTACATAAACAATTTTACGAATTCGCTTAGGATATGGTTCATAACTACTTTTGTATTTTTTCTTCTAACCCGGCAGCAAACTCGTAGCAGCACATTTACACCCCGTCATAACCTCTTTTATCGCATCTCGCTAATTGCTACCCACAAAAAAGCAGCCATAAGGCTGCTTTGAAGGGAAATCACATTTTAATGATGGGCATTAAATGTGGTTATTACACTTAAAGTGCTTTCCATACATCCGCGACACCTGGCTCGTCTCCTTGAGTCCACCATTTCGCTTCGTATTTATTGCCTTGGTGAGTGACTTGGTCGCCACCGTTGTAGATACCCGCCGCTTGCCACACAACATCACCATTACCGTCGGTTGGTTGTGAACTTGCTTCCCATGGGCCACCTAAATCAGGGCGATCACCTTGTGTCCACCACTTAGCTGTGTACTCTACGCCGTTGTACGTTACTTTATCACCACCTACATAGATTGCAGTATCACTCCAGCTGGTTTCACCATCTGGCGGAGTTGTTGTGCCAGAATCTGTCACGGTGACATTAAAGCTCACTGCTGTTGCAGTTTGACCATCACTTACCGAAACCGATACAACATAACTAGTATCAGCATCAACGCTGCCCGCTTGTAAACTCACATCAGCTCCTGAGCCCACTAACGTTAAGCCTGCTGGCACTGTCCAGCTGTATGAAAGCGCATCGCCATCAGCATCAGATGCCGAAACCGCTACAGCCACACTCGCCTCTTCTGCCACGGTTTTATCTGCAATTGCCGCAACCACTGGTGCTTGGTTCTCGCCTGTTGTTGGTGCTACAACATTCACTGTAACGTTACGGCTTACACTTGCCTCGCCATCGCTCACAGTCACAGCAACCGTGTATTGCGTATCAGCAGTCACTGATGGCGCTGTGATAACAAGGGTATTTGAATTTTCACCCGTTACTGTTAACGCGCTGTCAGCGGTCCAGCTAAAGCTTAGCGGATCGTTATCCGCATCAGTTGCCGATGCTGTCACAGATACACTTTCGCCTGAGTTAACAGATACTGTGCTTGATACAGATAGCACGGGCGCTCTATTGCTAGGCTCAGTGACTGTGCCGCCAAGTGCTTCGTGCATTGCGTTGAGGATATCACCATTATCTGCGTCAATTTCCCATGCAAACAGGCCGCCTAGTACTCTTTCACATATATTTTGATCAGTTGCCCCTACTTAAATTCAGGTAACTGATCTTTTTCAATCAATAAT